>JAGCWT010000037.1 GCA_017961705.1 Treponema sp.
ACCGGAAGAATGGTTCTTTGGTAAAACAGATGCCGTCCTCTGCTGCACCTGTGCCTAGGGAATGGGGGTGGACAAAAAGGACATAAACACCGTACTCCACCTGGAAAGCCCTTCCACTGCCGAAAGCTACCTGCAGGAAAGCGGAAGAATAGCCCGCGACGGAAGCATAGGAAAAGCCATCCTGCTCTGGAACTACGCTGACCACAAAAAATTCAGCACCTACCCCAAGCATTCCAGGGAATACAAAATGCTGCTCTTTGCAGAAAGCACAACATGCAGAAGACAAGTGCTGCTAGATGCCCTGGGAGCAGAAGAAGCCGTCTGTTCAGGCTGCGACGTATGCGAGCGCGGAGGAAAAGCTCCCTTTGCATACGACCTTGACCTTGCCCTAAGCTTTATTACCAAGAACAGGAAAATGTACGGCTACAGCCAGACACAAGCCCTCCTCGAAAGCGAATTCAACAAAAAAGACCTTGCACTTTTTGGACTAAGGATTTGGGACCAAGAAGACATTCAGGCAATCCTTTCGGAACTAAAATCAAGAAGGCTAATAAAAAAATGCCGCTGGCCCTGGAAAGGGAGGCTCACTTGCGAAAAATTCATGAATTGCGTAAATACAGCTGAAAAAATGCCCCTGGACAAAAAAAAGGAGCGCCCCGTTACAGAAGCGCACCTTAAAATCAGGAGGAGTTTTATGTTTAACAGAAGAAAACTGGTCAATAAAATTATCGGCAAGATAAAAGCCTAGTTAAGACTATTTTTTCTTTGCCCCGGAAGCAGCAGGAGCTGACTTTTGGTTGTGGTCACCATTAGCACCCTCACCTTCAGCCTGCCCATCCTTCTTTTCGGTCTTGGCAGCCGCAGCAGCAGCTTCAGCCTGGGCCTTAAGAAGAGCCTTACGCTTTTTAAGCGAAAGAGGACGCTTTTTGTACCTTATTACATAGTTTGCAAGTGAGATAATAAAAATTGTAAGTACGGCGGTAACAATAACGCGCCAATCTGCAACCACACTAAAAGCAAGCCGCAGCATTTCAGAAATATTCATACTCAATTTATCGGCATGAAAATCCAAAAACTGAACACGGGACAATTTTCATTTCAAAACTTCGAGTTAACAGGACGCGCACACATGCGACTTTTTATGCAAATCAATAAAGAAGAGTTGAAAAAAACTGTTCTGCTTCCTAAAGCAATATATGTAAAAAAAGGGGGTTCTTAGGCATATCGCGAAACGTTGAGCGATATGGCCCCTAAGCCGTGCCCGAGATGAAACGGTAGCAAGTGCGTACCGGCGAAGGGAGGTTTGGAACGCGCAACGAAGTTTCAAGCGGGGGAGGAAACAACGGGCTTCGGACTCTGAGTGGGTTCCTCCCCTCCAAAAGTGGGGTGCAAGGAAACCTCCCTTGAAAATCCAAAATTTGAGTAAACTTGCAACAACAAACAAAAAGCGCTAGTATAGCGGGTACTAAAAAACAAAGAGGCCGTTTATGGAAACCATCGAGATTTTACGCCAGCTTGCAATCATCATAATCTTTGCAAAGCTCTTCGGACTAACAGCAAGACGCTTAAAGGCACCCCAGGTTGCGGGAGAAATAGTAGCCGGACTCATAATAGGCCCCAGCCTGCTCGGTTGGGTTCAGCCGTCACAATTTTTGGCCGGAATGGCAGAAATTGGGGTAATCCTTTTAATGTTCAATGCAGGACTGGGAACAAACATAAACGAACTAAAGCGCAGCGGCCTAAAGGCAACCCTAATCGCATGCGCCGGAGTCTTCATTCCCTTGGTATGCGGAACAATCCTCTTCATGTTCTTCTTTGGCTTCGACAAAGTTGGCTCCGAAAACTTCTACAAGGCAATCTACATAGGAACAATCCTAACCGCCACAAGCGTAAGCATAACCGTCCAAACCCTAAAGGAACTCGGCAAGCTAAAAAACTTCACCGGAACCACAATCGTAAGCGCCGCAATCATAGACGACGTAATAGGAATCATAGTGCTAACCGTGGTAATCGGCTTCAAAGACCCAAGTTCCAACACCCTAAAAGTAGTCTTAAACACAGCACTATTCTTTGTATTCGCACTGGTAGCAGGCTACCTCTTCTACAGAATCTTCAAAATCGTGGAAAAGCGCTACAACCACACCCGCCGCATCCCCATCGTAGGACTTGCACTGGCATTCTCCATGTCATACATTGCCCAGCACTTCTTTAACGTAGCAGACATAACCGGAGCCTACATAGCAGGTGTAATTCTTTGCTCCACAAAGGATTCCGACTACATAGCCCGCAAAATGGACATAAACTCCTACATGCTCTTCGGACCTGTCTTCTTTGCATCCATAGGACTTGCCACCAACATAAAGAACATAGACACAACAATACTCGTCTTCTCGCTGGCATTCGTACTTGTGGGCATGGGCGCAAAAGTAATAGGCTGCGGACTCATGGCAAGGGCATGCCACTTCAACCGCCTGGAAAGCCTAAAAATCGGCTGCGGAATGATGACCCGCGGCGAAGTTGCCCTCATCGTAGCCCAACGTGGACTTGCTGCAGGCCTCTTGGAACACACATTCTTTACCGCTGTAATCCTCCTCATCATAATAAGCTCAATCACCACCCCAATCATCCTAAAAGCCCTCTATTCAAGGGACAAGGAAATCG
>JAGCWT010000038.1 GCA_017961705.1 Treponema sp.
GACCCAAACGGCACCCATTCCCATGTAATCCGGAGTTGTGGAAAGTCTTACGGATGTAATGATATCCATCACTGTTCCGATGACTGCCAGTACCATAACTACCATCATTGCTTTCTTTCCGCTGATCGCCTTAACAAATTTTGTCCTTTGGCTACCTCTTTCTTTGTGTGTGTGATTTTGACACCGTTTGTTTCATCTGATGGCATGATCATAACACCCGCAGATCGATAAGTCCTTCGCACAACATTACGGTATCTTACAGTTTTGTAACATAATAAAAGAAGCTGAAGCGTGGCGGGTATGTTATGATCACTTGACACGATATATACCATGATATATACTTATAGTGAAGGGCGGGTGATCGATATGATGACTGCAAAGGTATTTGAAAATGGACGTAGCCAGGCTGTAAGGTTGCCAAAAGAATATCGTTTTTCCTCGGATGAGGTCAGGGTAAATAAGATCGGAGATATTGTTCTTTTGCTTCCGATAGATAATCAATGGGACTCTTTTATGCAGGCAGTTGATATGTTCTCAGATGATTTTATGTCTGATGGTAGGAACCAACCAAAACTTGAAACAAGGGAAGAATTTTAATGTATCTTTTAGACACAAATATTTGTATCTTCTTGATAAAGAATAAATTTCCGAATCTCACAAAGAAAATACTCGCTTCTGACAGTAATGAACTGTTTTTGTCATCAGTTTCAATTGCAGAAATGGAATATGGAGCTTCAAAAAGTCAGAACAGAGAAAAGAATCGGCTGGCATTATTGGATTTCTGTACGGACTTCAACAATATAATAGACTTTACAACTGAAGACACAGAAGCGTACGGTTTGATAAGAGCATACCTTGAAAAGGAGGGAAAAGTAATCGGTCCTTATGATATGCAGATTGCAGCACAGGCAATGACAAGAAATCTTACTGTTGTTACAAATAATTATGAAGAATTTGTCCGTATTCCTTGGATAAAAGTAGAGGATTGGACAAAAGAATAAAGAAAACCTAACATAATTTTCAAAACGGGCAAGCCGGTTTGCGGTTTAAAATATTGTTATGCCGACAGGCACACTGCCTGCTTTTTGGAAAGAAATGCGAATTATGAAATTGGATTATTTGGGCATCCTTGGTTGAATACTGGTTCAGAAGTTTGATTCAAGCATGAACGGATTAAGAATAAGAGAAACAAAAAAATCCTAGCCGGGATTGGAGGGGGTGCAATGTGGAGAAAATTACATCCTTGTAATTTTCTCCACGCAAGTTTTTTGCAAAAACTTGCCAAGCGTTTTATGCCAACAAATGACGCGCCCTCCTTGGCGCTAATTGCTACCGAATTCCATGCCCCGGAAAGCCCGTAATACACTTGATCCCCGAAGGGGCAGTTTAACCATAAAGGCGGCTCCAGAGAAGGAAGAACATCTGTTGCAAGAGGCTTGAATTTTTGTATAATATTTTTTAGACGAAAACTGCAAATTGATGGGGACTTATCATGAAAAAAAATCTTAAGTATGACGTTAACATTGACTTGGCAAACGAGACAAAAAAGGCAATGGCTAAGGCTTTGAATACAGACAACGAAAGGGTACTGAATAAAATTGGCGCGTTTTCTTCTTTGTACGACATAAAGTTTAAGGAGTACAAAAATCCGGTTCTTGTTTTAAAGACAGAGGAGCCTGGTTCAAAGCAGCTTTTGGCAGCGCAGTACGGCAAGCTGGAAAATGTTTCTTACGACATGATAAACCACCTTATAAACGACTGCATTGTTATGGGTGCAAGGCCGCTTACGGTTCAGGATGCAATTATCTGCGGAAAGATGAATAAGGAAGACATAAACAAGATTGTAAAGTCTGTGGCAGATGCATGCAAGAAGCAGGAATGTGTTCTTACCGGGGGCGAGACTTCTGAGCAGCCAGGTGTTCTAAAGGCCGGCACATACATTCTAACGTCCAGCATTGTTGGCATTGTGGAAAAAAGCAAGATTATAGACGGTTCAAAAATTAAAGAGGGCAACGTGGTAATTTCTCTTGAATCAAGCGGAATCCACACGAACGGTTACACTCTTGTAAGAAAGGTGATGAAAAAATACCCCAAGATTCTGGATGCAAAAATCGGGAAGAAAAAATTCATTGATGTTATTTTGGAACCGCACAGGTGCTACTACAAGGCGCTAAAGGATTTGTTCCCCACAAACTGGATAACGGGTCTTGCCCATATTACAGGCGGCGGTATTTGCGAAAACCTTAACCGCATTTTGCCGGACAATCTTTCTGCAAGCATTGATGCTTCAAAATACCAGATTCTGGATATTTTTAAATTGATAAAAAAGACTGCGAATGTTTCGGAAAAAGAAATGCTCAGGACTTTTAACCTTGGGGTTGGTCTTACAGTGGTTGCAAAGAAGGAACATGCTAACGACATAATCAAGCACATGAAGGCAAACAAGATTAACGCTTACGTAATCGGGCAGATTGTTAAGGGACACAAGGATGTTATTGTAAGCGGTGACTTTGACTGGACAATGTGATTTTATCTTTGCGGCGGATTTTGGCTTGAACGCCTTAGCATTTCAAACGCGTCGTAGCGGGCCTGCATGAGTATGTCTTTGTCGCGTGCCAAATCTGCAATTCCAAGCGTCAGGTAGCCTGACTGGGCTGTTCCCGAAACTTCTCCCGGTCCACGGAGCCTTAGGTCTTCTTCTGCTATTTTAAAGCCGTCGTTTGTCTGGTGCAGGGCTTTTAGGCGCTCAATTCCTACCGGGGTAATGTTTTTTCCGTAGATGAGGAAGCAATAGCTTTGCAGGCTGCTTCTTCCTACCCTACCCCTAAGCTGGTGGAGTTCTGCAAGGCCAAACCTGTCTGCGTGTTCTATTACTATGCATGTTGCGTTCGGTACGTCCACGCCAACTTCTACAACTGTTGTTGCAACCAGAACCTGTATCTTGTTCTGCCTAAAGTCTTCAAGAATCTGTCGGCTTTCTTCTTCTTCCACCTTGCTGTGCACAAGCGCACACTTGAATGTGGGATAGACTTCTTTGGAAAGAAAATTGAACATTTCTTGTGCGGACTTTAGGTTGCCCTGGCTTTCTGCCGTTTCTTGCTCCAAAGGCTCGTCTTCCCCGATTCTTGGGTATACAAAATATGCCTGGTGGCCGGCCATAAGTTCTTTGCGTACTGCTTCGTAGGCATTCCTTTCGTTTCCCATAACGCTAAGATAGGTCTTTACCGGAAGCCTTCCCTGCGGCATGCTGTGTATTGTGCTTACGTCCAAGTCTCCGAATGCGGTTAGTGCCAATGTCTGCGGGATAGGTGTTGCGCTCATCATAAGAAGGTCGGGGGTGTGACTGTATTCGCCGGAAGAGACACGTCCCTTTGCAAGTATTGATTCCCTCTGGGTAACTCCAAAGCGGTGCTGCTCGTCTATTACCGCAAGCTGGAGGTTTGCGTACTGGATGTTGCGGCTAAAAAGCGCGTGTGTTCCAACTACAAAGTTTACGCTTCCGTCTTTTAGGGCATTAAGCAAAGCCTGTCTTCCTGCCGCCTTTAGGTTTCCGGTAAGGAATGCAACTTTTACACCGATTGGCTCAAGCAAGCTGGCTGCGTTTTCGGCATGCTGTCTTGCAAGGAGTTCCGTTGGTGCCATAAGTGCGCACTGGCCGCCGTAGTCTATGGTTCTAAGGCAAAGCATAAAGGAAACGAGGGTCTTTCCGGAACCTACGTCTCCCTGCAAAAGCCTCTGCATGGAGAAGGGCTGCCTTTCCAAAGCGTCCGGGCGGTTCTTTAGCGTGTTAAGACCGTCCTGGCTTTTGTCTATGTCGCGGTTCATCTGGAAAATTGCCGCCATCTGCCCCTGGGTAAATTCAAAGGGAAGTCGTTCCACAAGCTGTTTTTGCCTTGGGGAAAGGGATTCCATGAATTCACTTTTGCTTACGTCCGGTGTTGAAAAATAAGATGCTGCGCTTGGAATGCCCTTTGATTCAGAAATACCCTTTGCTCCACCGGATTGCGTGGATTGCGAGGATTGCGTTGAACTAGGTTGGGCTGCTTCGAATGCAGATGCCTGTTCTACAGAAGGAAGGCTACCCCTGTGACGCAGGGTATGCTCTGCCATCTTGTATTCAAAAAAATAAAGCTCTTCGTAAATGAGGGTGCGCTTGGCAAGAAGGACTTGGCTTATGTCCTTGGGCTGATGAATAAAGGCCAGCGCCTGCGTCTTGTGCAAAAGCTTCCGCTCCTGGATTATCAAGGCGGGTAAATCATCTTCAAGCGACTTTCCGTACTGCTGCAATGCCGATGCAACAATCTTGCGGTAGATTTTTTGCGTTATGCCTTCTGTAAGCGGATAAACCGGCAAGACTCCGCTACCTGGTATGGGTTTGTTCTGCCAGTCTTCAAGTTCCCCTGAATACGAAAGACGTTCTGCTTCAAAGGATGATGCCTGCAGCGTATTGTACCTAAGCTCAAATTTGCCTGTTACGCTTATTATGCTTCCCTCTGGCAGTGACTTTTGCAGGAAGGGGCGGTTAAAGGCAATAAGGAATGCGTTTGCAGTTCCATCGGTTACGGCTATCTTTAGGGTCTTCATCTTGCCGTAGCCAAAAAAATCGTGGGCAAGAACCTTGCATACCGTGTGAACCTTTCCGTAGTTCTGGGCGTACTGGCTAAGGGTGCATGCCTTTGTCCTGTCTTCCCAGTCGCGTGGATAGGTTCCCAAAAGGTCACCAACGGTAAAGATGTTCAGGCGGCTAAAAAGAGATGCCTTTGATTTTCCAACACCCGCAAGACTTTCCAGCGGAATTCCCAGTTCAGAAAGCTTCATCCGCTTTTATAATTAAATTCCAGCCAGTATTCCGGAAATGAGCCAAACGGCTATTGAACCAAGGACTATTATTCCCGCCAAAGCGATTATTGCTATTACAAGGGCCGTAGTGTAGCTAACCTTTTTTCCGGCGGTAAAGGTACGGGCTATATTGTAGACAAGGGGAGAAATTGAAGCGTCTATCTGGTCAAGTATGGGGCTTGAATAATACTGTCCCTTGCGCACAAAAAGAACTATAAGCCTTACTGCAAGAATGATGATTAGGAAGGTTACGATGGAAACAATGACTGACCATGCAAGCTGTAAAATCATCTGGCCAACAAACCCCAGGGTAATGGTTGACCTGCCAGCAAAGCCAGAAAGCATGGAGGCAAGAACACCCAGTATGCACAAGCCCAGTGCGGCTGAAAAGTCAAAGCTGCCCAGCCTTAGCCACTTGATTCCACGGAAAACATTCAGGTAGGGGTCGCATACCTTTCCCAAAAAACGCGAAAAACGGCTGTAGGAAAGGGAAGGAACCCATGTTAGCAGTATGCGCAGAAAGCAAAGCAGCGCATAGACAGAAACAACAAAGGAAACTATAGAAAATATTGTTCTTGGCATACAAACCTCTTAAATCAATTTTTATTCGCACCAGACATCTTCCACAAGGTTTTGATCCTTCAACGACTGTATAAAATCAGGATCGGAAGGAACCTGCATCTGCTGGTTGGCTTTTACCGTAAAAGGAGATCCATTTACGCTTATATGAAAATATACTACACAATTGCCACTTCCGCCAAATAAAAAATCCCGCAAAGGGCTTATTTCTTTCATGGAAGAAAAATCCTCGCGCATCTTTATGTGTACGGCAGAAATAGACTTTTGCTCCAGTTCCTTGGGGTCTTCCATTGTGTCCACAAGAAGGCTGGGGCTTTCCCTGCTACCGTCAACCTTGCCCTTAAAGGCATAGACTCCCTCATCCTGAATCTTGTCCTTTAGTTGCTCCCACACCTTTGGAAAGAAGGTAATGTCTATTGTACCCTTAAAGTCTGCAAGCTTGGCAAAGCACATCTGGGCGCCTTTTTTTGTGAGTATCTGCCTAAGCCCCTGAATCATGCCTATGGCAACATAGCTTCTTCCGCTGTTCTTCATCTGCCAGGGCTTTCTTCCGCTAGCTTCAAGTGCCGCTTTTTCCGCCTTGTCTTCCTTGCCGGCCTTTTCTATGTTCTCGCTGGAGATTGTGGCACATTTTTCTATGGCATGCCTCCATTCGTCCAGGGGGTGCCCCGAAACGTAGCAGCCAATCAGTTCTTTTTCTATATTAAGAAGCTCCATCTTGGGCATTTCTTCAACTTCTTCATACTTAAAGTCTGCAAATTCCTTTATACCGGCATCTTCAAAGAGGGAAACCTGTCCGCTGTCGCTGCCAAGACGCTTCTTTTCTTCATACTGGATGGCTTTTTCGTAGTTGAGGATTAGGGTTGCCCTGTTCTTGTCCAGCTTGTCAAATCCACCGGTCTTGATAAGGACTTCTATTGCCCTCTTGTTCACTTCCTGGAAGCTTATGCGGGAGATAAAGTCGTCAAAAGACTTGAATGGGCCGTTTGCCTCGCGTTCCTTTACTATAGCGGTTGCAGCACCCTCTCCCATACCCTTGATTCCCTTAAGGCCAAAGACTATGTGGCCGTTAACTACGTCGAATATTACGTCTGAGCGGTTAACATCTGGAGCGTCAACGGGGATGCCCATCTTTCGTGCTTCCTCAATATAAACAGGCAGCGTGTCCGTGGAAGTAATTTCGTTGGTAAGGTTTGCCGCCATAAATTCAGCGGGCTTGTGGGCCTTTAGGTAACCGGTGCGGTATGCAACAACAGAATATGCCGCCGCATGGCTCTTGTTAAAACCGTAGCCTGCAAAGGGAACCATGATTTCAAAAATTTCATCTGCGTGTTCCTTGGTAAAGCCGTTCTTGATTGCACCTTCTTCAAAGTCCTTCTTTTTTCCCATTAGGACTTCAGGCTTTTTCTTACCCATGGCGCGTCGGAGCATGTCTGCCGCACCCAGGCTGAATCCTGCAATCTTTTGGCTTACCTGCATGATCTGCTCCTGGTAAACCATAACACCGTATGTTTCCTTTAGGATATCCTCAAGGCAGGGGTCCGGGTAATGGATTGTCTCCGGATGCCACTTTCCTTCAATATACTGGGGAATGTAATCCATAGGTCCCGGACGGTAAAGCGCGTTCAAAGCGACAAGTTCTTCCAAGCGTCTGGGCTGTGCCTGGCGCAAAATCTTCTGCATACCAGGAGATTCAAACTGGAAGACTGCAACCGTGTCTCCCCGGCAGAAAAGGTCAAAGGTCTTTTCGTCAGACTCGCTTACGTTTGCGGTAACAAAATCCGGCTCCCCTTCCTTCTTGTGCTTGTTGATTATGTTCTCTGCATAGCGGATAAGCGAAAGCGTCTTTAGCCCAAGGTAGTCCATCTTTACAAGACCACACGGCTCAATTATGTCCATTGTATACTGAACGCCAACTTCCCCGGTCTTTGGATCCTTAAAAACAGGCGCCCAGTCAGGCAAGGCGGTAAGACCAATAACCATACCCGAAGCATGAAGACCAGTGTTTCTGTTTACACCCTCAAGCTTGGATGCAAGTTCAAAAAGCCTCTTGTACTTTGGGTCGTCCTTGTAGGGAATAAGCTGCCCGTTGTCCGGATGTTTTTCGTCCGGCGGGGTAAAGGCATCCTTAAGCTTGGCCTTGGGGTTGTCCGGAATGCATTTTTTTAGCATTGCAACTTCGTTAAGCGGAATGTTAAGCACACGGCCAACGTCTGCAATACAGTTCTTTGGCTTTAAGGTTCCAAAGGTAACGATATGGCCAACCTGGGGGTCTCCGTAAAGGTCACGGGTATGCTGAATTATATCCTGCCTGTAGTCGAAGTCCATGTCAACGTCAAAGTCCGGCATGGAAACACGCTCAGGGTTCAAAAAGCGCTCAAAAATCAGCTTGTAGCGGAAGGGGTCAATGTCCGTAATGGTCATGCAGTAGGCAACTACGGAACCTGCACCCGAACCACGTCCCGGCCCAATAGGAATGTAAGGCTTGGGAATTTTGTTCACATTGTCATAGGTAGACTTGGACCAGTTTATGAATTCCCAAACTATCAAAAAGTAGCCGGAAAAACCCATCTTAAAGATGATTCCAAGTTCATATTCAACACGCTCGCGAATCTCCGGGGTTATTTCCTTGTAGCGCTTCTTAAGACCCTCTTCAACGATGTAGCGCATGTAGTCATCCTGATCCGACTTGTAGTCATCACCATGGGTGCGGAATTCGGCAGGCAGCTCAAAGCGGGGAAGGCAGTCCTTAAGTTCCTGGGTCTTGTACTGGTGAATCGTAAGGTCGCACATGGCGGCGATTTTCTTTGTATTTTCAACAGCCTCAGGCCACTGGGGAAAGATTTTCTTCATCTCGTCCGCAGTCTTCAGGTACCATTCTGCAATGTTCTGGTCACCGCCCATCTTTTGGTGGGGTTCGTCCAAAAGCTTCTTGAATCCAATGCAGCGCAGGGCATCCTGGGCTTCGGCATCATCCTGGTTTGCATAGTGAACGTCGTTTGTAAGAACTATGGGAATGTCCAGGTCCTTTGCAAGCTTTACCAAAAGCGGCGCAACCTTAATCTGGTCTTCCAAACCGTGGCTCTGGATTTCTATATAGTAATGGTCAGCCCCAAAAAGCTCCTTGTATTCCTTTGCAACCTGATAGGCCTCTTCCGTGCGCCCATTCATCAAAAGCTGGGGAATTTCCCCCTGAATGCAGGCAGAAAGGCAGATTATACCTTCGTGGTAGCGTTTTAAAAGCTCAAAGTCTATGCGGGGTTTGCCGTAGTAAAGTCCTTCCTGAAAAGCAATGGAAGAAAGCCAGCACATGTTCTTGTAGCCGGTCTGATTTTTGCAAAGCAGGATAAGGTGAAAGTTGTGGGCATGATGACCATTCCTGCCAAAAGGAATGTCTGTTTTTTCCGTGTGGTCCTTGTATGCAACGTAAAATTCCTCTCCGCACACAGGGTTTATGCCATTAGCATGACAGATATGCTCAAAGTTCAGAACGCCAAACATGTTGCCGTGGTCTGTAAGCGCAAGGGCCTTCATGTTCAGCCGCTTTGCCTTTGCAATCAGCGTGTCTAGCTTGGAAGCTCCGTCCAAAAGCGAATAGTCCGAATGCACGTGCAGGTGAACAAAGTCACTCTCCGGTGTTCCTTCCGGGGCCTCCGGAAAAACATGTATGTCCGCCAAATCTGTCTCCTGTTAGAAAAATGAGCCTGTTAAGTATAGCAGAAATTACTCTGTTTTTCCAGACATGTACAGAAATACAAAAAAAACAGAAATGGAAACTAATTTGGGGTTCTTAGGGGTATCCCCTAAGCCGTGCCGGGAAAGGGAGGGGTCCAAGGGGAACTTGCAACGAAGTTTCTAGCAGGGAAAAACCTCGCTTCGGAGTAGGGGGTTTTCCCTCCCCTTGATTTGGGGGGTACGGGGGACACCCTGTAAAAATTTATGCTACGTAAGATTCCAACCTGCTCATGCGGGCCGGGTTCTGCATACGCACAAGGGCACGCTTTTCTATCTGGCGGATTCTTTCTTTGGTAAGGTTGCAGGCATCACCCACTTCCTTAAGAGACATTGGACGACCACCGCCAAGACCGTAGCGCAGGCGCAAAACCTTTGCTTCCTTTGGCTTAAGCGTATTAAGAACGCTGTCTATGTCATCCTTCATGGAATTGTTGATTGCCTGGTAGTCAGGAGCAGCGTAATATGTGTCTTCGATAAAGTCTGCAACGGTATTCCTGCCGGTGTCATCTCCTGCAATGCGGGCATCAAGGCTTATCATGTCGCGGCCCAGGTTTACAAGCTCACGGACATGGCTTGGAGACATTCCCAGCATCTTTCCAATCTCGCGGAATTCAAGGTCTTCATTCTTTTTGTGGCCAATAGCCTTGCGTGTCTTTTCTATCTGAACAAGCTCATTTGCCCTGTTGAGCGGCAAGCGGATGGCACGGCTCTTTTCGCAGATGGCCTTAAGAATTGCCTGGCGGATCCACCAGACTGCATAAGAAATAAAGTGGTAGCCCTTTTCCACGTCAAAGTGGTCGATTGCCGTCAAAAGACCAATGTTTCCTTCGCTAATCAAATCTGTAAGGTCAAGACCGTGGCTCTGGTACTTCTTTGCAACATTCACAACAAAGCGAAGGTTGGCACTAACAATCTTGTCTTTTGCAGCCTTGTCACCAGCCTTTGCCTTAAGCGCAAGTTCATTTTCTTCTTCGCGGGAAAGCAGCGGAATCTTATTGATTTCCTTAAGATAGAGGTTCAAAACATTTTCGTCATCAGAAACAGGTGTAAAAGTCTTTGCAGCTTCCATAATTACCACTCCTCGCTAAATATTTTCAATAAAGAAATAGCAAGTTCCATGCCAACTTTTTAGCCACCGGAAAAAAATTGCAAAAAATTCCCCGCCGAATTTATTTGACGCTCTGGTAGAAAATTTATTATATTTTAGCATAACGAATAATAAATAACCGTCATTCCGAACTTGTTTCGGAATCTGTAGATGCTGAATCAAGTTCAGCATGACAGAAATTTGTTATACAGGCTTTTAATAACATACATTTGGAGGAAATATAATGAAAATCAGACCTTTGGCAGACCGCGTATTGGTAAAGCAGGTAGCTGCAGAAACAAAATCAGCAGGCGGAATCATCATTCCTGAAACTTCTCAGGAAAAAACCCAGCAGGCAACAGTAGAAGCTGTCGGTCCGGGCACAGAAAAAGAAAAAATCACCGTAAAACCTGGAGAAAAAATCCTTTACGATAAATATTCTGGAACAGGAATCAAAATTGACGGCGAAGACTATCTTATCCTTAAGAATTCAGACATCATCGCTGTTATTGAATAGCAAACAAATTGCCAAAACTGCGTATTTTTGGATTAAAGATATGCAGGCAAAATAATTTCTGGGTCAAAATGACACAAAAAAAACCGGGCACTTACCTTGAAGGGTAAAAATGACCCGGTTTTTTGTTTTTATTGCTAGTTCATTTTGCTCACGCCTATTTGTTCTTGTCTTGCGCCTGCTTTAGGATAAGCCTTGCACGGTTACGCACCTTGTTCTGCCCATTGTCCTGGTTAAGCGAATACTGGAGCGAACGGATTGCATTCTTGTAGTCACCCTGATAGTAGTATTCCTTTCCAATGCGGTAGAGCACATCCGCCTTTAAGCCCTCGTCCAAAGTTCTTGGCAAAGCTTTCTTTAGGCTGTCCAAGGCCAAAGCACTCTGTCCCCTACCCGCGTAGATGTTGGCGGTATTGATATAGGCGTTGGTTACAGCCTCCGTCTTTCCACCGGAACTGAATATTGGGCTCCTCTTTGAAAAGTTTTCTATAACATGCCTGTACATTGACTGTGCTTCGTCTATACGGCCATCCTGCACGTAGAACCAGGCGGCGGCTTCACATTCCCAAAGGTTCAGCAGTTCAGGATGCTCAGAAGGCTCAAACTTTGGCGGAATATAATCCAAGTCTTTAGCATCGGACTTCTTCTTTCCGGTAAGGGCTTCCTCGTGCAAAGACTGCTCGTATTTTATGAACAAGTCCCTTGCGTCATCTGCGTGCCCGTTGTTAAGCAACACGACAACCGCATAGTGAATAACATCGTCGGGGTACAAAGAAGCCTTTTCCAGTGCATTCTTTTCCAAAAGCGGCCAAATACGGCTTGCCTTGTGCTCAGTCTCCCACTCGCGGTGCAATTGGGCCAAAAGCTGCTCGCGTATAACGATTAGCCTTGGGTTATTGGTGCGCTCAAGAGACGCGTCTATTTTTTCAATGGCATCTTCCAGAGATATTTTTGGAATCCTGTCCTCTTCTTCCATTGCCATGGTTCTAAGACCTGCATAGCGCAAGTCCTGAGAAAGCTTGTCCTCCGGCGGTCGGCTCAAAAGGTAAAGCGCATAGTCACCGTAAGAAGCAAGACCCGGCACGTAATCCGGGAATTTGTTAACAAGAATGTCCAGCCTGCTGAATTCCTTGGCAAGGTCGTTCTGGCTCTTTAAGTACATTGCGCTGTTCACGTAAACAACAGGAAGCACCTGCTTGGCATAAGAAGTCAAACCGGCATTTGCATTCACAGATTCAGCCAAAATTACGTCTATAAGCTCACTGCGAATCTTTTCTGCGGCGGCATCTTCTTCAAGAAGGTAATAGTCATCAGCCTCCAGTGCCTTGTGCTCAATCTTTAGCGCCACAGAACCGGGGAAGGAATCCCCAGCAAGCAAAGCTTCAAGGCTTTCGGTGTAGTGGCCTGCGTCATAAAAGACGGAACCCCAGAAAAGCGAATCTTCCAAAGAGTCAACGCTACCAATATAGGCTTCAGATGCCTTGTTAAAATTGCCTTCCTTCATGCAAAGGGCAGCGGCATTACGGGCCCAGCGGGAAAGTTTTGTGCTTCGGGCAGCGTCCAGGTAAATTGGAACAAAGCGGGAATCGTAGAAAACCTCAAACTTTTCTTTTGCGGTAGCAGTGTGGTCGGGATTCTTCTTCTTTCCCCTGAACAAAAAGAAGGTCTTTCCAAACAAGTCGTCAGCGCTCCATCCGGTCTCCAAAGCATAAGAAAGGAAGGCTTCCGCATAGATGGAACCGTATTCGGTGCCGGAAAGTGGCTTGGTAACCTTAAGGGCTTTTTTTGTCTTGTTCTGGTCCAGCAGGAAATTTCCGTAAACCGCAAGCAGCTGCTTGTCCTTCTTGTGCTTACGGAGGGCTTTTTTTAGCGCACGTTCAGCGCGGTCGGACTCGCCAAGGGTAACATAGCGCTTGTAGACACCCATGCTCTCCAAAGGCGTAGTGGCAAGCTTTTCCGTCCTTTGCAAAAGCTCCATTGCTTCCTTGGTCTTGCCCTGGCCAATCAAAATGTCAACAAAGCCCAGCTCTGTGCTTATTGCAGCCCCTTCAGAGTGGGAAGAACATCCCGCAAGGACAAAGAGGCAAGAAAATAAAATTGCGCAAAGAGCGGCCAAAGCAATGTGTCTTGCACAAGGCTTCATAGCTCCATGCGCCATGAATGAGGAAAATCCTAAAGTTTTAGTCTTTGTATTCAAGTTGCTATCTCTTTACGAATTTTGTCCAGAACAGCATTAATGAATTTGAAGGAAATGTCTGTGTCGAATTCCTTTGCAATGGCTATGGCTTCGTCAATAACCACAGACCCGGGCGTTTCCTTTTGGTACAAAAGCTGGAAAATGCTCACTCGCAAAATCGCCAAAGACACCTTGTTAACACGGTTAAATTCCCATCGCTCGGACAAGTGCCCCTTTATAAGAGCATCAATCTCTTCAAGATGATTTATTGTTCCGGAAATGAGAATACGGGCAAAATCGTCCTTTTCAGTATCGGCATTTTTTGCTTCACTTTCAGTATTATTATCTACCCAATCAAGTTTTAAAAGGTCATCCAGGCTCTTTTTACCCACATCGTATGAGTAGAGAGCCTGAAATGCCAGAATTCTTCCTTTCCGACGAGACACGGCAAACCTACCAGCTTAAAAGTTTTGTAAGTGCATCACCAGTCTTCTTGCGGTCTACGTTAGAGGCATTGTCCAGGTTCTTGGCAATGTCGTTGGCAGCCTTCTGAAGGAACTGACCCTGCTTCTGGGTTGTTAAAGTACCCTTAATATATTCTTTTACAGTGTGCTTTGATTCTGGTTCAACTGGATCAGAAAGCTTAAGCATCTTTGCGCTGTACTTGTTAAGAACTGAATAGAACTGCCAGTTGTTGCCACCGTCAATCAATTCGCTTGTAAAGCCTACGTTGCGGCCAAAGAGTTCCTTCATCTTATCCATAGTCCAACCCTGGGCCTGTGCTGTCTGGGCATTGTTGTGAACCATGATTTCTCCGGCCTGGTAAACCTTTCCGTTGTCAGAAGACTTCATTATGTCTGTTCTGGAAGCCTGCTTTGCGGAAACCTGCTTAAGTGCAGCATTTGCCTTTGCCTTTGTTCCTTCAGCATCCTTTCCCTTTGGAATAACATAAAGGAAAAGCTTTGCCATGTCGTCCCAAACAAACTTGGTCTTGTTTATGTCGTAGAACTCGTTAACTTCCTTGTCTGTAGCAGAAATCTTCTTTGCTTCGTCCTGCTTCTTGCTTACAATGTACTGCTGAACAGTGATAGATTCCTTAATGTAAGCCTTGTAGTCGGCAACAGACATTCCTGTTGTTTCCAAAATATAGTCGTTCAAAGACTTACCGGTAGACTTCTTTACGGCCTGTTCAAGCTGGGCTTCGGTAATCTGCTGTCCACCCTGGCTGAATGAGCTTACAAAAGCCGCGTTCACCTGTGAATCCGTAATTGCAAGACCTTCCTTTGCAGCCTGCTGGGCAATAAGCTTGTTGGCAATCATTCCGTCAAGGGTTGCCTTCCTAAGCTCTACCTTCTGGGCATCGGTCATCTTCATGCCGTAAGCTTCGTACTGTTTTTCTGCAACACCGGCACGAGCCTTAAGCTGCTTTAGGGTAATAGTTTCTGATTTGTGCAGTTTTACCACGGCAAGGGGCTGCAACTCATTCTGTGCAAACAAAAAACCAGCCGCAGAAAGCAACATTGTAAAACCAATTGCTAAACGTTTCATATAACTTTCCTCTTCAATTTATAAAAATCAACCGAAATCCGGTGCAGAGGCCTAACCCCTTTCTAAAAATATAACAAATCAATAATAAAATTCGTTACAAGCCAAGTAGCTTATTTGCAGTTCTTATGCCTGCTTTTCCAGCGGAAGTCCACCCTCTATAGTTGCACGGATTCTGCGCACACCGGCAGAAGAAGACTGTTCCTTTACAATCTTGAATTTACCAATCTGGGCCGTATGCTGAACATGTGGGCCACCGCAAACTTCCTTGCTGAACCAGCCTTCCTTTGGACCAATAGTGTAAACCTTTACCTGGCTTTCGTACTTTTCGCCAAACAAAGCACGTGCACCTTCAGCCTTAGCCTGCTCAAGAGGCATAACCTCCATGGAAACAGGCAAATCCTTCTGAATCTGCTCGTTAACAATAGCCTCTACCTGGGCAATCTCTTCCTTAGTCATTGCACGGTGGAAGCTAAAGTCAAAGCGCATACGCTCAGCAGTAATGTTTGAACCCTTCTGGGCAACCTCATCGCCAAGAACGCTAACAAGAGCCTGCTGCAAAAGGTGGGTTGCTGTATGGTACTTTGTGGTAATCTCGCTGTGGTCAACAAGACCGCCCTTGAACGTACCAGCGCTAAGGGAGCGTGACTCTTCCTGGTGCTTCTTTTCCTCTGCCTTAAAGCCTTCAATGTCTACGGACATGCCGTTTTCCTTGGCCATTTCCTCGGTAATCTCTATTGGGAAGCCAAAGGTGTCGTAAAGGCGGAATGCCACGCGGCCAGGGATAATCTTCTTTGGATTCTTCTGAAGGTTGGGCAAAAGCTTCTGGAATTCATTCTCTCCAGACTTAAGGGTCTTGCCAAACTTCTCTTCTTCCAAAGTAAGCTGTTCCTTAACAAAAGCCTCGTGTTCGGGCAATTCAGGGTAAGCTTCTTTGTATTCTTCTATTATAATACCTGCCGGTTTTGCAAGGAAAGAACCTTCAATTCCAAGCTTGCGACCGTAACGTACAGCGCGGCGGATGATTCTGCGGAGAATGTAGCCAGCTCCAGTTCTTGCCGGAGTAACACCCTGCGGGTCACCAAGAATAAAGGTTGCGGTGCGGACATGGTCTGCAATAATGCGGATAGCAGTATCATCTGCCTCGTTCTCGCCGTATTTCTTACCGCTCAGCTCTTCAATAGACTTTATGATTGGCTGGAAAACGTCCGTCTCGTAAACAGACTTCTGGCCGTTCAAAACGGAAACAGTGCGCTCAACACCCATTCCTGTGTCTACGCACTTGCGCTCCATCTCGTTGTAGTGACCCTGGGCATCCTTGTTGTAGCCCATAAAAACGTTGTTCCAAATTTCAAGGTACTTACCGCAATGGCAACCGGGGCGGCAATCCGGGCCACACTTTGGCTGGCCGTTGTCGTAGAAAATCTCTGTGTCAGGACCACACGGGCCTGTCTGACCTGCTGGACCCCACCAGTTATCCTCGCGCGGAAGGAAGAAAATGTGGTCTTTTGCAATACCCATCTCTTCCCAACGGGCAGCTGCCTCTTCATCGCGGGGAATCTCCGTACCGTCAGCGGTCTTTTCACCGGCAAAAACGGTAACATTCAGCTTTTCCTTTGGAATTCCAAGGTATTTTGGAGAAGTCAAAAATTCAAACGAATAGGCAATGGACTCCTGCTTAAAATATGAACCAAGGCTCCAGTTACCCAGCATCTCAAAAAAGGTAAGATGGCTTGCATCTCCTACGGAATCAATGTCTCCGGTGCGCACACACTTCTGGTAATCCGTAAGACGGTCGCCGGACGGATGCTTTTCGCCCAAAAGATAGGGAACAAGCGGCTGCATACCCGCAGTAGTAAACAAAACCGTAGGGTCATTGTTTGGCAAAAGGCTCTTTCCGCTAATTTCCACATGATTCTTTGACTTGAAAAATTCAATGTACTTAGAACGCAACTCGTTGACTTTCATAATGTTTTATAGTAAAAGATTCAAGGTTTTTAGTCAAGATAACGCAAATCAAGCCGTTCCCTGAGCGAAGTCGAACCAATCTCTTCTATATAAATAGTAAGTTCAATTTTGAGTTCTGCAAATAAATGTCATTCTCGGAGTTAACAATAAATGTCATTCTCGGGCTTGACCCGGGAATCTTCTGGACGGTACCTTTATCCGCTCTACCATCTTATTCCTTGGCTAATTCGACCGTCCATGCCTCTGCGCCACGGGCTTTGCGGGGTTCCGCTACCGCTCCATTGCTTTGCAACGCGCTACGCGCGCCCCTCCAATCCCGCGTAAGCCTTACTCCGAAAAGCCCCGTTCCCTGCACTCGCAGCGAAGCTTCCAGCGGCCTGTCGAAGGGGACATACCCAAAAAAGCATTTGTCAGCAAAAATTCAAAAATAGCGCAGTTCAACCCACAAAAATTCCAAAAATAGCGCAGTCCAGATTGACATTTTTTCAAAAATAGCGCAGTTTAAATCTATGGATATAAGTACAATAGAAACCGCCTTGTTGGAACAAAAAGAAGAATTCTACTCAAAACTAAAACAAGAGTATTGCTTCCGCCCAGAAGAGGAACTTGTCAATTTAGACAGCAACCTTGCACAAGTTGTAATAGGAATCCGGCGCAGTGGCAAAACAACCATGTGCTTTAACGTCATAAAAAAATCCGGCATCAACTTTGCTTATATAAACTTTGATGACGAGCGTTTTTACAAGGCAAACTAGAGCGATACCTCCATTCATTAGAAATAAATTTCGCAATTTGATTCTTCCATTACAATATTTTCTGTTGCCAGCCCCATTGTTTTCTTTATATCTCTTACAGTATCCACAAGCTTTTGCCTAATTTCCGAAGTTGTATAGCGCAAGACAACATATCCAAGGTTCTGCAAATCCCTGTCTATACTACGGTCTCGAACCGCCTGATATTCCGTTCGCTCATGATAGGAATGTCCGTCCGTATAGACACAAATTTTCTTTTCCTTCGTCTCCAAATAAAAATCTGGAACCGTAAGAATTTTCGAAGGATCAACTGGCTCAGGAAAATGCGATATAGTATTATCCTTGTTGATTCTTAATTGAAGTTCAACGTCAATGCCATTTCTTACAAGAGCCTTCAGCAAATCCTGCTCGAGTGGGCTTTCACATACTCTGCAGCACCTGTAACATTCCTTCATTTTTAAATCACACTTGCGGCAACATGAATCCCTGTCAATTTTTTTCTTTATCTCGCGTGCATCATCTATTTTGCACTGGAATTTTTCCATAATCTCTTTATAGCCACGAACAGCCGTAGCTTCATCAATCAAATCTTCCAAGTCTTTCCAAGAAAGATATTGCGTAACATCCGCAGAACTTGAAGTAAACACCAACTTATATTTTCTGCAACTGCATTCTGACTCTTTTTCATCTATATCTATCTTAAAATTCATTTTTTTATCACCTACGCCTAAAAAAAGGGCATAAATCGCCACAATTTGCACAATATACCCTATTAGCAGTATCACACATAAAACCAAAAAAGTCCACAATACCACGTATAATGGAAAAGGTAATATTTAAAAATCCCTCCGCCAACAAAAAACCGTTCCCTGAGCCTCCTATGTTTTTTGTCAATAGGTTAAGCCGCTCCTGATTCCTCTTTTTGATTTATTGCACATTCTGCAA
>JAGCWT010000039.1 GCA_017961705.1 Treponema sp.
CCCCTACGCCCGCACTTCGTTGCGTTCTACCCCCTCTACAGGGGGCAAGCCCCCCGTAACGCCCCCCGATTGGTAAGCTAAATACAAACAGCTCTATCTTGACAAGATCATGGAGAAAGCAAAATGAAAAAATCAATCCTTACAGCAACAATTCTTTTAACAATCCTTTGCCTAGCCTGTGGCGCAAAAGCCAAGAGCAAAAAGCCAAAGACGCTTATAGAACACGGCCTTTCCCTAATCTCGCTGATGAAGGAAAAAGCAGGAAACCAATCATTCCTTAATCTAATGACAAACGGCAACGATGGCATAGCAGAAAAAATGAAAGAAATCGCATCGGGTAACGTATCAAAAGCAAGCGCGGTATATTGCCTGAGCGGAGACTTCTACAACTTTGGCATCTTCCTCTTTAACAGAATGGACTTATCCGGCACTTGGAAAAATCCGGAAGAAGACTTCTATTCAGCCCCGCTAAAAGAAGAAATGAACAAGCGTTTTGTAAGTGCAATTCCCGCAAGCTGGAACGCCAGAATTGGTTCACCAGAACTTGCAGTGGCAAGCCTTTTGGAAAGCGAAAAATCCTTCGTAAACAAGAAGCTAAAGTCAGACTGCATCTACATCTTTGAATTCCAGAATGCCTATCCCGTTGCAGTCTGCTTCCTCCGCTACGACGACGGCGCAGTTTTAGCAAAGGCAACCCACATCTTTGACCGCAACTTTGTTCCCAAGCTAAAAGAAGTCCTGGAAAAATTTGGCAAAGGAATAAAAATTGAGCAAATAAGGCAATAGCATTCGGTGCTGTCCAAAAGAAATCATTCACCCGCCAAGATTAAAATCCCTAAACACAAACCACATAATAAAAATCTGGAAGGGAGACGTAACCACGTCCGCAGCCAGGGGCCCAGGGTAGCCAAGATAAGAGAAAATGTAGGATGGGAAGGGCTTTCCTTTTCCGTAAAAATCCATCACGCTTTTTGACGGAATAAAAAAGGCAAAGCTGTACTTGTTCTTCATGGGCGAATCATAGTCGCACCGCAAAAAAAGAAGCTTTCCCTTCTGCCGGGCCGAAACCGCAACCAAGCAGTCGGCAAGGCTCTTTTTCTCAGAAAAATCCTCCGCGCTGGCTTCCAGAATTACAAGGCCCTCCGCAGTTTTCATTTTGGACGCATCAACCTCATAATCATATAGCTGGGGGCCTCTCCTTGACCACTGGTAGCTGCTCAAAACACTGACAGGAACAATAAACCTCTCTGAATACTCCTTGTCCTCGTGCCACTCTTCATCCTTGTGGGGAAGGCAGATTTTTACGTACCTGTCCTTGCCTGTTTCTATAAGGTTCTTAAAGACAAAGACATCGTAAAGCGCACCCTCGTAATCCTCGCATCCTATATAGTGCCCCATCCTGTTGTCGTCAGAAAAAGGCTTTTCAATGTACTCATTCGCCCCATGCTCCACAACTTCATCGTGGTACATCATTGTAAAGCAGCCGCTGAATAAAAACAGGCTCAAAAGAAAAAACAAAGCACCGCAAACTTTTTTCATATACAGCAGATAGTATATCCGCAGAGTAATTTTGTCAATCAAAGGCACTTAGGACACGGAAATCAATTTTGTGTTCCGCTCCCAGGCAAATCCGTCTGAAAACCCGCGGTGTCGCGGAATAGGAAATTAAACTCGCTGCGCTCGTTCCGCTCCAATGCGGGTTTTCAGCCGTATTTGCCTTCCGCTGCACACAAAATTGATTTCCGACCGCTAAGGGTAACAAAGTGCTAGCTCTGGTACTCCTCTTCAAACATGTTAATCATGTCGGAAAGTTCATCGTCGTCCAGGATGTCTATTGCCTTAGCCCGCATTGTATCAGGCACACCGTAGAAAGCTTCAGCAATCGCGCCGGTAATGCAGGTCAGAGTGTCGCTGTCTCCGCCAACAGAAACCGCCGTTCTTATTGCATCCTCAAAATCAACAGACTCAAGGAAAGCCTCTATAGCCTGGGGAACCGTGTCCTGGCAAAGCGCACCAAATCCGTAGCTTGGACGAATCTGGTCAATCGTAAAGTCAAGCTTGTAGTAGTTCTTTTCCACATAGTCGCGGATTTCTTCCTTTGACTTACCCTGCCTTGCAAGAACAATGCAGACAGCAACAGCCTCTGCACCCTTTATTCCCTCGGGATGATTGTGGGTGGTACGCGTTATCTCGTATGAAAGTTTTTTTGCATCCTCTATGTCTTTTGCCGCAAAACCAGCCGGGCTTATCCTCATGGCGGCACCGTTTCCGCAGCTGTTGTAAGGGGCAGGTTCAGCACTGGTAAGCCAAGCCCTAAAGCCGTGCCCGTACTCACTCATAAATTCCGGGTACTCGCGGCCAAGCTTCCTCATGGCACTGACGGTTTCTGCATAAAGATTTGTCTCCCTGCCTTTTTCCATCTGCCTTTTCCAGCGCAAAATTGCAACGGCAACCGCAATAGTCATAAGGCTGTCGTCCGTAGGTCGGTGGTCAAGTCCAAAGATTTCAAAGTCCTTAAACTTGTAGTTGTTGAATTCAAAAGCACTGCCGGCAATGTCGCCAATAATTGCACCAATCATAGTCACCTCCTCCCGTATGAACTATGGAAATCTGTTTGCAGAATATGACTGTGGGACGTAGGAAAAAACAAAAAGGGGGACCCGCCCAAAAGGCCTGACACCCCGTATATAGATAAACGGCGGGGAATTCCGTTTTGTTTTTTCCGTAACTGGGACCCGCAGGCATATTCTGCAAACAAATTACGACACAAACATTATATCATACATTTGCAATTTTAATAGAAGAAAAAATTAAATTTTGAAGTGGTGCAAGGCTTCCGCTAAAGGATTCTATGCTGGCGCTAAGCAGTTCAGCCGGGCTAAAAGCAGAAAAGTCCAGCTCCCAGCCCAGGTTCCTCGCAAGAAAAGTAATAAAAAGCCTTTGGGTGCGGCCGTTACCCTCACGGAAAGGATGAATCGCATTAATCTCGCTAAGATAGTAGGCAAGCCGCTCCGCAGTATCGCTCTTTGTAACGCAGTTCTTAAGAAAGTTTTCAGACTTAAGTCTGCCAAAAAGCTCCTCCGCCTGGTCAGAAATGTAAATCGCATTGCAAAACATATCTTCCTTAGAAATATTCACAATACGGTTCTTCCCCGCCCACTCATAAATGTCGCTGAATAAAAAGAAATGGATTTTTTTTAGGTGGTTAAAATCAAAATTGCCCTTAATGCCAGACTGAAGAGCCTGGGCATACCTAAGCGAAGTTATCTTGCGCTCAGCCTCCTCCAGCTCCTGGGCATCCATAATGTTAAGCTTGTTTTTTAGAACCGAAGTTCCGGGATAGCAGTAATAGTCGTCTACAGTATACTCGTATCCGTCTTTAAGCATACGCCCGAACTGGTTTTGAATACTGTTTCACAATATCTGCAACAGCGTCCGAAAAATCTTTTTTACCTTCAAGGCATTTTTTTATGGAAAGCTGCTCATCATCAGTCAGCACAAGCCCTTCCATCCTCAAAGAAATGTCCGTGTTTTTAACAATCGTTTCAACGTTCATACCCTTATCCTACCACAAATTCAATTTTTTTTCAACCAAGCCCCCCGTTTTTTGAAAGCACCGCCCCCCCCTGAACGAAGCCGTCACCCTGCATGAAGTCCGTCACCCTGAACTTGTTTCAGGGTCTGTACACCTTTCCCCCGCCCCTTGACGTGATACTTTTTTTTTGTATAGTACTTTCAAATTCAACTTATTTTTTAGGAGTTTCTAAAATGAAAAAATTGGCAACCCTTGCTTTGGCAGTGGCAGCTCTAAGCCTTACATTCAACTTCACATCATGCTCAGGCGGCTCTGGCTCATCATCAGACAGCGGCTCTTACGACTCTGAATCCGAAGAAACAACTTCCGGCTCAAGCTCCGGCACTTCTTCTACAGGTTCTGGTTCAGGCTCAGGAAGCGGCTCCACTGGCTCTGGTTCAGGAAACACCTCTACAGGTTCAGGAACTGTAAGCGGGGCAGCCCTCCCAGCTGGTTCAATTCAGCTACTTAGCTACTCCAGCTCAGACCTTAACAACAAGGTTTTCTCTTATGAGGATGAAGAAGACGGAACCACCAGATACCTAGGCTTCTCCGGTGGCAAATGCTACAAATCTTCCAATCCAAACTCTTTTAACAAACAAAAAGATTATGATATCATAAAATACAACGGCAAATTGTACAGTGGTTGGTTCATACCGCGCACAAGCGGCTCAGGTCTTTTTGCCACTTTCTCTGCTGAAGATGAGGATGGACAAATTAGTCTTACCTTTAATAACAGCGGCTCCATTGCTGTCTCTGAAAATGGACGGCACACTGGAGACTTCACCTTCACAAACACCAATGGCGAACTATTGGTAACTATACCGGGAGAGGGAAACAACAAATGGTGTTACGATGGCAGTAAAATATACAGTATTAAAGAACGCCTCACTTATTACGGTTCGTTTCCAAGGTAAAAATAACGCATAAAACATTTCCCCTGCAAGAAAGCAGCACATCTGCCACACCCTCTTGCGGGGATTTTTTTTTGCACAAAGAAAATCAGAACATATCAGCCAAATCAAATAAAATCAGATTTGCTTTGTCAACTTTTGAAATATTGCGAAACCCGCTTTTAGAAAAAAATCCGTATTTATTGCATTTCAACCCAGCCGCTTTCACCTGCTCAATTTCAGAAAGAATCACATTCCTGCCTATTGGCGCATCCTTAAACTTGGCTTCGTAAAAAGTATATTCGCCACTGTTTTCTGTTACAATATCAAACTCACCGTTTCTATGATTTTTTGGGTCATCATAATAGTATTTTCCAATTTTCTCAAAGCCATTTTCAAGTTCTGCCCGGCGGTTTTTGCGTATCAAGAACTGGCGGCAAACATCTTCAAAAAACTTAGGGACATGCTTTTCTTCAAAGTCGTTTGCAATGAATTTGTCAAAAAACACATCGCCATCCATAACATTCAAGCGGGACAGATTGCGGAAAATGTATTTAAAATAAAACAAAGTAAGCGGGTCAGAAATATAATACCCTGCCTTTTTTCTGTTGTTTTCATCGTTTATAGGAGCTTCTTTTTTTACTACCTCCATTTTTATCAGTTTATCAAGCACATCAACCAATGTTGGCGAACTGGAAACCTTTGACTGCGACAAAATATCTGCAAAGCGCACACACCCCTTAGACAAGGCCTCAAAAACCTCATAAGCATTTGTCATCTTGTTGATTTCCGATTTTAAGTACATAATAACTTCATTTTCCAACCTGCTTCCTGCACTTGCAATCAAATCAAGAATGTTTTGTCTTACAGACTTTTTTGAATCAATCAACCGGTTGTAGTAGGGAACGCCACCAAAAACAGAATACAAGCGCACTTTGTCTTCATTTGAAAAATCCTTGTAAAACAAAGAAGATTCAAGATAATCCATTGCCTTTAAGTCAATGACCAAATCAAAACGCCCGTACAAAGGATTTTGTTTTTCCTGCAAAGATTTCATAGTCTCAACATAGGAACCACACAAAACCAAATGCAATTTTGATTCATCCCTGTATTCATCTACTACATTTTGAATTATGCTGTCCAATCCTTTTATTACAGACCGCAAATAGGGATATTCGTCAATAATGAAAATCATCTCTTTTTTGGCTGCCTGCTTGAACATAAAGCGCAATATTTCTTCAAAGTCAGAGAAAGCAACTGGCGGAAAATCCAAAATTTCACTGACAATATCCGACAAACTTTCGCAATTATTCTGCTCAGAGGTTTCCTTGCATTCATAATACACAGATATTATATTCTTTATTTCCGGTACACTTATACAATGCTTTAGAAGCTCGGTTTTGCCAATTCTTCTACGGCCAAAAAGCAAGGCAAATGATTGATTATTGCTTTTAAAAAAGTCAATTAGCTGTTTTTTCTGCCTTTCACGCCCAAAGAATTTTTTTGCCATAATATACCCCTGTCATGATTTTACTCGACTTTATCCGACTCGACTACAACCGAGTAAAATTATAATACCACCGTAAAATATTTTCAAGCATCCCGTCACCCAGCACGTATCCCCTCACATTGAACGCATCCTGTCACCCTGAACGAAGCCCGTCACCCCAACGAAGTCCGTCACCCTGAACTTGTTTCAGGGTCTGTACACCTTTCCCCTCCCAGTCCCCTCCCCCGCCCATTGACGCGGTACTTTTTTTTGTATAGTACTTTCAAATTCAACTTATTTTTAAGGAGTTTTCAAATGAAAAAATTGGCAACCCTTGCTTTGGCAGTGGCAGCCCTCAGCCTTACATTCAACTTTATATCATGCTCTGGAGGTTCCGACTCATCATCAGACAGCGGTTCTTACGACTCAGAATCCGAAGGCACAACTTCCGGCTCTAGTTCCGGCAGTACTTCTACCGGTTCAGGTTCGGGAAGCGGCTCCTCTGGTTCTGGTTCCGGTTCAGGAAACACAACAACGCAAAACGCATTTGTAGGAAAAACTTTCTTTTCCTATGTGCTTAAAACCAATTATTCATCTGCCTCATCAAACAAAGCGGAAGCAGCAGTTACAACATTATCTTTCAGCAGCGAATCAGAAGTAAAACAGACACAAATAAGATCATTGGTTCAGAATGGCACGGTAAAGGAAAACAAAAAACTCTCTGGGGAAACTTGCACATATTCAGTCTCCGGCTCTACCGCAACAATAGCAACGAGCGAAGGAAACGCAAACTTCACGCTTTCTTCAGACGGAAAAAAACTGACAAACGCGGAAGGAAACGCTACCCTTGCAAACGGAACTGTCTACGCATACACAGATGCAAGCGTCGGAAGCAACGCAAAGTCCAAGATCGAAATTATCATCCTCGGAAGTGGCGGAAACGGGCACTTTACAGGAAAAAGCAGTAAAAACGGAACAAACAAAACCGATGACGATTTTAATTTTACCTACACGCTTTCAGGAAGCAATTTTTCATTAAGACTGGGCAGTGATACTGCAACCGGCACACTATCTTCTGACAATAAAAAACTTACAATAGACTGGGGCGATGAAGGAGTAACAGAATACACAAAACTGTAAGCCCAATATTTTCACCGCGCATCTTAATTACAAGGTGTGCGGGATTTTTTGACGGTACTTTTATGGACGATAGTCCTAACAGCTCTACCATCCACTCTTCTGCTATAATCGGCCGTCATGCCAATTCGTCACCGCCCTTCCACCCTTCGCTAACGCTCATAGCGTCCTTGCGGCCGCTACTAAAGGGGTTCCACGGCGGCGTAGGCTGGTGTAAAAAACACCCCAGAACGAAGTCCGTCACCCTGAACTCGTTTCAGGGTCTGTACACCTTTCCCCCTCCTTCAAAAAAGAAAGCCACACTACGCTTGAATTTTAATCCTCTTTTCGACATAATTTATTAAAAGCAGCACTTGGAGGAAAAAATGGTATCGTTAATAGTAGGAATTTTGTTAATTGCATTTTGCGTCTTTGCCTGTCTTCCCGCCGGACTTGGCCTTGCATGGGGCAGCTTTGTAATCGCATTTCTTAAGGGAGCGGCCCCGGTTTTTGCAGCCTTTATTGGCCTAATTGCCGTCTTAATCGGTCTTGCAGACATAAAGGACAAAAAGGAAGCCAAAAAAGAAGAGCTTGCAGCAGAAAAAGCCGAAAAGCAGCAGAAACTCCAGCAGGAAAAATAGCCCAACGGCTTGACTAAGCCTTGCTCTTTATGCTATTGTATATTACCCCGTATACTAAATGAACAACCGCTATTGTTCATTTCTATTTAAAGGAATGATGCAAACCCTTTAAATACAAAGTTTTACTTGGTAGGTTTTATAAATGAGAACTATTTTTGATAAAAAAGGCGAAACAAAGAACGACTGGTACATCATCGATGCATCAGGAAAGACTCTTGGTCGTGTTGCCGCTAAGGCAGCAAGTGTACTCCGTGGAAAGAACAAGCCCACATTTACACCCAACACAATTTGTGGCGACTTTGTTGTTATCATCAATGCCGACAAGATTCAGGTAACTGGCAACAAGGAAACAGACAAGCTTTACCGCCACTACACAGGTTATGTTGGTGGTCTCAAGTCTGAATCCTTCGGTTCACTTCTTGCTCGCCGTCCGGAAGAGCCCCTCAGAAGAACAATCTGGGGTATGATTCCTCACAACCGTCTTGGACGCCAGATTATTGGCAACTTGAAGATTTATGCTGGTCCAAACCACCCGCATACAGCTCAGAATCCAAAACCGCTGGAAGTGTAATTAGGAGTCAATTATGGCAGGAATCAGAAATATAGCAATCGGTACAGGAAGAAGAAAGACTGCTGTGGCTCGCGTTTTTTTGCGTGAAGGCAGCGGAAAAATTGTTGTAAACGGCAAAGAACTCAAAGAATACTTTGCAACAGAAGCTCAGGTGCGCATGGTTCGCCAGCCGCTCCTGGTAACAAGCAACGACAACAAGTTTGACATTCTTATTAATGTTTACGGTGGCGGACTTAACGGCCAGGCTGGTGCATGCCTCCATGGTCTTTCCCGCGCACTCACACAGGTAGATCCAAACAGCCGCTCTGCACTTAAGGCTAACGGTTATCTTACCCGTGACCCACGTATGGTTGAACGCAAGAAGTACGGTCAGCGTGGTGCACGTAGAAGATTCCAGTTCAGCAAGCGCTAAGTTTTATACTGTTTTGGTAATACTTGGAATAAAGCAGACTTTGAACGGAGTGTACGAAATTACGCCCGACTCAGGGTCTGCCTTTTTTTTACGCGACGAATACCTTACTTGCATTTCCAAAGACAGGCTTTTGCCCGTAGAAGGTGGCCTTGGCGGTGCAGATTCACTTTTTGCGGATGAATCAAGCCTTAAGCCGGGAATGCAGGGGGTCTTTAACGAGGAAGAGAGTGCCGACATACTTTCTGCGGCATTAGTCTTTTCTGCAGAGCGTGCAGCCATGACGTATCTTGCCAGGGCTGAACACTGCCGCTTTATGCTAAAGCAAAAGTTGTTGCGTAAAGGAATAGACAAAGATTCAATAGAAAAAAGTTTGGATTTTCTGCAAAGGACAGGCGCATTGGACGACGTGCGTTTTGCCGGAGCATGGCTCAGAAGCCGTTATATTGCCCATGCCGAAGGACGCCGCAAACTGGAAGGCGAACTTCTTAAGAGGGGCATTTCAAAAGAAGACGCAAAGACCGCATTGGATGAATTTTTTACCGACCACAGCGAAAGCGACCTTTGCAAAAGAGCATACAAAAAGTGCCTCAGGGTTCAGAAGGACCCTTCAAAAATTTATTCTTCTTTGCAGCGGCTTGGCTTTTCAAGTCAGCAGATAAAAAAAGTTCTGGGTTCTTGCTAAAAGAGGGTCTTTTTTTTTCTAAAAAATATTTTTTATAAAAAATTACTAAAACCTTTATTTTTTAATATTTTTGTGTTATAGTAATATAAAGGCAGAAAGTATGGCAAAGACTGTAAAAATGAGAGATAAGCCTATTGTTTTCTCCGCTTTGGAAGTTGCAAATATTTGCGGGGTTGTAAATCAGACGGCTATAAACTGGATTCACAACAATTATTTAAAAGCTTTCAAGACTCCCGGCGGACAGTTCCGCGTATATCCAGAAGACCTGGTGGAATTCATGGAAAAGCGCAATATGCGTATTCCTTCCGACCTTCTGGACTGCTGCAACAAAAAGTCCGTAGTAACTCCAAAGACAGTGCTTGTTGTTGATGATGACAGGGCGCTGAACGATGTCGTTGCCAAATTCCTTAAGACCCAGGACGAATCCATTCAGATTATACAGGCATTTGACGGTTTTGAAGCCGGTTCACAGATGGTTGCAAAGCAGCCAAAATGCATTATCCTAGACCTTGACCTGCCCGGTATTGACGGAAAAAAGCTCTGCCGCCACATAAAAGAAAGCGAAGCCTTTGGAAAACCGTCAATCATAGTTGTTACCGCAATGGATGACCCGGAAACGGAAAGGGAATGTATGGAACTTGGTGTCCTAAAATTCTTCCGCAAGCCGCTCAATCTGCCGGAACTTTCTTCTACCATAGCGTCCCTTGACGAATAGCGCAGAATCCAAACAGGCATCCACAGCCATTCTTAGGCAGACCAAAAGTGCCATCCATCGGTTTGGCCCAAACAGCCATTCCAATTGTTTAACTGGTAAGTAAAAATGATTAAAATTGTAGATGAAAATAATATAGACATAGCTGCAACCATCCACAGCAAATCCTGGCAGGAATCCCATAAATCATTCTGTAAGCCAGAATTCGTAGAAAAACATACGCCGGAACACCAGAAAGAATATCTGCTGGAAAAAATAAAGCAGGGTACACTCCTATATATGCTCTTCGACGAGGCTTCGGAAAAAGATGTTGGAATTGTATCGGTAACAGAAAACCTGATTGAAGATTTATATATCCTGCCGTCAGAGCAAAACAAGGGTTATGGCACGGTTTTATTGCGGTTTGCCTGTAGTAAATGCACCTCTACCCCGACACTTTGGATTTTGGAAAACAATATCAATGCAGCCCGCTTGTACCAGAGAGAAGGTTTTTCTAAAACAGGAAAACGCAATCAAATCGACAAGGGGCTGGATGAAATTGAATTCATAAAACAAAAGCAGTAATTACCGGGGGTTGGTGCCAAAAACTAGACCTTCAGCCTTTTAGTTCCCAAGCATTCCGTCGTAAAAATAAGCCGGATAGGGAACAGACTGGGTAAGCGCGCTTTCTGTCTGTGGGGGAAGTCCTAGCGAAGAAAATACGCTTGAACCCCTAAGCGCACCTGCCATGCCGGTAAGATAATCGTAGAAAGTTGACTCCTGCTCGTACTCAAAGTCTTCCACTGAATATTCCTCACCGGAGAATTCTGTTTTAGACATATAGGCAACAAGCTCGTCAAAAGAACCGATTGCGTCTATAAGGGATGCTTCCTTTGCCTGCCTTGCCGTATAAATGCGACCGTCCGCCAAGTTCTTTACGGAAGAAACAGGAATACCGCGCGCCTTGGAAACAATCTGCACAAACTGATCGTAGCATTCATCTGCAACAGCCTGCATAATTTTCCTCTGCTCATCGGTAACTGGCTCGTTAAAGCTTCCCATGTTCTTGTTCTTGCCCGCGTGAATCGTCTCTGACTTAATTCCCATCTTATCCAAAAGACCGGTAGCGTCCACAAACTGCCCCGCAAGAACACCTATGCTGCCTGTTAAAGTGTTGCGGTTTGCCATAACATACTTTGCACCGCAAGAAATATAATAGCCACCGCTTGCCGCAAGAGGCCCCATGTAGGCATAAACAGGCTTTCCGCTTGCTGCATAGTCAAGGAGTGCAAGGTAAACCTCGTCTGCCTGGTAAACACCGCCACCGGGAGAGTTAATAAAAAGGGCAATTCCCTTGTTGTCTGCGTCTTCCTTAAGTTCGCTTATGGTGTCCAGAATCCACTGCTGGTTGTAGGTCTTGTTTTCGTCTTCGATTACGCCGCTAACAAGCAGCTTTGCAACGTAGGGCGTACCCTTTAAGTGAACCCACTTGTCCTTCTGCTTCTTGTTGCTGAACACGCTAAAGAAGTCATCCTTTCTTACTGAAGAAGAAGCAAGTACGTGTGGCTGGCTTGGCTCATCCTTTTTACTGGCAAACTGAATAAGACCGGCTATTATAGAAAGAACTATTACTACTACAAAAACTTTTTTTCCACTTTTCTTGCTATCCATAACCTTTTTACTTTCCATAGCTTTATAATCTTCTGAGGCTTTGTTTTCGCCTGTAAAACTGCTGGTTGAAGCATTGCTGCTTTCCGCAATATTGTATTCACCTGTAAATCCATTGTCATTCATGTTTTCGTTATCTTCCATGGCAAAACTCCTATTCTAAATCCACGATTTTACATTCACGATTTTACATCAGTCATTTCAAGTCATCCGGAACAATAGTCCCAGAAGTAAGCGCCTTTTGCATCAAAGAGCGGTAGGCAAAAGCAAAAGAAGCCTGCTTGTAGGGCCAAATCCAAAGCTGCAAAACAAATGCAGTAGGAACAGAAAGCAAGTCCCAGCCAATAAAAGAAAGGTAAAGCCAGAACAAATCCGCCTTGTGCCCCTTGGTTATTTCCTTGCTAACCGCCAGCGCCTGCCTAATTCCAATCTGTGGATAGTCCCTCAGAATGTAAAAAAGCTGGGAGTAAGAAAAGAATTTTATTATTCCCGGAACAACAAAAAACAAGCCCCAAATAAAAATCCAAAGCCACTTCCACATAAAGGCAAGCGACCCCCTCACAAAAAGCGAAAATCCTTCCATAAAAGTGTTAAAGGAAAGCGTCTCCTGCGGATGGTCAACCGTAAAAAGATAGAAGCCAGCTTCGGCAATCTCTATGGTTCCCAAAACAAAGCACATTATTGCAATAACAATAAAGTTCATCTTTCTTGCGTCCAGAATAAGCGTAAGATGCGGGCCAACAGCCTTTATGGACTTACCAACGGAACCGGCATTAAGCAAAAAATATGTAACAAGAACAACAAGACTTACCAGCGTTGGAACAAGCCGCCTGTCCTTCAAACATTTTAGCGCATTTTTCTTGTATAAACTTCTGTTGAACAAAATGTTCTCCTTCTTTTATAAATTTACAAAGCGGTTTATGATACTACAGATTCCATTAATAATCAACGCGCAGACAAGTCGGAAAAAAATATAGAATGTTAGTCTGTTAGTCTTTTTGACTCTAGTCTTTAGGACGGTAAGTTTATTTGCTCTACCATCTTGCTTTATGGCTAACTCGACCGAACGCCCCTATGCGCCACCGCCCTTCCGGGGTTCCGCCCTTCGGCTCCATTGCTCCGCAACGTACTTCGTACGCCCCTACACGACGGCGTAGGCTTCTCGGGCACGCAAAAGCTCACTGTAGTAGCGGTTTTCTATCTGGTCTTCTCCAATGCCAACAAGTGCAAGCAATTCGTGAAGTTTTTTTTGCAAGGCTTCTACCACACGTGGGGTGTCCACCGGAGAAAGAATCTCTATCTCAAGAAAGTCTCCCAGTGGCGGAACATTGCAAAGCTCAAAGGTAGCGGTCAAATCCTGGTCTATTCCTGCATCTTTTAAAAAGTCTTCCTTTTTTACGGAAAGCTCCCAATCTTTTACATCCTTCTGCTTTTTTAGCGTAACCAAAAAACCGCTGTCCTTCAAAAAAGCTTCCAGCACATCCGCATCCAGAATTTCACTTTCCTTTTCGTCGTTCACCTCAGAACTGCTTCCGTCTGGCAGGGTACGCATTTCCTTCCGCTTGTAGGTAAGAAGAGTCTTTTTTTCTTCACCGCCACCGGTAAGCAAAGTCTCCCTTCTTACCCTAATCTTGCAGCGGCTTTCCTTTGTTAAACCGTAATATGTGTCGTCCCGCAAAACCTGCATCTTAAAAGCGGCAATCTGATTCAGCCTTTCTTCCAGCCCCGCCCTGTCTTTTACGTGAGCCTTAAGTTCAATCTCTGTCATGCACCAAGTATAGCATTTTTTCCTTAGCTAAAAAACCCGCCAGTCCTACACTCTGCTATAAAATCAACAGTGCGCAGAGTATTTTTGCTAAAAATCCACTTCCATCAAATCGTAAAAATTGCAGTGCAGGGCCAGAGCCAAGGAGTTTATTGTATTGCCGTTTGCCTTGTTTATGTCTTTTAGGCCAATCTCATACTGCTGCAGGGTACGCAGGTTCACACCGGCAAGTTCCGAAAGTTCTTTTTGCGTAAGACCAGAAGCTTTCCTAAGGTTATGAAGATTCGTCGCCTTATTCATGTTCTTTTCTTTTATAATGCCGTTCATTACATCAAGAAATTTTTCCTTGGGCGCTTCATGCAAAGGATTATACATGTTTACAATTTGCGAAAATGGAACATAGTCCCTGATTTTTGAAAACGACACCCCACTTTCCCACTGGTAAAATGCAACAATCCAGCCCGCCCAATATTCAGGCGACCGGTCAAAGCGCACAAAGTCTTCCCAAGCACCATCCTTTCCGCTAAAACCAACGCGCTCAAAAACCGACAGCACAAGCTCTGTTCCAGAACAGCCGCATACAAAAACAGGGGAACCTTCCTCTATTGCCCTTGCAACCTTTGACGCTATAAAAAAATCATAGAAAGAATCTGCTGCAAGACCGCAACCGTTCACCGCAAAATCAAAAGCAAAGCCCATCTTCTTCATTACACCGGGCAGAAAGAATTTATCGTAAGCGCGGGTCATCTTCTTTTACATCTCCCAAAATCAAATCACGAATAAAGAGACCTGAAATATCAGAATCTTCCAACGACTTTTTATATTCAGCCCTTGCTTTTTCCATTCGCTTCAAGCGCAAACCGTAATACTTTTTGCCTTCCGCAAGCTCATAGTTTTTAAATTCAATCAAATTGAATGACTTTTTACTTTTTAGCACAATTTGTTCGCCCAACTTTCCAAGTTTCATTGCATTCTGAAGCTGAGCATACGAAATCTGATTTGAAAGAAAGGCCTGGGCAAAAGAAAAATAGGAATCATCAGCCCTGTACCCTCTGATTAAGTCAAACCTAGAAATCTCAGGCAAAAAATTTGTCCTAAGATAATAAGCAGCCTGCCTCATTATGGGAGTGTCCATGTCAAAGCGCCGGTTTGCAATAAGAAGTGCAAGCCAATGAAGCGTACAGAATTTTTCTGACTGCAAATCCAAAACCCTTAGCCCGTCCGTTTTAAGTTCATAACAATTAGAAAATCCGTCATTAAGACTTGGACATGCCCATTCCTTTGCAAGCTCGATATCCTGCGTGCAGTAAAAGCCGAGCCCATAATCATTATAGGCCTTGCCAGCCCCTAACACCGGCTTTGAGATTATTTTTTCTGAACCATGATACAAAATCATTTTTGGCATATTTTATATATACTTCTATAGAAGTACTTTTGTCAAGCTTTAAATCTGTAGCCCCATTGCCGCCACATTGCACGGTTGATTTTTGCAGAATTTTAGGTTACCTTTAAACGGGAGATTTTTATATGAAAAAGAAAATACTTGCAGGCCTTTTTTTAGTCACTTTGATTTGTGGCCTTGCATTTGCACAGGATTCAAATTCTTTGCAAGCAGAAACAGACGCAAGCACATACTCAGCCCAAAATGCGGATACAAGTGCGGAAGAAGAATTCGGCTTTTTGCTGATGAATTATTTAAGGGACAAGAACCCAAACATTGTTCCAGTTACCGTAAATTTCTTTAGGGAAAGGCAGCTTGTTACGGAAGACATGCAGATGCCCCTGGTTGGTTTTTATGCAGAGCTCTTCCGTGACAAAAAGTTAAGGGAAAAACTTCTTGCAGAAATTGATTCCCTAAAGATTAAGAGCGTGTCAAACTTTTTCCATTCTGTTGCAGAATTTGACCTGGACAAGTTTTACGCAAACCCCGAAGCAAACCCCAACGTAAACGACATGTTCTGGGGTTCCTACTTTGCAAGCGGAAAGACACAATACCTGGACCTTGTAATAGACAATGCGGTAAAGTACCATGACGAAAAGGCGGATATGGTTAAGTTCCTTACCGGGGACAGCGCCTGCTGGTCACTTGCATCAAACGCACAGCAGTACAAGGAAGTCCGCGAGTATCTGGAAAAGTCAAGGCATAAGGGAGAGGCTGTCATCGACTACATCTTGAACACCGACCCGGACGAAATAAGGATGAACACAATCTTCTTTATCCAGGAACAAAAGAAAAACGGCATCTGGCAATAGGGGAGAAAATCCCATCCAGGAATCAGTTTTGGGTTCTGCTCCCAGTCAAATCCGTCTGAAAACCCGCGGTGTCGCGGAATAGGGTAACATCCAACCCTACGCGGGATTGGAACACCTTTAGTTCCGTGTCCTTAACTATATTTCTCTTGAAAATTTGCGCCTACTGTTATATCCTTTAAGAGAAAGGAGGCATTTGCATGAATTCAAAAAATTTTTACGATTCCATCGGTGGAAGCTACGAAGAGGTTATTCAGCGCCTGGGCAACGATAGCCTTATAGAAAGATTTGTAAAGATGTTCCCATCTGACGAATCCTACATAAATCTCTGCAAAGCTATGGAAGACAAAAACTGGAAGGAAGTCTTTGCAGCCAGCCACACCCTAAAAGGAATCTGCGCCAACCTTAGCTTTAAAAACCTTTACGAAGCGGCATCGGCCCTAACAGAAGACGTGCGCAATGGAAGCCCATCCCCTTCTGTTGAGGAATACTTTAACAAAGTATGCGCTGAATACAAAACCGTTATGGATGCATTAAAATCCGAAGGCGTTGCATGAGATTAAAGGGCAGCCAGGAATTTTTCTTTGATTCCATAAAGTCAAAAGACACTCTGCTGATTATAGACGACAACGACATAGACAGGAGCATACTTTCTTCTTTGCTAAAGGAAAAATACAACATTCTGGAAGCAAAAGACGGCAAGAGCGGGCTAGAAAAACTTTACGCAAACCTCACAAAAGTTTCCGTAGTGCTACTTGATTTGCACATGCCGGTTATGAACGGTTACGATGTTCTTCACGAGATGGAAAGCAACAGCAACCTAAGCGCCATTCCGGTAATGATGCTTACCTCAAGTTCTTCGGACGAAGACCAAATTACGGCCTTTAGGAAAGGGGCAGCAGACTTTGTTTCCAAGCCCTACAACCCGCTTATAATCATAAACCGCCTGGAAGCAATCATAAGGCTAAGAAAATCCACGGACATGCTAAGCCGCACATCCATGGACAAGCAGACAGGCCTCTATTCAGGTGAATTCTTCTTTGCATACGCAGAACACATTGTCCGCTCACACCCAGAGATAACATTTGACTTTATTGCCGTAAACATAGAATCCATAAAAAGCATCAGTTCCCGCCACGGAAGAAAACTTGCCAACAGCCTAATCCGCACGATAGCAATGCTTTTGCAGGATGAACTTAAGGGCAAGGACATTATGGGCAGAATCATAGTAGACCGCTTTGCAATCCTTGCCGAACACAAGAGCAAGGAAGCATACGAAGAACTTGCCAAAAATCTTTCCGACGAGCTAAAGGAGGGTCCAGTTTACCCCATTATCGTAAAGTTTGGTGTTTACGAACAGGCAGAGCTTGGCGAAGGCGTTGCCGCTATGAACGACAAGGCAGAGTTTGCGCTCAGTACAATCCAAGGCAAATACAACACCAGCATCTGCTTCTACGACGAAAACCTAAGGAAGCAGCAGGAAGAAGAGCAGAACATCATAGACAACATGGAAAGCGCCATTGCAAACAAAGAGTTTGAGGTCTACTTCCAGCCCAAGCACGGAAAGGACACTGGAAAAACTGAAGGTGCAGAAGCCCTTGTAAGGTGGAACAGCCCCAAGTTTGGCTTTATGAACCCAAGTTCCTTTATTCCGCTTTTTGAAAAGAACGGATTCATTTCCAAGCTGGACTACTATGTGTGGGAAAGCGTTTGCAAGACAATCGGTGAGTGCCTAAAAAAATCCATACCTGTAGTGCCTGTTTCCATAAACATTTCGCGCGGAGACTTTGACACAAAAGACCTTAACCTGGTAATAGAAAGGCTTGCAGACCAATATTCCGTTCCCCATGAGCTTTTGCACCTGGAACTTACGGAATCCGCCTACCACGACAACCCGGAGCAGATTCGCTCAATCATAGAAAAGCTGCACAAGTCAGGCTTTATAATTGAACTTGATGACTTTGGAACAGGCTACTCTTCCCTGAGCGTTCTTAACCAGATGACCTTTGACATACTAAAGCTGGACATGAGCCTTGTTAACGGCATACACGACAAAAAGGGACACCGCATTCTGTACAGCATTCAGGAAATGGCCCGCCTCCTGGACATGAAAACCGTTGCTGAAGGCTGCGAAGACAAGGCCACCGCAGATGAACTTAGAAGGCTTGGCTGCAACTACATCCAGGGGTATTACTATTCAAAACCGCTTCCCTTCAACGAATTCATTTCCTACATGCAAAAAAACGGATATTCAGCAGAGCCACAGGCATTAAAATAACGCACCGCCACGCTGAACACGGTTGTGGGCATCCGTCATGCTGAACTTGATTCAGCATCTATAATTTCTCATCTATTCCGCAGATTCTGAGTCAAGCTCAGAATGACAAAAAGCAAAAGGCATTGTAATCAGCGCAAAAGTCTTGCATCCTAGAAAGAAGGCCTTTTTTCCGCATAGTCAGCAATGGCTTCGTAAAGCTTCTGGGGATTTATCGGCTTTGGCAAATTCCCTGTAAGGCCAGTGCTGGAATTAGACATCTTATCCTGAACAAAAGCATCTGCAGAAAGAGCGATTATAGGAACAGTGCCGGCATCCCTTCTGTTTAGTGCGCGGATCTTGCTTGTAGCTTCCCAGCCGTCCATTATTGGCATACGGATATCCATAAGAATTGCAGCGTAGTAGTTTTCCGGGCTCTTTTCAAACAAATCAAGACCTTCCTGCCCGTTATTAGCAATGTCAGCCGTCATTCCACCCCTGCGTATAAGCTCTGCCGTAATCTCTGCGTTAATGGAATCATCCTCGCAAACAAGAATGTGGAGCCCCTCAAGAATTGAAGTCTTATCCACAAGCTTTGCCCCCTCGCTAACAGGAGCAGCCTCTCCTTCCACCAGAGGAAGAACAAGCGTTATAAAGAAGGAAGTGCCCTTGTTCTGCTCGCTTTCCACACGGATAAAGCCTCCCATAAGGGTAACAATCTGCTTAACTATCGCAAGACCAAGACCAGTTCCCATAGAAGCCGCCGTGTTGCGTTCCTGGGCAAAAGGCTCAAACATGTGCTGCTGAAAAGCCTTGCTCATGCCAATGCCCGTGTCTTCCACCACAATATCCGAAACAAATGCGTCTTCTGCGTAGGAATAGTTCTTGCAGTAAACCCTTATCTTGCCGCCGTTAGCCGTGTACTTGATGGAATTGGATACAAGGTTGGAAAAAAGCTGCATAAAGCGCATCTTGTCCGTAAAAATCTTCTTCTCAAGCTTGGGGAATTCCGTAGAAAAAGCAATGTCCTTCTTTTGGCAGAGGGGGTCAAAAAGAACATGAAGTTCATCCGCAAACTCCTCAAAAGAATATGGCGCAGGGCTCAAAGAAATCTTCTGGCTGCCCATCTTGTTAATGTCCAGAATGTCGTTCAGTATGGAAAGCAAGTAGTTGCCGCTAAGCTCAATCTTCTGCAGGTAGTTGCTGGTGTTCTCCGGGTTGTCCTCCTTCTTGGAAAGGTAAACCATGCCCAGTATTCCGTTCAGGGGAGTGCGTATGTCGTGGCTCATCTTGCTAACAAAGTCCATCTTTTCGTCATTGGCCCTTACAAGCGCAGAATTCTTCCTCCGCATAAGCATAATGTAAATAACCGCAGTCGGAATTCCAAGAATTATAAGCGTAACCAGCGTAATAAAAAGAATAAGAAGCGAGGGGTTTCTATAGAAGAAAGAAAACAGGTCTGCATCCTGCTCAAGGGTAAGCTCCTTGCGGAAAATACTTGTTATGTAGTTTTCCCCCAAAGCCTGGATTCCCTTGGACATTATGGAAAGAAGCCTGGGGTCTGCACGGCTGCTTATACCGGCACAAATCGTGTACTGGTATTCTGGAATAACCGTGTACTGCATGTTTATGTACCGAACGTTGGCCTGGTAAACCGCCGCCTGGTAGCTGTTGAGCAGGGTGTAGTCAGCCTCACCGGAAAGCACGGCCTTCATGCAGTCGTTTGCAGAAGCGTACATCTTGTAATAAGCATCCTTGCCGTAAAGCTTCCTGCCTATCTTAGAAATGTATGCAGAGCCAAGTTCCGCAACAACAGGTGGATTCCTTGGCTGCCTCTTCTTGTCCTGAACCTGCAGAATGGAAATATCCGTAAGACCACTCGTAAGGTTCATCTTGTATTCTGTGGCATAGGAAAAATCAAGCGGAGTTTCGCAAAGAACCGGCGACTCCCCGTAAATAATGCCGGCAAGGGCAGAAGTGTAGGATTTGTAGGGAACATAGTTAAATTTTAGCCCCGTAACCTGACTCAAAGCCTCGTAAACCTCCGCCAGTGGGCCTGAATACTTTCCGTCCTTAAAGTAGCTTATGGGGTACCAGGTAACAGTACAGGCAACACGCACTGGGGAAGCATTCCTTATGTATTCCCTTTCACTTTCCGTCGGCTTAAATTCGCGGTAATTTTCCGTCTTGTAGTAGCGGTCCCTCATGTCGGAAAGAAAATCCGGCATGTCCCTGTTAATGGCAGTTATAGCCTTGTCTATCTCCGAAGCAATCTGCCCCTTGTCCTTGGAAACAGCAATGTGCAGGTTGCGCGACTGGCAATCGGCAATCTTGTAAAAGTTGGACTTATGAATGTCGTTCATAAGCATTGCATCTATCTCGCCATTTTCAAGGGAACCCTCGCAGCTTTTCAAATCTGTAAAGCAGACAATCTCCGGAACAAAACCATGGGCATCCGCATACTCCTTCAAATCCTTCACCTGGGAAGACTTTTCCTGGTCGCCGGAAAGAGTGCCAATCTTCATGCGGTTAAAACTTTCAAAATCTTCGTAGGCATAAGACGACTTTGAACGGTTGGCAACAAGAATCATTCTGGAAGAAAGTATGGGCCTTTGGGTATAAACAAGCCCTTCCGTATCCTCGGAATCCTTATAAAGGCCGCAAATCAAGTCCGCCTGCCCTTCCCGGACAAGCTGCTTTGCACGTGCCATGTTTTCTGTGCGGATAAAGCTAAATTTCCATTTTGTGTATTGCTTAATTACAAGAAGAATTTCATAACCGTAGCCCGAATACTGTCCGGTTGAAGAATCATATTCCTGAAAGCCTTCTTCCGGGTAATATGCAACCCTCACGGTCATTTGTTTTGCGGATATTGGAAAAAGACAAAAAATTAAAAACTGCAAGAGCAGCAAAGCTTTTTTCATATCTTAATTCAATAATACAACCAGTATTAAAAAAAAACAAGATTCAAAAAAACTGCTTCTTCTGGACGGAATTTTTACTTTCGCCATCCATTCTTTGGCTAGATCGAGATCTTACCATTTTTTACGGGCTTTCCACACTTCGCGGACTAGCCGCCGCTCATCCCGCTTGCGCGGGACTAAAGGTGTTCCAATCCCGAGTAGTATCTTTAAAAATCTGCCCAGACCTATTCCTGCTTTAGGTACTTTTCCGGAACTTTGGCAAGATCATTCTGCACCATCTTAAGGTATTCCCCCGGATAAGAGCCCGGCAAGCTGGAAGCGTAGAGGTTCTTTAGCTCATTAAGCACAGGAAGAGCCTTGTCCCACTTCTTTGCCTTTACGTAAATGTGGGCAATCTCGTACTTTCCTTCTATATAAGTAACCGTATTCATGCCGTAGCGGGCAATAAGCGTGTCGTAATAATACAAAGCCTGCTTTTCCCTGCCTGCGTTATAGGCATTCTGCGCCTTCTGAATTATCTCGCGCGCAGTCAAATTAGCCGGAACCTCAGGATTAGAAGTCTGGCAAGCAGTAAACAAAGCCCCCGTAAGAGCAACCGCAAGCACCGCGGAAAAAAACACCGTCTTTTTAATAACTAACTGTTTCATTCCTCCACTATATCATTTTTCCACACTTTAGGGAACACAAAAAAAACTATGTCATGCATCTCCCCCAAAACTCCATCACCCACGGTCACTGAGCCCAGTCGAAGTGCCGTAGCTACCCCCCAAAAGCATTTGTCAAAATAAAAATCCAGGTTCTTAGGGCGAAAGCCCTAAGCCGTGCCCAAAGAAAGGGGGAGGTTTGGAGGGGGAAAACCTGCGGGCTTCGGACTCCGAGCTGGTTTTCCCCCTCCAAAGTCAGGGGTCCAAGGGTCCGCCCTTGAAAATAAACTTCATTCTTGCACAAAACTCGCATAGAAACTATAATTACCCAAAGAGGTTTTTATGGAAAAGATTAAAGTTGGAATTATCGGCTCAACGGGATATGCAGGCGTAGAACTCTTCAGAATCCTGCTCCGCCACCCGGGAGTAGAAAAAATATTCTGCTCAAGCGTAAGCTTCGAAGGACAGCAGATAGACGGCGTTTACCAGAACCTTATAGGCCAGATGGACGGTAAATGCGACGGAAAGCTCTTACCAGCAGACGAAGTAAAAGAAAAAAGCGACATAATCTTTACGGCACTCCCCCACGGCATTGCAGAAGAATATGCAGACTACTGCCTTGCACACGGCAAAAAGCTCATCGACCTTAGCGCAGACTTCCGCTACGGCATGGACGAAGAAACCTTCAAAACATGGTACAAAAAGGAATACCGCTTTCCAAAAACCCACGAAGTAAGCGTCTACGGCTCACCAGAAATGAACCGCGAGCAAATCAAGAAAGCCTCCATAATCGGAAACCCCGGCTGCTACGTTACAAGCGCAACCCTGGGACTGCTTCCAATGCTAAAGGCAGGCCTTGTAAATACAGACTGCATCATCGTTGACTCAAAAAGCGGCGTTACTGGTTCAGGCCGCAACCCATCAATGGCAAACCAGTTCTGCGAATGCGGAGAAAGCTTCAGCGCATACAAAATCGGAGCCCACCGCCACCAGAGCGAAATTGAGCGCAACATGACTACCCTTGCCGGCAAAAAAACAAACGTCATCTTTACCCCCCACCTTCTGCCCCAGAACCGCGGAATCCTAAGCACCATCTATGCCCCGCTCACAGAAGAAGCCGCTTCATCACTCAAAGCCAAGGCTCAGTCAGACTTTGAAGGCGACATGGCAAGCGCAATCCGCGCAATCTACACAGAAGCCTACAAAAACGAACCATTCGTCCGCGTACTCCCAGCCGGAGTTGCCCCAACAACCAGAACAATCCGCTACTCAAACTACTGCGACATGCAGGTCTACGTAGTCAACGGCGGAAAAATGCTGGAAGTAGTAAGCGTCCTGGACAACATGGTAAAAGGCGCATCCGGCCAAGCCGTCCAAAACATGAACCTAATGTTCGGCTACCCAGAAACCTGCGCCATAGACTTCATCCCCCCAGCCTTCTAATCTGGCGCTACCCCTATATAAAAACTGTGTCCAGCACATCCAGTCTGGGCACAGTCCCCCTTCTTCCCCCAAAAATAACAGAAAATCATACCTTACAATATTAGGGCAAACTTTGAGTTTTATATTTGCAGCAGAAAAATTGGACCTATTATTTTTCTATATAAAGCAACCGGAAATCAGTTTTGGGCGTAACGGACAGGAAAATCTTTGGAGGTGGGACGTAGGAAAAAAGCAAGGAGGGACCCTTTAGGGAGGATTCCTTGATTTTTTCCGTCACTGGGACCCGCCTCCAAAGATTTTCCTGGTAGTGGAGCCCAAAACTGATTTCCATGTTGCCCAATATTGACACCTTTATTTTTATCACCATATATGCTATAATATTCTAGATTTTCTTTTTAAGAAGGTTTTTATGGACGTCAAAACTGTTGGAGTTATAGGTGCCGGCGCATGGGGCACAGCATTGGCTTGTTCCTTGGCACGCGGTGGACATAGCGTAGAAGTATGGGCAATGGAAGAAGACGTAGTTTCTTCTATTAATAATGAACACGAAAACAAACGCTACCTGCCGGGATACGCACTAGAGCCATCCTTAAAGGCCTCGTCCGACATCCGCAAAGTAGCAGACAACAAAGACTTCATCATAATGGGTAGCCCATCCCTCTACCTTGCCCCCACAATCGCAAAGTTCTCAGACCTGCCAAGCATTAAAAGCGGCAAAAGCATAATCTGCGCCCTTACCAAAGGCTTCGTACCCTCCCAGAGCGGCCCAAAATTCGTCCTGGAAACAATGGAAGAAGCCCTGCCAGAATGCTACAAAGATGCCACAGTCTACATAGCAGGCCCCTCCCACGCAGAAGAAGTTGCCATGGGAAAAATCACAGGCCTCATCACAGCCAGTAACCACCACCGCAACGCAATCCGCGTAAGAGACCTTTTGCGCGCAAGCAAGGGACTCTTAGCCTACGCATCATTCGACACAATCGGCGTACAGGTATGCGCAGCCGTAAAAAACGTAGTTGCCGTAGTCTACGGAAGCCTGGATGCCCTCTCCCAGACCAGCTCCATCTTTGGAGACAACACAGAAAGCCTACTCATGGCCGCCGGCCTCAACGAAATCCAAAAAATCGGAGTGGCACTCGGCGCAACCCATCCGCAAACCTTCACCTCAATAAGCGGAGTCGGAGACTTGGACGTAACCTGCAAATCAAAATACGGCCGCAACAGAAAGTTCGGTCAGGACATAATCCAGACGGACATGCTTAACCGCTTTACAGACCTGGACGACCTCATTGCAAACGTAAAAAAAGTCGGCTACCTGCCAGAAGGTGCAATCGCCTGCAAATACGTCCACCAGATAGCAGAAAAGCACAACCTCAAGCTGCCCATCTGCGACGCCCTCTTCCGCGTACTGAACAAAGAAGCAACCGCCCAGGAATGCCTGGAAGAACTGGTAGGCCTCCGCTAGTTTCTTAAAAATTCTCCGGAGCACGCTGAATCCCCAAACTGTGTCTGCCGCTACCCGGCAGCCAGACCATAGCATTTTATCCCGTATTGCAAACAAACAGCGGCATGGAGGCCGCGTCATTTGTTAGCAACAAGACTGGGTGAGTTTTCGCAAGAAAACTCACGGGATAAAATGCCATGGATGGTATTTTATCCCGCTTTCCAGGGTTCCGCTGTCGCTCCATTGCCTAACGGCAACGGCTACGCCGCCCTTCCAATCGGGGCTAGGCTTAATATTTTACAAAACCCTATCCACATCATCCCCCAACCGCCATTTATGTCATTCCCGATCATCCCCCTATGCCACAACATTGCTAAGTAAAAAACAAAAAAAACGTTCCCTGCACTCGCAGCGTAGCGTCAAGCGGCCCGTCGAAGGGAACATTCCCCCAAAAAAAACATCTGTCAAAATTGGGGTTCTTAGGCATACCACGAAACATTTATCGCTACAGCCACCAAACCGCGCTACTACCCCACCCACCCTAGCTAAACATTACTTGGCAAAAAAACAAACCCTCCGTTCCCTGAGCCCGTCGAAGGGAACATCCCCAAAAAACATCTGTAAAAACAGGGGTTCTTAGGGGCTAGCCCCTAAGCCGTGCCGGGAAAGGGAGGGGTTTAAGGGGAGGGAAAACCCTCGCTTCGGAGTAGGGGGTAAAATGTCAACACATATCTAGGCAATTTTTTTAAGGGGAGGCAAACAAAATTGCTTTCTAAAAGCAACAGGTGGCAAGCCTCCGTTCGCGGAATGGAAGCGGAAAAAATTGTACCAGTGAACCCAATCCCCGAACAAAAGGCGTAGGTTTTCCAGCGACAGGAAATCCCTGCCACGAACGAATTCCTTCTTCACGGTCTTGTAGAACGACTCCGCCACGGCATTGTCTGTCGGGGTCCCGGGACGAGAAAGGCTTCTGATGATTCCGTGACTGTTGAGAAAATCGTCGATTGCCTCAGCGCAGAATTCCATCCCGCGGTCGGTGTGAAGAATCATCACCCTGCCCAAGTCAAACCCCGCGTTATTGAATGCTGCCAGGACTAAATCCGCCGTCTTGTTCCTGCCCACGCTCCAGCCGACGACCTCGCGGTTGAACAGGTCTATAAGCACGCAGACATAGCACCATCTGCCGCAGACCTTCACATAGGTCAGGTCGCTTACAATGACTTCGTTCTCCCCCCAGCCTGCGAATCTGCTCCCCAAAAGGTTTGACACATCCGCATGGTTTGAGTTCCGTACCACCGTGCCCGGCTTCGTGTATTTCGGCTTGCCGTACACGCTCTCAAGCCCCAGCTCGGCCATGAGCCTGCCGATTTTCCGCCTGGACATGGTGATTCCGCGCACGGCCAGCGCGTTCTTCACCTGCCGTGCGCCGTAATTCCCCTTTCCCTCCCGGAACGCTTCCTTCACGTCCTGCAAATCTTTTTCATGGCACGCAATCTTTTCCAGCGACTTCCTTCTTTCCGCCTTGTAATACGTCGTGCTGCGGTTCACCTTCAACGCCCTGCACATTGCTGACCTTCCGAACTCCTTGGAGCGGGCTTTTATGAATCCTATTTTTCCGCGAAGATCAGCGCTGCTTTTTTTAGGATTTCATTCTCCAGCCGCAGGCGGACGTTTTCTTTCCGCAGCTCAATCAGCTCGTTCTCTTCTGCCGTCCGGTTATCTTTCTCCCTGCTTGAGCCGGTCCTGTTGATCCTGCTTATCCATCTGTCCAGCGCGGAGGGCGTCAGACCGTATTCTTTCACGATTTCAGTCCGCGATTTCCCCGCATTGTACAACTCCACCATCCGTTTCTTGAATTCTTCCGTAAATGTTCTTCTCGGTCGCTTTTCCATATTCTCCTCCATTTTGCGACCCCTTATCTTTTTTGTCTAGTTCAGTGTAGCCGATTCAGGGTTTTCCCTCCCCTTATTTCTGGGGTCCAAGGGCCCTCCCTTGAGCTCCCCCCTTGACAAAGATGATGGGGGGGGGTACATTTACAGAGTATTTTTAAAAAGTATTCGGAGAAAGCAAAATGAAAAAGTTACTCGCGTTCGCACTTGCGCTTACCATGGCAGCAAGCGCCTGCCTTTCCGCACAAGCCGTAAAAAAGACAAAATCAAAATCGGCCGCAAAACCAAAACCCAAAAAACCGGACACAGTCCTCTTTTACGGATGCACAACCGGAGCTATTGAAGACCTATATTTTATTCAAAAAGACACAAGCCTTGCCCCCTCGTACTTCAAATGCAGCTGGGGTTCACATTATTGCGGAGAAGCCATAAGCGGTGGCACATACAAATGCACCTTCTCCAGTCTCAAATTAAACGACACAATTTATGTTGGACAATACGGCCTTGCCATCCCAAATGACTTTGACTTTGTCCTGCCAAAAGCAAAAAACAGAATTGTTTATATAGGATATAAAACTTGCAGCGGCAAAAAAGTTGACGTTCACTATCTTGATGATAACGGATGGTACAAAAATGACAGCCCAGAAGAAAAAGAGAAGACCATAAAAAAGATGGAACTCAAGGCCCGCAAAAAAGCAGTAAATTCAATGCTCATCGAATTTACAGGAAGAAAATGGGAACCCCTGTTAAAAAAAGAACTTGATAAAGTAGAAGATTTGCAAAAGCAGCTAAAGAACAGCAACTAATAGGAGAAGAGGAATATGAAAAAGTTTTTACTAGCGCTATCACTCTGCATGGCAGCCCTTGCCGCAAGCGCAAAAGACGTTGATGCCGTAGTCAAGATTACAATCAATGCCCCCGGCGGATGGAAATTCTTAAAAAAGACGTTTAAGGTAGAAAACGACGTAAAGCCAAGAATGACCGAAAGCTACAAAACCACAAAAGAATTTTTTGGTGCTTTTGAACCCGGAACCTTTTTTATACAGGAACGCGAATGCCAAGTAGAAGATTCCATTGAATACACAACAACCCCAACCTGCTACTATTATCCAACCGAAGCACCGGAAGCATTCTACTACATCCCAAGCCTTGCCCGCTGCATAGTTCCCAAAGACACAAAATATGCCTACGCAGGCTCATGGATAATCACCATAGACCCGGCAACGCTAGACATCTCCAACATAGAACTTGTAGATGAATACGACCAGGCAAAAGAATGGTTTGCAAAAAAGTACGGCACAAAAAAACAGCTTGTGCGCGCACAGATTGTTCCATTCGAAGACAACACAAAAAAGGAAAAGTAGCAGGCTAGACCGAACATGTCATTATCGAACCACGACCCGAACGTGTCATTATCGGACTAACCGAGCATGTCATTATCGGGCAAACCGAGCATGTCATTATCGGGCGGTTGGTGAGCTTGTCGAACCATGACCCGATAATCTGCTAAACCCAAAACCGAACCTAGTACAACGAATAATAATAGACTGTCACCCTGAACTTGATTCAGGGTCTGTACAACCAGTATTAATATTCTTTGTACTAGTAAAAAAAATATATGGAGGAAGTAAATGAAAAAGTTACTAACATTCGTACTTGCGCTTAGTATGGTAGCAAGTACCTGTCTTTACGCACAAGCCGTAAAAAAGAACAAACCAAAAGCAGATGAAAAAGTCGGAGAGACGGACACACTTCTGTTTTATGGATGCACAGTATGGCCAATTTCCAGTATTTATTTCATTCAAACAGATACAAGTCTCCCGCCCTCGTTTTATCAAAACAACCAATATGGTAATTATTATTACGGCGAAGCAATAAGCGGCAGCTTTTATAAATGCACGTTCGCAGAAATCTATATAGCCAACACAACGTATTTTAACGAATACGGTCTGGGAATCCCAAACGGATTTGACTTTGTGCTTCCAAAAGAAAAAGACAAAATTGTCTATCTTGGGATAAAAAATCGTGATGGCACTATAGCGGACGGAACAATATATGATGATATCTTCTATGCTAAAAATAAAAGTCCAGAAGAAAAGACTAAATCATTAAAAAAAGGTGAGTTGAAGTTGCGCATAAAAGCTATAAAGGCAATGCGCACTAAATACAAAGGAACAAAATGGGATCCTATTTTAAAGGAAGAACTTGAAAAAGTAGAAAACTTACAGAAAAAGTTAAAAAAAGGTGAAGACCTAGGAGACGAAGAATAATGAAAAAGTTTTTTAAAAAATTTTTGCTTGCACTTACACTCTGCATGGCAGCCCTTACAGCAAGCGCAAAAGACATCGATGCCGTAATGAAGATTACAGTTAATGCACCCGGTGGTTGGGACTTCTTAAAAAAGACCTTCAACGTAAAAAAAGATGTTGAACCAAAACTGGCCGACGGATATAAATATGAAAAACCTCGCTCTACTTATAATCCAGACGAGTTTTTCATGCAGGAACGCGAGTGTGACGTAAAAGATTCTCTTGAATACTCAACAACGCCAATCAGCTACTATTTCCCCATAGAAAACAAGGATGCGTACTATTTTATTCCAAGCCTTGCCCGCTTAATCGTTCCCAAGGGTACAAAATATGCCTACGCAGGTTCATGGATAATCAACATAGATCCGGAAACCCTTCGTATCTCCAGCATAGAACTTGTAGATGAATACGACCAGGCAAAAGAATGGTTCGAAAAAAAGTACGGCACAAAAAAACAGTTTGTACGCGCACAAATTGTTCAGTTTGACGAAGAAGAAAAAAAAGAAAAGTAGCAGGCTAGACCGAACATGTCATTATCGGACGGTTGGTGAGCCCAGTCGAACCACGGTTGGTGAGCTTGCCGAGCCACGGTTGGTGAGCCTGTCGAACCACGGTTGGTGAGCCTGTCGAACCACGGTTGGTGAGCCTGTCGAACCACGACCCGAACATGTCATTATCGGACTAACCGAGCATGTCATTATCGGGCTTGACCCGATAATCTGCTAAACCCAAAAGTAAACCTAGCATAAAAAAAATATATGGAGGAAGTGAATGAAAAAATTACTCACATTTGCACTTACACTTAGCATAGCAGCAAGCACTCTTTCCTTTGCGGAAAACCTTAAGGAAAAAGTTTGCGTTGTCCGCGAACAGTTTTCCGACAGCTCAAAAAAATGGATTAAAAAGAATGCCGAATACCTAAGGCAGCAGGGCTTTTCAAAAGAGTCAAAGTTCATGGAAAAAATAGACGGCAACACCTTCGGTTCAGGCTTTGTCTATGTTGCCCCGGACGGAACAAACTACATCGTAACAAACCGCCACGTTGTCTCTTCCTGCGAAAAGGCAAGCGTCCAGTTTGAGCAGGAAGACGGTTCATACAAAACCTACAACAACCTAAAGGTCCTTGCCTCCGACCGCGACTTGGACTTGGCCCTTCTTTCATTCCCCAAGGGAGAAAATCCCTTTGCAAGCGGAATGACTGTCTCTTCCCGCTCAGTAAGCGACGGTGAGGAAGTATGGAGCGCAGGATTCCCAGGCCTTGGTGCAGAACCGTCATGGCAGCTTGGCAAAGGCACGGTAACAAATGCAACAACCCGCATAAAGGCCCTTGTAGACCCGGAAGTTTCAACCCTAATCCAGCATTCAGCCCCTGTAGACTCCGGCAACTCAGGCGGTCCCCTTCTCCGCAAAAATGCCAGCGGTTCCTACGAAGTTGTAGGCGTAAACACATGGAAGGTAAGCTTTAGGCAGTCAACAAACATTTCCATGCCTGTTTCAAGCCTCAAAAAATTCATAGAAAAAGCAACATCCGCTCCTGCCCCACAAAGCCTGGACAAGAGAATTTCCGCCTTTACAAAGGAACTCAAAGAAGATGAAGTTTCCTGCAGCAAAATAGAAAAATTCCTTTCCAAAAAATACGTGGGCAAATCCGGTGCCGAAACTTTTGCCTACGTAATGCGCAATTCAAGCACCGCAGACTACGCCTACACATCAGCATCATTCGCAGAATATCCACTTTCAGGTTTTTACGCTGCCCTTGCGGTAGACATAAAGAACACTCTTACAAAAGACGACTTTGCAAAGAACTGCAAGATTGTAAAGCCCCAGCAGCTGGACGACGGTTCCTATTCCGTAGAGCTTATAAACGGCAAAACAATCTACTACACGCTCTGGTCCCAGCAGGCAGAAGCAGAAGGCTCTTCATGGTGCATAGACAGCATTGGCGAAGGCAAGTATTCAGAAAGCGACGAACTAAAGGAAAAGCAGGCTGCAGAAGCAAAAAAGGCCAAGAACAATTCCAAGGACTCCAAAAAAGCGGATTCTAAAAAAAAAATCGCAAGCGAAAATGAATTCGACGGCGAGGTAGAGCTTAGTTCACCCAAAAAGAGTTTTTCATCAGACCTTGTCTTTGAGCTGCCCTACGAAATCACAGTAAGTGGCGGTCTGATGAATGCTCCCTCGGACAAACTCAGCCCGGGAGCTAGGCTTACCTACAGCTTCATCAGCTGGCTTTCCGTACTTGTACAGGTGGATTCAATAAAGACTGGCGATGACTCCAACCTTATGGCTTCAGGCGGATTAAAACTTAACGTTCCAATAAATTACAATTCCTTCTATATAATTCCCTACGCCCTTGCAGGTCTCAACATGGGACTCCTTAGCACAGACCTTGGTCTAGGTTACTTTGCAGGAGCAGGCCTTGAAGTAGGCTACCACTTTGAAGTCTTTGGCATCTTTGCCTTTGCAGAATTCACCAAGCAAACCATCAAGACCCATTTCGACTGGGAAGACGAAACCATAGAAAAAACCCGCCCCTCCATCGGCCTAGGCCTATCTTTCTAACCTAAAAAACTGGGGGTTCACAGCCCCCAG
>JAGCWT010000040.1 GCA_017961705.1 Treponema sp.
TGCGCGCATAACATCAACGCTTGTGTGTACAAACGGAGGAGCGCTAAGCATAAGTCCGTACGGTGTGGCAAGCTTTTCCTTAACAGTTTTCATGCAGGATGCAGCCTGTTCAGGTGTGGCGGCAGAACTAAGAACCGACCAAACCTGGGTGTTAAAGTAAACCTGGCCCTCTTCGTAAGTGTGGGTTCCGTAAACAGTACCGTCTTCCGCAATAGCCCAAATCCACCACTTGCCGTCCCAACACTTGTCCTGAATTGCCTTGTCAAGCTTTGCCCTCTGAGCCAATGCCCACTCGCTTTCGTCCTTTTTGCCAAGACGCAGCGAAATGTCGGAATATGTAGTAAGACCAAGACGCAGCTGGAAAGCCACGAACAAGCTTTCTCCGTGGTAGCCAAGGCGCAGACAGTCATTCCAGTCAGCAAGAAGTCCGCACGGAAGTCCGTCCTTGCCCATGCGCTCAAGGTTGAACAAAAGCGCCTGCTTTAAGTGGCCGTAAACCGTAGCCTCTCCGTGGTCTGCATAAGGAACAACCGTATTGTAAAGGTCAAAGTTTCCGTTTTCTGCAATATAGGCAGGAACAGCGTTAAAGAACCAAAGACAGTCGTCTGAGCGGTATTCATCCTCGTTAGGTGCCTTTTCGTGACCGGGGTTGTGGTCCGTTCTGATAACAGGAATTGCACCTCCGTTTGCAACCTGTCCGCTAAGCATGCGGAACATACGCTCCTTTGCTTCCTCTGGAATTGCCGCAGAAACGCCAAGAATATCCTGAACTGAATCGCGGTAGCCCAAGCCGTCGCGCTCTCCGTTGTAAACAAGGGATGCAGCACGTGACCATGCAAAAGTGATAAGGCAGTTGTAAAGCCCCCACATGTTAACGGTGTGGTTAATGTCCGCATCTGGGGTTTCGGCCTTAAAGCTTGCAAGCTTGGAATGCCAGTTTTCTGTAAGCTTTTTAAATTCAGCGTCAGCCCTTTCTGTAGTGCCAAATTCTTCTACAGCCTTTTTGCCGTAAGTGTTGGCCTCGCCAATACCCAGCATTACCATGATTTCCTTGGACTGCCCCGGGGCAAGTTCAATCTCTGTCTGCAAAGAACCACAGGAAGAGTCGCCGTAAGCGTCGCTGTTTGAACACTTGCCCTTTATAACAGCCGCAGGTTCCTTGTAGCTACCGTATGTTCCAAGAAATGCAGCACGGTCTGTATCGTAAGCCGTAAGATTTGAACCGCACAAAGCCATCCAGGCACTCATGCACATGTCACCACCGGATGCAAGCGGACGGTTGGGATTCTGGATTGCAAAGTTGTCCTGAATTGAAATGCGCAGCATGTTGTCCTTTCTGCTGCCCTTTGTAATAAAGATGGAATACTGAAGGTTAACCTGATCTTGCTCGGTTGACCACTGGTTTGTAAATTCGCAGTAGCTAAAGGCGCTAAGCTTTCTTGCCTTGCCAGAATTATTGGTAAGGCGCAGCCTCCAGTATTCAAAGGTCTGTCCAAGCGGAACATAGTAAAGGGTCTCGGACTTTATGCCTGAATATTCAGAAGAAATGGAAGTATATGCTGTACCGTGGCGGCATTCGCTCTTATAAGATGCAAGGTCCTTGCCAACCGGCTGCCAGGAAGCAGACCAGTAGTCACCGCTTTCGTTGTCGCGAAGGTAAAAATAGCGTCCCGGCTGATCCATAGGAATGGAGTTAAAGCGCATACGCAAAAATCTTCCGCGCGCACCGGACTTGTAAAAACCATAACCACCGGCATTGTTTGTAATAACCGCACCGTATTCCGTTGAACCCAGGTAGTTGCTCCAAGACTGTGGTGTATCTGGACGGGTGATTACATACTCTTTTTTCTCATCATCAAAATATCCGTAATTCATTTAAAACTCCATCGAAGGTTAGGACAATGTTAGGTCAAAAGACTTGCCTTTAAGTATAGCGGATTTGGAAAAAAAATGAAAGTTAAAAGCCAAGACTTGCCAATTGAAAGTTGATATTTTTTCTGAATGCAAATTTTTTGGACGGTACTTTTTTGGACGGCGCTTTTTAAAGCTCTACCATCCGCCTTTTGACTAACTCGACGGCACAGGCCTATGCGTCACGGGCTTTGCGGGGTTCCGCCTCTCGGCTCCATTGCCTAAAGGCAACGCGTCCCGCGCCCCTCCAATCCCGCGTAGGTCGCCTGCCCATAAAAAAGCCATCCTTGGCTTTTTTATGGGATTGCAGAATCACTTCGCGATTCTGCAGGTTGCTAACCCGCCATCCTTGGCTCGGTACTGATTGGCAAGCAAGAAAAAATGCCAAAAACGCAAAAAGAACCAGCACTTGTCTTCAAAGCAAGATGTCTATATCTGGATAGAAATTAATCTGAATAAAAAAATCTGGGTTCTTAGGGCGTTAGCCCTAAGCCGTGCCCGAGAAGGAGGGGTGGTTTGGAGGGGAGGAAACAACGGGCTTCGGACTCTGAGTGGTTTTCTCCCCTCCAAAAGCGGGGTGCAAGGGAATCCCTTGAAAATAGAATTTAATAGGAAGAATAATAAGTAGAAAGACCAGTTTTGTCCTTTTCGGCAAGAGTCTTAAAGTAGTCGTAGGAAGCAAAAATTGCGGCCGCTACAAATTCATTCTCTTCCTGGGTAAGAGTCCTGGAAAACTTCTTGTTCACAAGAATGTCTGCCGGGTAGGAATACAGGTTAACAAGGGCATATTCTTCGCCAAAGACATAGACCCTCATTCCAAATGGAACGTCCGAAACAAGAGTATATGTCTGCCCCTTCTGCTCATACTCATTTACCTTCACTATAACAAGCGGAACTGCATCTGCATTGGAAACAATCCTGTCTTCATTCTGAACAAGAATCTTTGTACCGCTCCTTCCAGCCTTTAAATAACACTTTTTTTCGTCGGCAGTATAAACAAAGGTGCAGTCAAAAGCAGGCTCCATCTCGCTAATAAAAGTACCTGTAAAAGCACGCTTTGCATCGGGGTATTCCTTTAGGATAGCAGCATTTGCCTTCTTGCCAGAAAGTGGCTGTTCCTTCAAATCCACGGAATAATTCCGCCAGCCAAGCGAATGAACTTCCTGTGCAAAAAGCCCCACCTTATAGGAAAGCTTTTCGTTGCTGTATTCGCTGCCCTCCTTAACATGCAGCTTTGCGGAACTGCAAGAAACAGCCCCCACCAAAACCACCACCGCAAACACCATTAATATAGAAGAAATCTTTTTCATAATGAATTTTATAACATTAAGAAAAAGCTTTTTCAAGTGCGCAGTCAAAGCCCCACCCCTCCATGCAAACGTCATGCTGAACTTGATTCGGCATCTGTAAAATATACAAGCCAAATGACTTATACAGACCCTGAAATTACTTGCTCGCAAGTGCGTTCAGAGTGACAGATGGTACTGCACTCGCAGCGCAGCATCAATCGGCATGTCAAAGTACGGTCCCTGAGGCTCTCGAAGGGCAGGCACTTCTTTGAAAACAAGCTCCCTTCGAGAGCCTCAGGGAGCGGATTGCTTGTGTTAAGGGGAAAAAAACTATTTTATTACAATACAAGTATTTATCTAAAAAAACACGGTTTTGCAGGCAAAATGCCAGACAAAAAAAATACCATTAAAAAGTCTGCTAGAAAATTGTATTGTACACTTGCAATTTATTACAGTGTAAGCATTTACAGAGTCATTTAAAAATATAACAAAAAATTATTTTTCGAGCAAAATTTTATTGCAATAATCTTAAATTTTAATACACGAAAAAATATTAGATTTACCAACGAAATGTTACTTTTTAAAGGTTTTGGGTCATTTTTGCCCATTTTTCTTCAATACTACTTACAGAATGGTAGCTTTCGCAGCTGTATCTTTCGCAGAAGGTATCACATTTGGTGCTTGGCTCCGCGCACTTGCTGCCCCTGTAGCAAACGACGGTGACGAGACAGTCGCAGTTGGTGCAAACTCATGGGGTTGGGGCGCACGTACAGCTCGCCTTGACATCTCTGCAGTTGCTCCAGACGGAAACGCAGGTTTCAATATGCACGTGTTCGATGACATGAACAACGGTCTCGGCATGGGCGACGAGGCAATCCTCTGGGTAAAGCCTCTTGACATCGTAAAGGTTTCATACGGTAAGCACGAGAACAACGTTCTCCGCGGCGATGCATGCTACGGTTCATGGAACTGGCTCCGCCCGAACGATGCTTGGGTTACAGGTGGCGAAGGCTATCTTATGAGCCACAACCACTCAACAGGTCTTATGGCAGAAATCACTCCAATGGAAGAACTCTATGTTCAGGTATTTGCCCCTATCAACACAAAGGCTGTTAAGGCTGGTACTGTATACAAGAACCTCCAGGCAGGTTTTGCTTACACAGTTCCTGGCACAGTAAAGATTAAGGGACAGTACATCGGCAAGGGTGCTTCTAAGACAGATGCAGTTGCTGGCACTGCTGGTGCATGGGTTGATGCTGATGGTGATGACTTGGATCCAGATGCAGACAGCGACGGAACAATTAGCGGTGATGAATACGCAGCAGCTATCTTGTCTGGCGCAACATACACCCCAGGTACAGCTGGTACAGCAGAAACAGAAGGAAACAGCAACTGCACTCTCGAAGCAGAAGTTGACGTTCTTGCTGTAGAAGGTCTCACAGCTGGTGTTGGTTTCCAGTACAACGTTGTAAAGGACGGAAAGGATCTCCAGGCAGACAAGATGAAGGTTGCTCTCTATGCAGCTTACCAGGTTATGCCAAAGCTCAAAGTTTCTGCAAGCGGTGCATACTACATGAACTATGACAGCAAGGTAGACCCATTGTTCGACGCTGGTCTTGGCGTAGACTATGACCTCGGTGACGGTCTTGCATTGAACGCAGACGTTCGCTACCGCTCAAAGGTTGGCTATGACGGAGACAAGTTTGACAATTCTGACAACCTCGCATTCTCTCTTGGCGTAGTAAAGAGCGTATCTTCTAACGGTTCTATCGGTGTAGCATTCCAGGGAATCACAAACAGTGGTAGCCTCGCTGGCACAGCTGATGGTACTGGTGTTATCGGTAAGCCAAATGATGATGGCGAATACAAGAACTTCGTTTGGGCAATCCCTGTTGCTCTCTCTGTATGGTTCTAAGCCTAGCGTAGCTAACACTACACTAACCTAACCAAAAAAAGGTCACTGGTTCGCCAGTGGCCTTTTCTGTTTTTAAACCTTGCGAAAAAAGCATTCCATAGTAACACCACACGGTCCCTGAGCCTGTTGAAGAACTGGCACTTCGTTGCACACAAGCCCCTTCGAGAGCCTCAGGGAGCGATTGCTTGTGTTAACACAAAAA
>JAGCWT010000041.1 GCA_017961705.1 Treponema sp.
AAGCACTCGATTCCGGTGACTATGCCAAAGCCCAGCAGATATTGAACGAGCTTGCCAAGACAAACAAGGGCGACAGCCAGATCCAGAACATGCTGAACAAGGCAAACGCCCAGGCCAAGGCAGCGGAAGAAAAAGCCGCAAAGGAAAAGGCAGAAAAACTTGCACAGGAACAGAAAGCAGCACAAGACAAAGCAGACAAACTTGCTCAGGCACAAAAAGCCCTTGAAGCTGGCGACTACGACAAGGCACAGCAGATACTCAACTCAATTCCTGCAAACCAGCGCAACGACGGCGACGTAACTGCAATGCGCAACAAGATAGCAAGTGCAAAGCAAGCCGCAGATGCCAAGGCAGCAGCAGACAAAGCCGCAAAGGAAAAGTCGGACAAGCTAGCCCAGGCACAGAAAGCCCTAGAAGCAGGTGACTACGACAAGGCACAGCAGATACTCAACTCAATCCCTGCAGCCCAGCGTAGCGATCCGGACGTGAATGCCCTGCGCAACAAAATCGCAAGCGAAAAACAGGCAGCCCAAGCCAAAGCCGCCGCAGAAAAAGCAGCCCAGGAAAAAGCAGACAAACTTGCCCAGGCACAAAAGGCTCTTGAAGCAGGTGACTACGACAAGGCACAGCAGATACTCAACTCAATCCCTGCAAACCAGCGCAACGATGGCGACGTAACTGCAATGCGCAACAAAATCGCAAGCGAAAAGCAGGCAGCACAGGCCAAGGCCGCAGCAGAAAAAGCCGCCCAGGAAAAAGCAGACAAGCTTGCCCAGGCACAGAAAGCACTTGATGCAGGTGACTATGCCAAGGCTCAGGCAATATTGAACACGCTTCCGTCTTCAGAAAAGCGCGACACAGACGTACAGGCACTCATAAGCAAAGCCGCCGCTCAGGAAAAAGAAGCACTTGCAAAGAAGGCAGCGGAAGAAGAGCGTAGAAAGAAAGCCGCAGAAGACGCAGCAAAGGCCAAGAAACAGGCTGAACTTGCCGCCCTGCAGAAGGACATAGACAGCGAAATTGCAAAGGGTAAGGCAGCCCTTGCAGCAGGAAACGTGGAAGAAGCAATTGCCCACTTTAACAAGGCAATGAGCATGCTTCCATCCGACGATCCCGCTTATGCCGCAAAGAAAAAGTCAGAAATTGCCCAGGCACTCTACGATGCTTCAGAAGCTTCGGACAATCCCGCAGACAAGAAGAAGCTTGCAGACGCCGCAAAGACACTGGCCAACGAAGCTGTTGGAAAGGGTAGCGATGATGCAGGAAGCCATTACGTCCTTGGCATGGAAGCTATGAAGAACAAAAACTATGCCCAGGCAGAAGCTGAATTTGAAAAGGCAATCAAGGCCGATCCAAAGAACGCATCCTATTACTACCAGCTTGGCCGTGCCCAGGCTCAGCAGGGAAAGTACAAGGCCGCACAGGCTTCATTCAAGAACTCAACGGAACTCAATCCAAAGTTCGCACCTGCCTTCTACAACCTTGGCTATGTTTCCGAACGCTTGAACGACAACTCACAGGCTCTGGTATCTTACCGCAAGGCCTACCAGATAGACGATGAATACGAGCGCGCATACATTGCAGCAGGACGCATCATGGCCCGCCAGGGAGACAACCAGGGTGCAAGCGCCGCATTTGACAAGGCAATCAAAATCAACCCGGCAAATTCACAGACCTACCAGGAATACGGATCTGCCCTTGCCGCAATAGGAAACTACTCTGCTGCAGAAAACAGCTTCAAAAAAGCCATAGCCTACATGGACAAGTCTAAGGCCGACCCTGCAACATACTACAACCTTTCAACGGTTCTCCTTGCGCAGGAAAAGAATTCAGAGGCACTTTCTTATGCAAAGCAGTCCTACGAATTAAAGTCTTCTGCCAATGATGAACTTAAGAACAACATTACCTACAACTACGCTCTTGCCCATGAAAAGACAGGCAACGCAGAATTGGCAAAGTCCCTCTACAACGAGGTTCTCCTCAATGACCCCAACAACGTAAAGGCTAGGACAAACCTTGGTGCCCTCTACAATGTGGACGGTCAGAGTGATTCTGCAATCGCCGTTTTGTCAAAGGCCTACGAATTGGATAGCTCCAACTTTGAGGTGAACAACAACCTTGGCAACGCATACAACAAAAAGGAAGACTTTACACAGGCAATCAAGTACTATCAGAACGCACTGGCAATTTCTCCAAAAGACAATACGGTGCGCGCAAACTTGGCAAAGGCATACGCAGGTGCCAAGCAGTACGACAGCGCAAAAGTTGCCTACGAAGACGTGATTGCCGCAAATCCAAAAGACTGGGAATCATATCTTGAGCTTTCAAAAGTGTGCATCGCCTTGGGAGACATGGAAAGCGCAGAAACTTACCTTACCTACCTTCAGAAAAACAACCCCACCTACAAAATGGCCGAGGTTGCAAAACTTCTTGCTTCAATAAAGAAGTAATAAGGAAACAAAGGTTAGTAAACAAAAATAGCCTGGTGCAAAAATCCACGAATGGGTTTGAGCATCAGGCTTTTTCTTTTTTTGGGCGGCACTTGCCTTTACTGACGGACAATCTTTTCCGCTAACAAAAGTGCCATGTGTGTGGTACTTCCGGGGTTCCGCGGGGCCCAACCCGCTCCATTCCTACGGAACGCCTTCGGCGCCCCTCCAGCACCTGCCGCGCTTGCCCTGCAAACTTCCCTCCATGGATTTTTCCGCATTGCTAAGCCGCCCATCCATGGGCTTAAAAATTAAATTCTTTTTACAAGGGCAAACAATTGCTTTCGCGTAATTGTAGTGTAAACTGGGCGTCCGTGGGGGCAGTGGGGGTCTGGCAATTCAAGGGCCTTTTCTGCAATCTCTGCAGCCGTCTTGCTGTCCAGAACATCTCCGTCCATAACAGCCGTTCTACATGCAGTGCTTGCTGCTGCCGCATTAATCATGTCGTGAGGGTTAATCCTTCTGTCTAGCAAGTCTTTCTTTAGGTCTGCTTCCGTTCCCTTCCATCTTATTGGGACGGTGGAAAATTCCCACTTGCCGTTGCCACAGTCCTTGCCGGTAAATCCAGCCTGCTCAAGCTTTTCTTTTAGCGCGTTAATGTAGTTGTCGTCAGCGGCATTGTCCGTCTGTACAATGTAGGGAACAAGAAGCGTCTGCTTTTGCCCTGCGTCTTCCATTATGCGGTTGTACAAAATACGCTCGTGGGCAGCGTGCTGGTCTATTATGTAAAGCACATCGTTTTTTTCTGCAATCAAAAAAGTGCCAAGAGCCATTCCAACAAAATGAAAGTCGGAGCTTCCCTTATTTTCTCCGCTGGTGGAAAGTTCCGGGTCTGGAAGGTAGTTGGGCTTTGCAAAGTGCCCGTTAATGGAAGCTTCCATTTCTTCAGTAAGGGCTTTTTCGTACTGGCTGCGTCCTGTAAAATTTCCCCTGCCAAAAGACGTATGGTTCATCGACTGGCTGTAGCTCTGGCTGTAGCCGCCATGACCATATCCCTTGGAAAAGCCCGGCATTTTTGTGTTCACAATAAAGTCGGAAGAACTTGCATTTGTTTCTGCATTTGCTTTTGCAAGATCCGTAGGTTCATCCGGAGAAGCAACGGAAGAAGCTCCACCGTACATCGTTTCTGCTTGCCCGTAGTTCAGTTCAAGACCCTTGTCTTCTTCTTCCTGGCTTTGGTTTATTATGTTCTTTAGCGTGTACTGCCTAAAGAAATTCTTTGTTGCAGAGCTTACTTCGTGGTGCAGCTGGGAAATGTCCTTAAATCGGGCCTCCCTTTTTGCCGGGTGAATGTTAAAGTCAACAAGGGCAGGGTTCATCGTAACAAAAAGAGATGCAACGGGATGAGTTCCGTTTGGAAAGTAACCCTGTGCCCCGTATTCAATTGCCTGAATCAGAGAGTATTCGTTTATGCGCCTTCCGTTAACATATATGTAAATGTTCTTGCGGTTGGAGCGGCTTACGGAAGGTTCACCGATCACAAGCGAAAATGAAAAGTCCTTTGCAGCCGATGAATTTTTTATTTCGTAAAAGAGGTCTTCGCTTTCAAAAAGTTCAAGGGTCTGGCAAAATCTCTGCGTTAGACTTTGTCCTGCTGGAAGGTTAAGCTTTTCGTCTCCATCGCTTGTAAAGGTAAATGCTATGTCCGGCCGGGCAATCGCTTTTTCTTCAAAGGTGCTTCTGCACAAAGCCGCTTCGCTTGCGCTTCTTTTTAGGAACACCCTTCTTGCGGGAAAGTTTTCAAAGAGTGCCTGGGTTTGCACAATAGTTCCGGTAACCGGTGGAACACTTGTAATAACGTGGTCTTCCGTAACAGATGCGCTCATCCTGTAAGTGCCGCTTGTAATTTCCAGCCGTGAGACTGCCGCCATGGAAGCAAGGGCCTCTCCCCTAAAGCCAAGGGTGGACAAATTTAGCAAATCTGTCTCGCTTGAAATTTTACTTGTTGCGTGTGGTCTTGCGCATGCAGCCAAGTCTTCTTTGCTCATTCCGCAGCCGTTGTCTTTTACGCGGATTTTTTCTATGCCGCCGCCCGTAATTTCTACGCTAATCTTTGTTGCGCCAGAGTCTACCGCATTGTCCAAAAGTTCCCGCACGATTGCATTTGGCCTGTCTATAACTTCTCCAGCCGCAATTTTTCTTGCAACGTCCGCGCTTAATTGTCTAACCTTAGCTTCCATGGAATTTTCCCTGCTACGCGTTCCTTGTTCCGTTTACTTCTGAACCCGGGTCAAAGAAGTCCAGCACAGGCCCATCTCCCTTTGCAGGAGACTTGGATTTTCTTGCCTTGGGCTTTGAATCCTTTTCATCTTCCTCGTCATCCTCTGTTTCCGGGGAATTCATAAGAATTTGGATTTTGCTTTCCATTGCGTCCAGCGTCTTTTTCATGCTCTTTGCAAGCTTTATTCCGTCCTCAAAGTCTTTGAGTGCGTCTTCCAAAGAAATGTCCGCGCGCTTTATGTCGTCGGTAAGCTGTTCAAGCTTCTTTAAGTCATCTTCAAAATTGTTCATATATTTACCTCCCTAATTGTCTCTATTGGCCAACGCTCAAAACCTCTGCGCTAATGCTTCCCTCTGCAGGGCGGATTTTTATTTTTGCACCCGGCAAAAGCTTCTTTGCGTTACGGACAACTTTTCCGTCTTCGTCCGTTACCATTGAATATCCCCTGTCAAAGATTGTCTGGGGGTTGCAGTTGTTTAGCGTCTGCTCGCACTGTTCAAGAAAGAGCCGCTTGTCCTGCAAAAAGTCCTTGATGTTTTGCTCTAGCTTTTCCCTTGCCGCGTCAAAGCGCATAGAAAGTGGCTGTTCAATGTGCCTAAACTGAAGCTCCATGCTTTCTGGGGTAAAGGTCTTTAGCATAAGGCGCAGGTGTTCAAGCTTACCCTGTATGGATTCATGCATCTCGTTGCGCGAAACTTCAATGCTCTGCTCAATGTCGGAAAGAAGGGGAACTGCAAGTTCTGCCGCCGCACTTGGGGTTGGTGCCCTCTGGTCTGCCGCAAAGTCGCTCAGTGCCCAGTCAATCTCGTGCCCAACAGCAGAAATAACCGGAATCTCTGAAGCTGCAATTGCCCTTACAACGCCTTCATCGCTAAAGGGTAGCAGGTCTTCCAAAGAACCGCCGCCCCTGCCAACTATAAGCACGTCGCACATGGAGTATGCGTTTGCAATTTCTATCATCTTTATTATAGAATAAGCCGCCTCTTCACCCTGAACAATGGAAGGGAAAACTATTGCACTGGTCTTTGGGTTCCTTCGCCTTGTAATCTGAAGAATGTCCCTGATTGCAGCACCTGTCGGACTTGTTACAATACCTATGCGCTTTGGAAAAAAAGGAAGCTGCCTCTTGCGCGCTGAATCAAAAAGACCCTCTGCCGCAAGCTTCTTCTTCCTCTCTTCTATCATCTCCATTATGTCGCCGGCACCCGCTTTTGTCATGCTGGTAATGATAATCTGGTAGTTGCCGCGAGGAGCGTAAACGGAAACAGAACCGCGCACTTGGACAAGAAGGCCGTCTTTTGGCACAAAGTTAAGACTGGCAGCCCTACCACGGAACATTACCGCACTAATCTGGCTCTGCGAATCCTTTAGGACAAAATACAAGTGTCCGCTCGCATTTGGCCTGTAGTTGGAAATTTCCCCCTTGAGCTGCACATTGGGAAAACCTCCTTCTAGCATTGTCTTTATAAGCCCATTCAGCTGGCTTACCGATAAAATGGAATCATCATTGGTAGATGTCATGGAATGATTATATATTTATTTTGCGGAATTGTGAATAGGTATGTTGTTTAGTGTTGCTTTAGAATTTAGGAGGGGAAAGCCTTCCCCTGCGGCCGCACTTCGTTGCGTCCTACCCCTTCTGCGGGCTCAAACGCCGCCCGCAAC
>JAGCWT010000042.1 GCA_017961705.1 Treponema sp.
CGCCCTAGAATATTTCTTTCGGCAATACAAGTTGATACATCTGTAAAAGAAATGTAATGTTTTGCAAAACCGTTTATACAATCCTGAAAAATTATTTTAAATCCATCCGAGAAAATGATTCCTTCTTTTTCAATACTTTTTACTGATTTGTAATTATATACTTTCATATTCTCAATCAGCGCCCCAGTGCGGGCGTCCGCCTAACATGTCATTACCGGGGTCGCAGGGTACTTTCTTGCGGAGGCTCCGACAATGACATGTTTTTGTAAAGCTCTAAGTTGGGCCTATTACATTTTTTCCAGGAAGGGGACGAGAACCAAGTTCATTGCGCTGCGCAAAACGGTGAGGGTACAGGATGCCAGGCACAATCTTGCGCTTGCCAAGGTCTTGTTTTCTTCTGCAACGGAAAGAATTGGACAGTCGCGGTAGAAGGCACTGAAGGCTTTGCAAATTTCGTAGATGTAGGATGCCATCTGGCTTGGATCCAAATCGGTTGCGGCTTTTTCTACAACCTGGGGGAAGCGGCCAAGGCTTTTAATAAGGGCCCATTCGCTTTCGTGGGTCAAGAGTGAAAGGGACTGGGAGTCTGCACCAAGGTTTGCGCTAAGTCCCTGCTCTTCTGCCTTGCGCAAAATAGAAGCAATTCTTGCACCCATGTACTGGAGGTAGGGGCCTGTGTTTCCGTTAAAGGAAAGGCTTTCCTCCGGGTTAAAGAGCATGTCTTTTACAGGGCTTACCTGCAAAAGGTAGTAATGAAGGGCTGCAAGTGCAACTTTTTCTGCAACGTCATCAGCATTGCCAACTTCGCTATCCCTGCCCTTGTCCTGGATTGCCTTTAGGGCATCTGCATGAAGGCTGTCAATCAGGTCGTCTGCGTCAACAACGGTTCCCTCGCGGCTCTTCATTCTGCCGGACGGAAGGTTTACGAGGCCGTAGCTTAGGTGGTAAAGGTTTGAAGCCCAGTCGTAGCCAAGCTGCTTTAATATATGGAAGAGAATCTTAAAGTGGTAAATCTGTTCGCTTGCAACAACGTAGACCATCTGGTTAAAGTCCCAGTCGTTGTGGCGGGAGATTGCGGTTCCTATGTCCTGGGTAATGTAGACGGATGTTCCATCCTTGCGCAAAAGTACCTTGGAGTGGTCTTCGCCGTCCTTGCCCTTGCCGGTTACGTTTGTTACGTCCACGCGCACGGAGCCGTCATCTGCCTTAAAGAAGATGCCTTTTTCCAAGCCCCTCATTATTTCTTCCTTGCCCTTAAGGTAGGTGTCGCTTTCAAAGTAGAGCTTTTCAAAGCCAACTCCGGTTCTGTCGTAGGTCTGCTGAACTCCGGAAAGGGTCCAGCCGTTCATCTTCTCCCAAAGGTCGCGGACTTCCTTGTCTCCGTTTTCCCATTTGATGAGCATATCTTCTGCCTGCTGCAAGGCTTCGGGGTGTTCCTTTGAGTATTTGTCAAATTCTACGTAGCACTGGCCTACAAAGTGGTCGCCCTTTATGCCCAGGGATTGGGGTGTGTCGCCCTTTGATTCGTGGAAGAGCTTGTAGGCAAGCATGGACTTGCAGATGTGGACTCCGCGGTTGTTGATGATGTTTACGCGGTAGACTTGGGCACCGGCCTTCTTTAGTATGCGGCTTACGCTTTCGCCAAGGGCATCGTTTCTCATGTGGCCCAAGTGAAGCGGTTTGTTTGTGTTGGGGCTTGAGTATTCAACCATTACGCGGCGGCCTTCGAAGAGCTTCTTTCCGTCTTCTGCAAAGGAGCCGTATTCATCGCCTTCCTTAAGGATTTTTTGCAGGATTCCACCGGCAGCATTTTCTTTGTTAAGCTTGATGTTTACGTAGGGGCCTACAGCTGCAACTGTTCCAAGTTCCTTTACGCCGTTACCAGCATTGACGATTTTTGCAACTTCTGCGGCTATTGCCGGGGGAGCCATCCTAAAGGCTTTTGCAAAGGGAAAGAGGGGTACGCCCAAATCGCCCATTTCCGGCTTGGGAGGATTTTCTACGCGGACCAAGGAAGAAGCGTCCAAATCGCCCTCTATTGATTTTTCTGCCTTAAATTGTTCGATTGCTGCCTGCACAAGGGCACGGAATGATTCTTTCTGGTCAGCCATAATTTTTCTCCTGTTTCTTAGTCGGGTGTTATGTTTGGTTGGAAGAAGAGTATAGCAAAATTGCAAAAAAAATGGTAGAGGGGCAGAACAAGGAAATCAGTTGCTTTGCTAAAAAGTCCCTTCGACGGGCTCAGGGAACGTGGTTTTTTGTGGCCATCTAGCACTCGGAGTTTTTTTTTCGTACTTGCCAACCTGTGCAGAACCATGGATGGTGACTTTGAAAAAAATATCCCTTCGACAAGCTCAGGGAACGTGTTTTTTTTTGTGGCCATCTAGTACTCGGAGTTTTTTTCGTACTTGCAAAATAGTATCAAGCCAGGGACGGTTGCTTTGCATAAAAGTTCCCTTCGACGGGCTCAGGGAACGTGTTTTTTATGTTAGCACTAAGCCTCTCGGAGTTTTTTTTCTTACTTGCCAAGCAGTATAGAGCTATGGAGGGCGGCTTAGCAGCGTGCAGAATCGCGTAGCGATTCTGCAATCCCAAAAAAATCCATGGATGGATTTTTTTGGGCGAGGCGACCTACGCGGGATTGGAGGGGCGGCAGAGCCGTTCCGAAGGAATGGAGGCGGGAGCCGGAACCCCGGAAAGCCCGTGACGAGTTTGGCTGGCGGTCGAATTAGCCAAGGAATAAGATGGTAGAGCAAGTCGGACTTCGTCCTAAGAGACTTCGTCCAGAAAGATAAAATCCAGAGGGATAAAATACAGAATATTTCACTTTTTGGAGATTTTTGAAAGTTTTTGGATTTTTTTGGGGATTTGCGCTATATTTCTGTTGAAAATTCGACTTTCATGATTTATATTTATAGAAGGTGTTCGAGGAGCCTTTTTCGTGGAAAAATATACAGCCTACGATTTTAAGCATGTTTCGCTTTTCATTAACACGGGGATGACGATTATTCATTCATTGCTGGCTCTGTTTTTTTTCTATTTTGACATACATTTTATGTTTATTTTTAACATTGCGAGCGTCTGCACCTACCTTCTTAATTTTATTGCCGTAAAGAAATGTGCCGTGCGAACTTTTATGTCAGTTTCTTTTACGGAAGTTATTGTCCATTTGACGGCGGCGGTAATTTGCTGCGGCTGGGATACAGGTTTTGCCTTTTACTGCTTTGGGATTATTGCTGTCCTTTATTTTTCCAAGTATCTTTATGCTAGCATGAACGGCTTTAAGTACGTTGCGGAGAACGTTAGCTTTATTGCCATTGTTATTTTTGTTTTTCTTAGGGTTTTTACCTGGTTCTTTAGGCCTTTTGAATCTCTTCCCGAGCTGCCGGAGAAAATTCTTTTTATGGCAAATGCGGGGATGATTTTTGCGATTCTGTGGTTCTCGCTTTTCCTTTACACAAAGACGGCGACCATTAACGAGAGCGGGCTTATTCAGCTTGCGGAAGTTGACGCGCTTACCCAGCTTTTTAACCGCAGGAAGATGATAGAAATTCTGATGAACATAAACCGGGATTCCAACACAAAGATTTTTATGGCTATGTTTGACATAGACGACTTTAAGAAGATAAACGACACTTACGGGCATGAGGCTGGGGACTATGTTCTTAGCACAATTTCTGCCATGATTTCCAAGGCTTGCAGTGAGGACAAGCATGCTGTGGCTTGCAGGTGGGGCGGGGAGGAATTTCTTGTGGTGCAGGAAATTTCCCATCTTAAGAAGGATAAGGACGGGGAGCTTTTAATACGCAGGATATGCAACTTGGTTAAGCGCTACGACTTTAACTACGAGGACAAGCATCTTGTGATAACTCTTACTGCCGGGGTTGCTAGGCTTACTCCAGAGCTTACTGTTGAGCAGGCAATAAAGAAGGCGGACGACAACCTTTACTTTGGCAAGAAGAACGGTAAGAACCAGGTGGTGTTCAGGTAGCTTTTCCGGCACGGCTTAGGGCCATATCGCTCAACGTTTCGCGATATGCCTAAGAACCCAGATTTTGGTCTACAATTGTTTTTTGGGGAGAATATTTTTTGTGCATTTTCAATCAATAAAGGGACTTTTTCCAGGTAGGTGGCTTAGCAGCATGCATAAATGAAACGTGCAAAAGCGCCACGTGCATAACTGCACTGCATTAACCTTACTCAAGTTTGGAGGCTTCTGCTTCCCACTGCTCGTTTAGTGAGGCAAGTTTTTCTTCCAAAGTCTGGATTTCCTGCTGGACAGCCTTGGCCTTTTCTCCGTTGGAATAGACTTCTGGGTTTGCAAGCTGATTTTCCAATGCTGACTTCTTTTCTTCCACCTCTGCAATCTGGGCTTCTAGCTTTTCGACAGCTTTTTCTATCTTGCGGCGTTCAGATGATGCTTTCTTTTGCTCTTCCCAGGAAAGTTTGGTTGCGCTTTTTTCTGGGGTGCCATCATCTTTTCCAGCATTCTGGGACTTTTGTGAATTTTGTGCAGCAAAGTCGGCTGGGGCAGAAACAATGCCGTTCTCTTCGTCTTCAAGGCGCTGCATGTAGTACTTGTAGTCGCCCGGGAATACCCGCCACTTGCCTGGATGAAGCTCCAGTACACGGGTTGCAAGGTCTTCTATAAAACCGCGGTCGTGGCTTACAAAGACGCAGGTTCCGCCAAAACACTTTATGGCTTCAAGAAGAACGTCCTTTGAGTGCATGTCCAGGTGGTTGGTTGGTTCGTCCAGCACAAGAAGGTTTACTGGCCTAAGCAAAAGTTCAAGAAGGGCTATACGGCTCTTTTCTCCGCCGCTCAAAACGTCTATGCTCTTAAAAACATCGTCCCCGCGGAAGAGAAATGCACCCAGCATGTCCCTTGCCTTGGGAATAAGGTCCAGTGGGCAGACCCGCTCCAAGCGCTCAAGGATGGTCTCGCTACCGGTTATCTTTTCCGCAGAATCCTGGCTAAAGTAGCCAACAGAGACACCGCTTCCAAATTTTATGCTGCCTGTAAAGTCCTTGTCCTGCCCCGCAATCATGTGCAAAAGGGTTGACTTACCAGCTCCGTTACGCCCCGCAACAACAAGCCTCTCGCCTTTTTCCACAACAATGTCCAGGTCGTGGATAACATCGGGACCACCGTAGTTCTTGCAGAGCCCCTGAACCGTAAGAACCAGCTGCCCCGAATGTGGTGCCGGTGGAAACTTAAAGTGAATCTTCTTTAGGCTTTCGGGAATCTCTATCTTGTTGGCAAGAATTTTGTCCAGCATCTTCTGCCTTTCCTGAGCCTGTGCCGCCTTAGAAGCCTTGTAGCCAAAGCGCGTTATGAATTCGGTAAGGTGGGCAATTTCCTGCTGCTGCTGTTCGTATTCAGCCATGAGGGTTTCCAGCTCACCTTCGCGAACCTTTTCGTAATGGGTATAGTTGCCAGGGTAGCGCCTAAGGTTTCCGTTAAAGAGCTCATAGACATCGTTTATGGTGTGGTCAAGAAAGTAGCGGTCGTGGCTTACCAGCAAAAATCCGCCCTTAAAGTCCACAAGGAATTTTTCTAGCCAGTTCCTTGCTTCTATATCAAGGTAGTTGGTGGGTTCGTCAAGAAGAAGAATGTCCGGGTTTGCCATAAGGGATTTTGCAAGGGCAATGCGCATCTGCCAACCGCCGGAAAATTCATCGGTCTGCTTATTAAAATCTTCCCTGGAAAAACCAAGACCCAAAAGCACCTGTTCTGCAAGGGTTTCCCTCCTGTACCAGCCGGAATCCTCAAGCTTTGCAAGAAGCTCCGCCTGTTCGGTTGCAAGACGCTCGTGGTTGGAAGAAGAGTCCTTCATCTGTTCGCCAAGCTCGTCTGCCTGCTTCTGAATCTCGTAGCCCCAAAGAAATGCCTTGTCCGACTCTTCCTTAAGGGAGCAGCCGTGGTGAACAAGACCGCTCTGTGGCAGGTATGCAATGCGGGCATCTTTCTGGGCAACGCGCTCACCGCTGTCCGGCTTAACAAGACCCGCCATTATCTTTATGAGGGTAGACTTTCCTGAACCGTTGGCACCCGTAAGAGCCGCTTTTGTATTGGCGGAAAGATTTACGCTCACATCCTTTAGAATATCCCTGTCGCCAAAAGCAAGCGAAACTTTTGTAAACTGTACGAATGCCATCAGTTACTCCGAAAAAATCTCATTAAATCGACTTCGAATTCAAATCTAAATCAAATCCAAATCGAGTTCAAATCCAAATCTAAATCAAATCAAATCTGCCAAACTACTTGTGGAAGAACATCTCCAAAGAGCCGCTGGACTTGGACACAGAAGACTCCTTAAAGCCGTTGGACGGATTCTCCACGGTAACAACCCTGGCCGGAGAAAGGCGCAAACCAGTTCCGTCCTGTTTGTAAAGCAGGTTAACCTCCGCACCCTTTGCAAAGGTAAGGGTAAGAACCCCGCTCCACTCGCCCTTAAGGTTGGAAGGCAAGAAGTAAGGGAAAGAAACCGTACCAGAATTACCAGCATCCTCAGGAATTACGGAAGGCACAAGGATTGAATACCCGCTCCAAGTAAACCTGTTGTCTGCGGAGAAAGCAATCATGCCGTAGTTGGAACTTGAATAGTCAGGCCCAGATGAGCGCAGTGAAGAATAAGCACCAGCCCTCCTAGACTTTTCGCCAGCAATAAGAGAAGCCGGGTCTATCACCTGGGAAGAAAGCATGTTCTGGCTCTTCGTAATACCAGAGTCGTCGCTGTAGCGGACATTTATGGTATTGGCATCCTTTATGGAAATATGGATTGGTGTGTCCTTAAAGTCGTAGATTCCGTTGCCGGCACGCTTCACATCCGAATACTTATAGGAAACGCTTGTACCCGGAAGATCAAGGCGCACAGTTCCGTTCTCCGTATTAACCTCAAAACCGTAGCTCTGCTTTACATAGTTAAGATCCACGCGGCCCTTCTTGTGCATGGTCTCGTAGTATTCAGGATACCACTTTTCCTCAAGAACACCGGAAAGAAGGTCGTCCAGCTTGGAAACAGCAGCGGTCTCATTGCCAGCATTAAATGAACCGTCGTCCTTCATGGCAAAAAGCTCCAGGTTAAGGCTAAAGCACCAGCCCCAGACACCGTTGGAAGTAAGAACGTGAAGCCAGTCACCCTCAAGCTTTGTGGCACCGTTTGTTGGCGCACTACCCTCACCCTTTTCCAGAGCGCGGATAACCTCACCCTTCCTAAGGCGGTAAATCTGGCGGGCAACATTGTTGGGTTCAGCACGAATCGGAAGACCGTCAAGCTTGCAGCGGGCATACTGATGCTCATAGTCGCGGTACTGCTTGGCAAGCTTCTTTGCCTTACCCTTAGACTTTGGCTCGGAAAGCTTCCACAGCGGAACCTCTATCTTTTCCTCTGAATCAGGGGCAGAAATTACGTAAACATGGGAAATGTTTGATTTTAAATATACGGGAACAACAGTACCGTCAGTAATCTTCTGATCACCAATGTTCCAAAGAACTACGCTGTAGCCAATGATTCCCGAACATGAAGACAATGTAAAAATAAACAAAGCCGCAAAAACTGCTGCAACTTTTAGGATAATGTTTTTCCTGGCATTATATTAGCAAATTTGCAACGTAAATTCAACTTTTAATTTTTCTTCAGGACTAAGACTTAACCGCTCTACCATTTTACACCCTGGCTAATCCGACCGATTATCCCTTTGCGCCACCGCCGTTCCGCACTTCGGTAACCCTCATCCCGCTCGCGCGGGACTAAAGGTGCTCCATGGCGGAGTATGTTCGTTGGGGAAGATTCCATCTACAGCAGGTCAATCTTTACAAAAACAGAGCCCATGTGCTCAAACTGGTCCATGTCATAATCGTCGTAGAACCAGGCCCACTTCTTGTACCAGAGGTAGTTGCAGCCAAGCGAAAACATTCCGGCAATCTTGTGGCTGTATTCTGCCTTTCCGTAAAGCATGAGCGCATAACCGCTGGACGCCTCAGGAATAACAGCCGGCGGAAGAGTGTGCTCTGCGGTAATTCCTGCATAAAAGCTAAGGTCTCCAAAAACAGGCTGCTCCAGGCGGAACCTAAGGTCTGCATTTCCTCCCATGCCGTAGTCAAAAACCCTTCTGTCTTCACCGTCGGAAGTCGTATAGCTGCCTGTGGAATCAAGGGCATAGTAGTCTACACCAACCAAAAATGCCCAGTTAAGGTTTGCCTCCCAGCTGAATTTCCAACTCCCGGCCGGAATTGACTGGGCAAGGCTAAGACCAAGGGCATTGTTGTTAAAGTTAAAGCAGGGTGCCTGGGCGTAATGGTAGTGCAACTTAACCGCAAGGGTTGTCCCATAGTCTTCCAGGGGCACAATTCCCCATGACCAGACAGGCGCATTGCCAAAAAGAACCGCATAATAGTCCCTGTTGCGTTCCAGAGCCGCAAATCCGTAAAAGTCAAACTGGTCAAAAGGCTCTTTTGTAAAGTGGAAGTATGGGGAACCGTAGACAAGGTTAAGCCCCACAATAGCCTTACCCCTCACCCCGCTTGAATCAGTTCCAATAAGGGGGTCTTCCGTATGAACGGTATTTTCTCCAGTGGCCGCTCCTGCAAAAAAAGAAAGCTCCGTTAGCTCACCGTCGGGCCTCTTAAGCTTTTTACCCAACAAGAGCTGGTTAACCGCATCCGCAGGGCTTACAATCCAAGAAAGGAAGGGCAGGTGGTCGTTGGTTATAAAATACATTCTGTGAAGGGATTCCCCCAAAAAGGAAGCCGGTATGGTGGTCATTATTTCGTCGTGAACAGAAGGCGGGTCTGTTTCAAAGAGAAGTTCCCAGAGGGTGCTTCCGTAAACCGTAAAGGCAAGCGACTGCCAGTAGTTAAAGCCGGTAGATCTTGCCATGGAATAATAGACAGAACCCTGGTAGGGGTGCCCAATCTGGTTGGTGGAAAAAGGATCGTAATCCCAGAACCATTTGGAAGTAAGGTTCTTCTTCATGGTGCTCCAGTTAACCTGGGCATAGTCTTCCTTAAGCACACGGCGGTCCCACTGGTTAAGGCCTATGCTAAAGAGAGTAATCTCGGAAAAAGAAAGAATTCCAGACACAAGGCTTGGCTCTGCAAAAACAAGGTCATCCCCGGACTTTTTTTCCGCCTTCTGCTTAGAGCCATCCTTTTTAGAACCATCAGTATTAGCAACATCCTGCTGAACACTTTCCGACCCAGAAGAAGCTTCAGCAGAATCATTTTCCAAAGCACCTTGGGCAAAAGACAGTGAAGAAACAAAAAAAATCAATACAAAGGCAAGGCATAAGCGTTGCAAACAAAACTTTTTTTCCATAATATATTCCATAATCTACCAAACAGAACCAACTATAAAATTTTTTGTAGTAAAATTCAATAGACGGCAAAAAGCAAAAAATACTATTGACAGTAACAATTAAAAATGCTATTGTTACTACATAAAGTAACACAAAAAAAGGAGCCTCCAATGGAACAGGATACAAATAAAACAGACACTTCTTCGGACAAGGGATTCTTTGACCGCTTTGGTGGAAAATACGTTGCGGAAGTCCTGAGCCGCCCGCTAGAAGAACTGGAAGCCGCATTCAAATCTTGCATGAAGGACAAATCCTTCCTTGATGAACTGGAGGTAATCCGCCGCGATTATATAGGAAGAGAAACGCCACTTTACTTTGCCCCCACAGCCACAAAGCTTTTGGGAGGAGCACAGATTTATATAAAGATGGAAGGCCTTGCAAACACAGGCGCACACAAAATAAACAACGCAATAGGCCAGTGCCTTTTAGCAAAGCGCATGGGCAAGAAAAGAATCATTGCAGAAACAGGAGCAGGCCAGCACGGACTTGCAACCGCCGCCGCCTGTGCAAAGCTTGGACTTGAATGCACAGTCTACATGGGAGAAGTTGACGTCCGCCGCCAGCAGCCAAACGTTGCCGCCATGGAACTTTACGGGGCAAAGGTTCACGCAGTTACAAGCGGAAGCCGAACCCTAAAAGATGCAGTAAACGAAGCCATGCGCGACTGGGCAGCAAACCCGGATTCAACCCACTACGTCTTGGGTTCAGCACTTGGACCCGCCCCCTTCCCGGACATTGTACGCACCTTCCAAAGCGTAATCGGATGCGAGGTAAAAAAACAGTGTGCCGAGCGCGGAATAAAAATAGGTGCAATGGTTGCATGCTGCGGTGGAGGAAGCAACTCAATCGGATTCTTTGAGCCATTCATAAACACAAGCGTAAAAGACGGAGGCCCACGCCTTATTGCAGTAGAAGCAGGAGGCATTGGACCCGGCATAGGAGAAAACGCAAGCCGCATGACAGGCAACGCATCCCGCGAAGGAATAATGCATGGCTACAAAAGCCGTTTCCTTCTAGACGAAGACGGACAGTCCCTGCCAACAAGAAGCATAAGCGCAGGACTTGACTACTGCGGAATAGGCCCACAGCTTGCAGCCCTTGGAGCTTCCGGCCGTGTGGAATTTACAAGCGCACTGGACAAAGACGCACTGGCTGCCGTAAGCTTCTTTGCAAAAAACGAGGGCGTTCTCTTTGCCCTAGAAAGCGCACACGCAGGAGCCGCAGCCATAAAGCTTGCAAAAGAAATCCCAAGTGACCAGGCAATCGTAATCAACATGAGCGGACGCGGAGACAAGGATGTATTCATAACAAGCCCGGTCTTCCGCCCAAAAGAATGGATCAACTTCCTCCACGCAGAAATAGAGCGCCTAGAAAGCGAAAAGGACATTCACGAAGCAAAGTCAATGACAGCTGAATAAGCTTATGGCGACAAATTGAACTGGCGGCAGCAAATCAAGCTAACAGCAGCAAGTAAAACTGTCAGCAGCAAAACAAACAGGAGAATTATTATGGAAAAGATAAAACTTATGGCACACCTGGTGGCAGGCTACCCCACAAACGAAATTTCTTTGGAAGCGGCAAAAGCCCTTGTGGAAGGCGGTGCAGACATTCTGGAAATTCAGCTGCCCTTCTCCGACCCAAGCGCAGACGGACCTGCAATCCAGACGGCATGCACAGAAGTTCTTTCCCGCAAGTACAAAACAAAAGACGGACTTGCCTTCATTGCAAAAATCCACGAACTCTTCCCCTCAGTTACAATCTACCTTATGAGCTACGGCTCCCTCGTCTACACCCCAGGAGTGGAAAACTTCTGCAAACAGGCAGCGGCATCCGGCGTTAAGGGCATGATTATCCCGGACTTCCCCTTTGACAATGACGAAGGCCTTACCAAAGCCTGCAAAGAAAACGGCATGGAAAACATTCCAGTTGCGGCACCAAGCATGAGCCCAGACCGCCTAAAAAAGATGGCCTCTGCCGGATTCAAATACATCTACGCAGCCTTGCGCACAGGAATTACAGGCAGCGACACAAAGATAAGCGAAGACACAATAAACTTCATAAAGCAGGTGGCAGCAGGTGGCTCCAAAGTCTACGGCGGATTCGGAATCTCAAGCGGTGCACAGTCAAAGCTGCTTGCCCCCCACGTAGAAGCAGTCGTCGCAGGAAGCGTCTTTGTAAGGACAATAAAAGAAAACGCAAGCAACAAGGCATCAGTCTTTGCAAAAGTAAAAGAAAAGACCCAGGAACTAACAGGCCAAGCATAATTCTTCTACAAGAAGGGAAGTCCGCTAAAATCTACACTGCAAGTTCCCCCTGCATCTGTTACGCAAGGAGGGGTAAGTCTCCCCCTGCGGTCGCACTTCGTTGCGCCCTACCCCCTCTGCGGGCTCAAACGCCGCCCGCAACGCCTGCTATAATTAATTGCAAGTTCGCAAAAAAATCCCGCGAGTTTCGCAGAAACTCGAAGAGCAAGCGAAGCTTGCGACCAACGCCC
>JAGCWT010000043.1 GCA_017961705.1 Treponema sp.
TCATCTCGGGCACGGCTTAGGCATGTTGCGATACGTTGAGCAACATGGCCCCTAAGAACCCCACCGTTTTGAAAAACTTAATAGGTTTAATTTAGAGTTTAAACAGTTTTGGCATTTCCGGGCGGTTGGTGAGCGTAGTCGAACCACGACCCGGTAATCTTTAAAAAGCAGATTATCGAGCTGTAAACGGAGGGATTTATCATGTACTACCATAATAAACCGCAAAGGCAAAAAACTTCTCAAATAGTGATTTTTATTTTTTTCCTGATTGTTTATTGCGCACAGATGGTATTTGTCATGCTGTTTTTAATGGATAAATATGTGGCTATTATGAAGGTGCTGTTTGGGATAAAGAAGGGTGAGCTGATGTTTGCGCCAATAGGGTGCCACATCTTTTCGCTCACAGGCTTTGTACTTTGGATTCCAATTTCATACTGCATTCTTAAGGCGGTCTTTTCACTGCTTTTTGGAATGAACAAATTCTTTGCATCAATAGATTCAAAAGAAAACTACACCGGCGGAAGGTACAGTCTTGGCTCTTACGAAAGGGACATGGCTCTTTGCATCGTACTGGAAATTGCAGCCCTCGTCTTCTTTGTCTTTAGCATTTTCTACAACATAAGGGTGCGAGACCAAGGCATCTACCACAAAAAATTCTTTAGCCTAAGGACAGAACTTATTCAGTGGCATAGCGTAGACAGCCTTGATTTTTGTTTGGAAATAGGCAAGAGTAAAAAGGAATCTGCCACGCCAAAATTCATAGTCCACGCAGAAGGCAAAAGCCTTGATTTGTGGAACGGATTTGGAATGGGAAGCCCCAAGGTTGAAGAACTAATTTCTTTTACCGAACAGCTCCTAAAGAAAAACCCCAAGGCCAGACTGAACATAAACTTTGAGCTTTCCGGCGAGAACCTGTCTGCAATCAGAAGATACAAAAACGGCGAAGAAAAAGTAAGGCATTTATACAGCTACATCCTTCAAAAACAAAAGAAAACACTAGCAAATTAAAAGGAGAGAGAAATGACTTTTCCAGGATTAAGAAAATTGGCAGGCGAATTTGGATTTGCCAACAACGGAACGTATTTTTACGGATTCATTCATAACACATACGTGATTATGGCAGACGGAAAGAACAAGAAGATTGTACAGATGATTTTCCCCTGCAAAATTGACCAAAGCGACAAGGAGAAAATCCTGTCGTGGAAAAAGAAGGGCTATGCAAAGAGCATAGATTTTGATGAGGGAGATGCCTTTGAAGCACAAATCGTTTTTGCAGAATATTTCCTTCCATTCAAAATTGAAAAGATAAAGGAAGTAGTTCAGGATATTGCAAACTACATCAAGGAAAAATACCCCGAAGAAAAACCAAAGTGCACAGGAAAAGATTGCCAGGCAGATTCAGAACTTGAAATTTACAACATAGACGGAATACCGCTTCCCCTGTGTCCATCCTGCGCAAAAAAAATAGAAAGCGACATTGAAAGGGCCTACGAAGAAGAAAGCCTAAAACCCAACAACTACATCCAGGGCTTGCTCGGTGCACTCACCTTCCCCATTCCAGGAATTTTCCTGACCTACATTTTCTTTATGCTGGGAAGAATTGCAGCAGTATCCGGAATTGTATATTTTTTCCTTGCGCAAAAGGGATACACCTGGGCAAAGGGCAAGCTTGACAAAATTGGCATACTAATAATTTCACTCTCCAGCATCTTCTACACAATTGCAGGAACATTCGTAAGCTACGTAGCCTGCATCGTAAAAGAGATTCTAAAAGATCCGTCCGTAAAGGGAGTGCCTTTAACCGAGATAATAAAATACACCGTAAGCACAGTATTAAAAGAAGAAGAAGCAAGGGCAGAAATCATCAAGAACTGCACAATGTCCCTGATTCTCTGCGGAATCGTCATAGCAATCAACACGGCAAGGCTTTTTAAATCAAGCGCAAAGACAAAGCTAGAAAAAGCATAACAGGGAGAGAGTTATTATGGAAGAAATGGTAATAGAAGAAAAAGAAACAGAGGCAAAGAATACAGACAAGCTGCAAAAGTTTGACGTACCAAAATACATAAAGGTTCTGAGCGTAATATTCATTGGGGCAAGCATTGCAACTGGATTCTTGAGTTTTGCGGCAAGCTTTCTGGAACAGGGAACAATTACTGTAGCACAGGTCCAGTATATCGTAAAAATCTTGGGCAACGTTCTTACAGGATTTCTCTTTTGGGGAATCGGTCAGGTCTTCGCTAAGTTTATGGAAAAGAACAAATGAAGTTCAGAAGCTACCTTACGGCCAATAAAATTTTATCCGTTATTAATATAGTCTTTGCGCTTGTCTCTTTAGTCATAGTGATTCTTGGCAGCAAGACAGTGTTCGAAATGTTCAAACTGAGCAGAGAATTTCACAAGGAAATTCCTGCAATAGCAATATATCTCCGCGCTATAAACCAGATAGTCGAAGGTGTAAGATTTAATCTGGAAATACTTCTTGCAGGCCTTACAATGTTTTTTGCCACAAAGAATTTTAAGCTTGTATACGGAAAGATTCGGGAATATTTTTAGCAGATTATCGGGCCGTGGTTCGACAAGCTCACCAACCGTGGTTCGACAAGCTCACCAACCGTGGTTCGGCAGGCTCACCAACCGTGGTTCGACAGGCTCACCAACCGTGGTTTGGCATGACTGGTTTGTAGCACATTGTGGTGTTGCTTGCCAATCAATATAAAGCCATGGAAGGCGACTTAGCAACATGCAGATTTGATTGTAAATCTGCAATCCTAAAAAAAATCCATGGAGGGATTTTTTAGGCAAGCACGGCAGGGATTGGAGCCACGCCGTAGGCGGCCACTGGACTGAACGACCGCAAGGGAGTGAGGGAAGCGGCTGGAGCGAAAGCGGAATGGCGGAAAGCCCCTAGCAGAAAAAACTGCCGCAATAAAAAAATTATTTTGCGTAAGATGGTGTGTAAGCTTCGTAGGCATCCAGCCAGCGCGTAATTGGAAGAGTCCAGTCGTCTTCGGTGGTGCCTTCCAGAAGGAAACGCTCGTACATAAAAATTATGTGGCTTCGGATTTCGCCCTTGTCTTTTTCGGTAACGTCCTCTGCCTTTTGAAAGAGGTCGTTCACAAAACGGACTGCATCGCTTGGTGTAAAAAGTTCCGGTGCAAGTCGGGTAAGCATGTAGAGGGCGGCGGGTATGCAGTTTACGCTGTGCTGCTTAAGGTAAAGTACGGTCTCGCCAATTTCTACCGCGCGGGAATAGAGCTCCCAGTTCCACCTTTGTTTTTCCATGAAGGTAAAGTTCTCGCGGTCAAATAGCATTTTGTAAAAGCTAAAGCAGAGGCAGACGATTGAAATGTGCAGGCTTGGAACACAGCAATAGTGCGGGTCTGCGGCACGGAGTTTTTTTACCTGTTTTTGGTCGCAGGGTGTGCGGTAGGTTGTGGTCATGCAGTGCCTGTAAATTTTTAGCGCATAGGTGTAGGTCTTTATTAGGTAGCGCATGAATTCGGCGCAATGCCTTGAACCCTGCAGCCAGCCGTAGCGGTGGAGCAGCATGTTGAGCGGGCGGATCCAGATGTTTATAAAATCCATGTAACACTTTACGGTGTCTGCACGGAAGGGAACTTTTTCGTCCAGTTCATGGTCAACGTGTTTTACAGGCCACCTGATCAGTTTTATTTTTCTTAGGTAAAGCGGTGCAAAGAATTTTCCGATTACGGAACCAAAGACCAGCCTAAAGGACGTGATGCAGCTGAATGGGCTCAGCGGCAAAAGGAACCAGGGCGACACAGGGCAAAAGGAATTGATGCTTTTGCAGCACACTTTCTGAACACGTTTTGCAGAAGGCTCTTTTACAATTCCCCTGCGAAAAGGATACATTCCGCTCATTTTCCAAACACCTCTTTAGCAATAGCAACAGATTCCATGGCATCCTTTGCGTAGTAGTCAGCTCCGATTTTTTCTGCATAGTCGGCGGTAAGAACTGCACCCCCAACCATAACCCTGCACTCTTCACCGGCATCTTTTAGGGCCTGGTGCAAAAGTTTTATTGTCTCTTCCATGTTGGCGACGGTTGTTGTCATAAGGGCGCTAAGTCCAAGCAGCTTTATTTTGTTCTGCAAGACTGTGTCGATTACGGTTTGGTAGGGAACGTTCTTTCCAAGGTCAATAACAGTGTAGCCGTAGTTTTCAAGCATTGCCTTTACAATGTTCTTTCCAATGTCGTGAATGTCTCCGTATACGGTGGCAATCGCAATCGTACCCTTGCTTTCTTCTTCTGCACCGCTTGCGGCAAGTGTCTCTTTTATTTTGCCGAATGAATTTCCTACGGTTTCTGCGCTAAGCAAAAGTTGTGGGAGGAATTTTTTTCCGGTTTCAAAGTCTTTTCCAACGTTGTCCAGTGCCGGGACTATGCAGTTGTTTATTACGTTTACAGGAGCTTCAGATTTTAAAAGTTCTTCGGTTGCAGAAGCAGCCTTTTCCTTAAAGCCTTTTTCTATGATGGTTATAAGGTTGTCTTCAAGCGGATTATTCCCTGTCTTTTTTTTTACTCCGTCAGGCTTTTTTTTTTGATCTGAATCTTGACTCGAACCCGGATTTGACTGACCGCCAGCAGAAAGACCCGCAGACTTAAATGAAGTGCTTCCGCTTCCTGTGTTCAGGCAGATGGAAATTGTTCCGTCCGCAACAGCCTCTTCCAGAATTGTCTGTCTTGCCTTTGCAGATGAAGGGTCTACAGAACCGGTGTATGTCTGGATGTAGTCGAGTGAATTTTCGTCGTAGCATGCAAGGGAACGGTATGCGCGGAAAGTGTCCATCATCTGTGCGCTTGCCGGGTTTGCAATGCAGCCGGTAAGACCTGCTTCCAGTGCAAGCATAAAAAAACGGCTGTTCATTATGTCTCGCCTTGGAAGACCAAAGCTTATGTTGCTAACGCCAAGCACAAACTGCAAGCCCTGGCTTCCGTATTTTTCTTTTAGCATGCGGATGGCGCGTACGGTTTCCAGTGCCGTCTTTTGCTCCGAGCTTACGGTAAGGGTAAGGGTGTCTATAAAAATGTCGCGAACAGGTATTCCGTATTTGGCGGCTTCTGCAATTATTTTTTCTGCAACAGCAACGCGGCCCATTGCGGTGGGGGCAATTCCACCCTCGTCTATGCAAAGGGCAACAAGGCATCCACCGTAATGCTGAACAATGGGGAAGACCTTGTCCATAACTTCCTGCTTGCCGTTTACGCTGTTTACCAAAGCCTTTCCGTTGTAGTTCCTTAAGCCTCTTTCCAAAACTGCCGCTTCGCTTGAGTCCAGCTGGAGTGGCACGTTGAATGTTGACTGGATTGTTTTTACCGCACGAACCATCATGTCCGCTTCGTCAATGCCTGGCAAACCTACGTTCACGTCCAAAAGGTGGGCACCCTGGCTTAGCTGGCTTTCTGCTTCGTTTATAAAGAACTGCATGTCTCCTGCAGTAAGAGCTTCCTTGCACTTCTTTTTTCCGGTTGGGTTTATGCGCTCACCGATTATTACAGGGCCAAAGCTTCCGCCAATCTGCTGGCTCTTGTTGTAGGAACATACATAGGTTGCGTTAACGCCGTCCGTAAGAGGAATTTCTTCTTTTCCTTCACCGCTGGAATTTCCGCAAGACTTTCCGCCAGCACAAGAAGATTCATCTTTTAAAATCCTCTCTACCATTGCGCGGATATGCGTTGGGTTTGTTCCACAGCAGCCGCCCAAAAGAACTGCACCTTCTTTTCTGTTCTTAGCCTGAGCCTCTGCAAATTCATCACCTTCAACAAGAAAGACAGTCTTTCCGTCCACCACTTGCGGCAAACCGGCATTCGGCTGAACCAAAACAGGAAGATGGGCA
>JAGCWT010000044.1 GCA_017961705.1 Treponema sp.
TCCAAATCTCCAAAATTCCCCGCTTGCCCTCGTTGCAGAAAAATTGTATAACTAAATTAAAAGTCGAGTATTTTACGAAAACCATGCCTTTATCGTGCGGTTGGTGAGCATGTCGAACCATGGTTGGTGAGCCTCGTCGAACCACGGTTGGTGAGCGAAGCCGAACCACGGTTGGTGAGCGAAGTCGAACCACGGTTGGTGAGCATGTCGAACCATGTCATTATCGGGCTCGCTGGAAACTTAGTTGCGAAAGACCCGATAATCTGCTTAAAAAAGATTCCTCCCGGCTAGACCGAGAATGGCAAGCATTTGTAAAACTCAAAGGAACCCCTTATGAAAAAACTATTTTTACTTTTTGCATCAGCGTTTTTGTTATTTTCTTCATGCAAATTCGATGACGGCAGTACAGAAGTTACTATTAAAAATGAGACGGACAGGGCTATAACCTTTACCTATTTTTCAGCGGATATTGATGTGCCGTTTACAATTGAAAGCGGAAGCTCAAAGTCTTTAAGCTATAAAAAGCATGTTGAAGGTTTGTATTTTGACCTTACCTATAATGGCACTTCATACACCGGAACAACGGATTATGTTCAGGATTATGCAGAATATTCTGTCCGCATCTTTTTAGAAGGAGATGTTCTTAAGAGCAGGACAAACGGAAGAGATGCAAATATATTGGATTTAAAGTAAATAAATTCTTGGCGGCCTTTCCAAATGGCCCCTACGCCCGATTGGAAGAGGCCTGTGTCAAAAATTGCATGGATCTGCCCGGACTGTAGGGACGGGCACAGTAAAACTTGGCCTACCGTCCAGAAGAACAAAACAAAACCGACGTTTCTTATCAGTATCATATTAAGAATAATTAAAGAAAAAAAACACTAGAACATTCTCCAAAAACTCCATAATTTTCATTTGCCACCTTGACCTAACCGGATTTTTCATTCATAATTAAAGCTATGAAGAACGAACACAGAAAGGAAGAGCGCTTTACAGACACCGGACGCGTTGATGCCCACGAGCTTTGCGTTCTCCCCGGCGTGCTGGACGACATTAGCGCCTCTGGCTGCAGGGTGCATTTCCCGGTTCCCGTAAAAGTGGACATGGAAAACGACTACAGCATAAAGATGAAGATTCCCCGCAAGGAATTCCTTCTTCCATTTTCGCTTTTGTGCCGCCCCAGGTGGATTACAAATTTTGAAAACCGCTCCAACATTGGTTTTTCATTTTTATGCTCACCGGGTACTCCCCTTCTTTTAAGATACATTGACTTTTTAAAGGCCGCCTCCAAAAAGGAAGCAGACAGCTTATTTGACTAAATTTAGGAACTGGCTTTGGAAATAGAAAAAATAAGCGGAAGCGCTTTTCTTCCCTTCCCCGAATGCAAGGCTTTTATGCTGGACGAATTTGCCTCGCGGATGGGCGTGGACACCAATTCAAGGAAGGAATACGGCGACCTTGTATACCTTCCCGGCTACAGTGTGGATTCTGCAAGTTCAGCTTTAATCCCCTACTTTTGCGCAACAGCACTTCTTGAACCTTTCATCGTAAAATTCAATTCGATTGGAGAGGCAGCTACAGCACTTAAGGGAATTCAGCGTTCCTGGGCACCCTACTCTTTTACAAACCACCGCAGGCAGACGCTTATTCAGGAAAAGCTTCCCTACATTCCGCTAAAGCCCCGCAATTTTCCGGTAACAATTCCGCAGAGCCCCATGGGTTTCTACACCCTTTTGGATGAGCACACAATTCTTGCAAGCGCACGCACTTCCAGCTGCATTCCACTTGGCACGCTAAACTTTACGGAAGACCACGAAAATCCCCCCAGCCGCGCCTACCTAAAGATTCAGGAAGCACTAACACTGTTCAACCACTTTTTTGGAGACGAACTTCCCGCAAAACAAAGCCTTTGTTTTGAAGCAGGTGCCTGCCCCGGCGGATGGACATACGTTCTTACCCTTCTTGGCGCCAGGGTTTTTGCCGTAGACAGAAGCCCCCTAGCCCCTTCGCTCATGGAAAATCCACTCGTCACTTTTTCTGCCCACGATGCCTTTACGCTAAAGCCTTCAGACGTAAGGGATGCACTTGGCGGTGACCCGGAATGGATTTTAAGCGACGTAATCTGCTACCCCGAGCGTCTTTTGCAATGGGTAAAGACCTGGCTTGAAAGCGGCATAAAATTCAACATGATTTGTACGATAAAGATGCAGGGCGGAATAAACTGGCAGGCCGCAGAAGAATTTGCCTCTTTGCCAAACAGCCGCGTTGTACACCTGCACTACAACAAGCACGAGCTTACCTTTTTGATGCGCAACAGGTAAGCAAGAGCACTGCAAAAAGCATCTTGTCTCTTAAATAAAAATCATAGTATATTATTTATATTGGAACATCGCTGTATCGGGTGGCTGTATCCTAATCTTAATGAAAGGGAGATTTAGTGTAGAGCTAAAAAATAAAGCCTACCCAAGTGTAGCAACTTCCGAGTAGGCTTTTAACAAATGCCAAAAGGAGACAGCCACACGGCTGCGTTGTTCCTTTTACTGTTTAAAATATACCCCAATTTTTTGCCACCGTCAAGCATAGCTTTGGCCAAAGGAGGTCTTATGAAGAACACAGCAAGCAATCAAAAACACTACAACGCAAGACACAGCCTTATCCTTGCCCTTACCGCAATAGCACTCTGCACCCTCGCCCCACTTGCCCCTGCATCAGCCAGTGCAGAAAAAGCCTTTACGTCCAGCTGCTACACAAAAAAGTTCCCCAAGCTGGAAATGACTGTCGAAGTTCCAGAATTTGAAGGATGCGACAAACTCAACAGCAGCATAAAAGAATGGCTAAGCAAACAATGCAAGTACGCGGAAGAAAACTACACAGACAACGCAGAAGAAAAAGGAGAATATTCAATCTTCATAGGAACCGTAACCTACACAGGTTCATATATTTCCGTACTCTTTTACGAAAAAGTCGATGCAGGCGGAATCCACCCCTACATAGCAAGAAAAAGCTTTGTCTTTAACAAAGAAAGCAAAAAAATGGTGGCATCCGCAAAGGAATTCATCTCGGAAAAAGCCTACAAAGAAGTGCTTGAACCCGTACTGGAAAAAAACGAAACTTCGGCAGACGAAGCATTTGCCATTGGCATACCGGAACTGGACAAACTGCCATTTGTCCTTACCCCAACATCTGTAGAACTAATAATCGGCGGGGAACACATGTACGGCTACATGTGGGGAATGGAATTCATTGTCCCTGTAAATAGGCAGTAGCGGGCGTTACGGGCGGCGTTTGAGCCCGTAGAAGGGGTAGGACGCAACGCAGTGCGGCCGCAGGGGAAGGCTTTCCCCTCCCCATTTAAGCAAAACCTAGAACCAGAGAGAAGCCTGGTCTTCCCAGTCGATGATTTCTTCCGGTGCAAAGAAGAGGTCTATCTCGCGCTTGGCACTTTCCTCGCAGTCACTTGCGTGGATAATATTGTGCGTAGTGTGAGAGCAGAAGTCTCCGCGGATTGTTCCCGGATGAGCCTCTGCAGGACTTGTGGAACCTGTCATCTTCCTTACCAAAGTAATGCAGTCATCTCCCTGCCAAACCATTGCAACAACAGGACCACTTGTAATGTAGTCAACAAGCGGATCATAGAAGGGCTTACCCTTGTGTTCGGCATAATGCTTAGAAGCCAATTCTGGGCTAATGTTCATAAGCTTAAGCCCCACCAGCTTAAGACCTTTCTTTTCGAGGCGGCTGATAACCTCGCCTACAAGCCTACGGTTCAAAACACCGGGCTTTAACATGGCAAAACATCTTGTACTCATAGTTTGTACAAATTAGCAGAAAATTCAACTTTATTCAAGGTCTTGCTAGATTTTTCATATTTGGAGCATACCTTCTTTTTTTACTGCCCCTTCGGGGATCATCAGTATTACGGGCTTTCCGTGGCTTGCCCCCTACCGGGCGCGGTGCTTACGCACGGCTATCGCCCCACTCCAATCCCGGCTAGAGGGCCTTTGCTTAAGGATATGCTAAAGAAATATATATCCATACGCACAATGTAGTTTTGCCGCCCCACATGACACTATTTGTCATATCACATGCCTTACACTGAATAAAAGAAATAAAACAGGAGGCATTATTATGGTAAAGAAAATCCTTATCGGCACAGGCATAGGCCTTTTGGCAGCAGTCGTCTACGGCACAATCAAAAAGATAAAAGAAGAAAACGATGAACTCAAAGAATACAGCACGGAACTTTTGCAAAAGAACCTGGAGCTAAGAGAATTCATCACCAAGCACAACCTTAGCCCAGAACAGACTTCCCAAGATTCTGCCGAAGCAAATGAATTCATCGTATTCTCCGGCGCAAAGTCATAAGACTGAACCAGAGGCCTGCAAAAAAATCATTGCAAACCAAAGTAAGGCGGTGTATCATAAAATCATGTCAAAGAATGAACACTATGAAAAGTCACCAAAACTTACGGTGCCTCAGATAATTGAATACTGCAAAAACGACCTTGGCATTACGTTCAATCTTATGAATGAAGAGACCGCCGCTGAATTCCTTAGGAAACACAACTATTTCTTCCGCCTAAAACAGTATGCGGGAGTTTGCAATGAGCAGACAAAAAAAGGCAAATACGTAGGACTCGACTTTGGTCATCTCGTTGAACTTTCTACTATAGATATGTTCCTAAGAAAACTGCTTCTTAAAATGACGATTGACCTTGAGCATTACCTAAAAGTAAAAATCGTAAACGACTGCCAGGAAAACCCTGCTGATGACGGCTACAGCGTGGTGGATTCTTTCCTCGAAAAAAATCCGACCATCAAGATGTCCATTATAAAAACTTCAAAACTCGCAGGCTACAACGGCTTCTCAATAGAAAAATACCTTGAATCCCCAGCCGTATGGAATTTCATAGAGATGATCGGCTTCTTTGAGTTCATCAAATTTTATTCCTATTATTACGACTACTTCCATTTGCAGTGCAAGTACACAAGACACTTTGACGCAGTGCGCAGACTGAGGAATGCTGCAGCCCACAACGTATGCCTTTTGTACAACTTTAATCCTGTGCAAAATTTCAGCTACGACATGGACACCAGCTTTGAACTTCTTGGAGCAAAACTTGGAATTGGCCAAGGCACAATCGCAAGCTGCATGAAGGTCCCCCTCCTTAACGACTTTGCCGTAATGCTTTCCGTCTACACCCAATTGGTAACTTCAGAAAAAGTGCGCCAAAAAACCCTGGAAGAAATCAAAACCTTTTTTGACGGCCGCATGCTCTACCGAAAGCAATACTTTGAAGGCTTCCCCTCCGTAAAGAACGCCTACAACTTTGCCCGTGCAGTACTGGAATGGTATTCGAGCAAAGCGGGGGCATAAGAAAAACAGGCTTCATTTTTTCCCATGACATTATTTGTCACAGGTGGTAGGATATAATAAAGTAAAAGTCAAGAAAGATAACAAGGAGGATGACTATGCATATGCCAAGCTTTGGGGAGACTATGTTTGTCTGTAAAAATTGTGGGGAAAGGTTTTCTGGCAGAGATACAGAAGAAGGCAAGAAGCGGATATATGCAGACGATGAGCCATTAAGCAGATTTATGCCAGGACCAGCCCATCCAAAATGTCCGCACTGCAAAAGCCGCAAGACAGAAAAAGACTGGGGCGTGGAGTATTAAGGCTTTATAAAAAATCCCCTGCATAAAGCTTGCAGGGGAAAAAGTCATCTTAAAGGACGAACAGCGATTAACAGTCACCCTGAACGCACTTGCAAGCAAGTAACTTCAGGGTCTGTACCACAATTCATCCGATAACATTCATAGATTCCGAAGCTAGTTCGGAATGACATGTTATTTAAGATTGTTATTCTAGCAGTTAATAATTTACTTCTGCTTTGCAAACACTATTTCTGAATCATCAAGCTTAAGAGAGAGCTTGCCGTCTTCTTTAAGTGTAAGGGGTACTTTTTCGCCGTCAACTTCTACTGTTTTGGCAGCTTCGTCCCACTTTAACTTTGTGGTTTCACCCATAGCCTTCATTTCGCCAGTTCCGTCGGCATTGAGTGTTACGGTGTACTCAATCTTTGTTCCGGTAACTTCTTCAAAATCCTTTTGTTTGGATTTTCTGCAGGCTTATTCTATAACCTTTACGTCGCTAGGATTTGCCCTAAGATACTGGAAGAAGTTTTCCTTGTCGGTAACAACTTTTGCAGTTACCTTAATGCGGGACTCGTCTTCGGGGAAGTCATCAAGTACCCAGCCCTTTACATCCAGGGTTGTACCTGTGTACATTCCGCCCTTGCGTTCTCCGATGGAAGCAGTGACAAAGCCCTTTGAAAGCTCACCGTCGATTGTGATTTCCTGGCCTTCCTTATAGCCCCTGTTCTGGAGCTTTTTTGCCATAGTCTGCATTGCCTCAAAGTCACCGTAGGCAATGTTGAATTCTGTGGATTTTGCCTGTTTTGAATCTGATTTTTTGTCCGCAGACTTGCTTGATGCTGCACTTGCCACCGTATTGACCGCTGCTCCTGCTACGGCTTTCTTGGTTGTTGTGGCGCATCCGGCAAGGCACATTGAAGCTGCAAGTGTTGCAATAACTGCAAGGTTCATCAATTTCATGTTTTCTCCTCTACAGAAAAGCTCTGTAATTTATACAATAGAATATAACCCAAATTTTTCCGCTGTCCATAAAAAATTAAGAAAAAATAAAAGGTTCAATTTCGAGTTTTGAAACAGACCTGTCATTGCCGGGCTCGTCCCGGCAATCTTTCAAAGCGGATTATCGGGTCAAGCCCGATAATGACACATTTCTTGCTAAAAACTCGACATTTGACCTAAAAGAAAGTTATTTCTGCGGGGGGATTTTTGCGCGTTCTTGATATTGCATAAAGAGCCATGGAGGAATGGCTTTGCTGAACCTACGCCGCCGTGGAGGGGCGCGACAGCGTTGCTGACGGTGCAGGTCCCTGAGCGTAGTCGAAGGGCCGGAACCGGCAGCAATGGAGCGGGAAGGGACCCGCGGAACCCCGGAAGGGCGGTGGCGCAAAGGCATGGGCGGTCGAATTAGCCAAAGAGTAAAATGGTAGAGCAATTAGGACTTCGTCCTGAAAAGTACCGTCCAAAAAAATATCATAAAAAAAAGGCTTTTAATTATGCGCAAAAAAATATATACTGCACGCATGGCTATTCTTGTTTTTAAGCAGCTCTGCTACATGATGATTGTGGTTGTGGTTGCCTTTGTTTTTTCCAAGAAATTTAAATTTGCAAACCAGGAAATTTCTTTTTTAAGCAAGACCATGCTTTACCTTGTTAACCCCTGCATGCTTCTTTCTTCTTTTGACATTCCCTACAATCCGCAGAAGATAAAGGGGCTTGCGGTGATGATAGGCCTTTGCTTTGCCGTTCACATTGCGATGATGGTTACGGCATGCATCTTTATCCGGAGCCGCACTCCTGAGGGTAAGGAGCTTGACGGTATTGACCGGGTTGGCGTTATTTTTACCAACAGCGGTTTTATTGGCATTCCGCTGATTAACGGGGTGCTTGGTAAGGAAGGCGTTTTTTACCTGATGGGCTACCTTATAAACTTTAACATTCTGCTTTGGATTTTTGCACCGCTTGCTTTGGGATGCAAATTCAATATAAAGAAAATTATTTTTAACCCCAACGTTATTGCGGTGGTTGCAGGTTTTATTCTCTTTTGCATTCCGGGAACTCTGCCTGATCTTCTTGCAAAACCGATTGGCTACATTGGGCAGATGAACACGGCACTTAGCATGATTCTTTTGGGGATGATTTTTGCTGACTTTAAGAAGGGTGAAGGAAAGAAATCTCTTGCGCTTAGGGCTGGCTGGACGGTTGCGGTAAGGCTTGTGCTCTGCCCTCTTGCATCCTTGGCGGTTATTGCTGCAACGGCACGTCTTTTGCCCATGATGCTTTCAAGTGCGGAGGATATCCGCCTTATGACTGTTACGGCATACATTGCGGCCCTTTGTCCTGTTGGCATGAGCATTACATCGCTTGCGGTTGTGTTCAAGAAGGATGCCCACTATGCAGGGCTTATTGTTGCGGTAACATCGGCACTTTGCGTTTTGGGTGCGCCGGCATTCATCTATCTTGCCCAGCTGCTTGGCATTGTATAGCAGCTGAACAAAACTGTTAGTCGAAGGGTGGTTAGGAAATCCACCCCTGCTTTTAGTCGTCGTCTGAATCCGATGAATCTGTTGAACCAAACGAATCAAGTCCGCTGAACACTCCTTCAAGTGCGCTGGAAATTTCGCTGTCCAATTCGTCCGTATCAATTCCGTCCAATGCGTTCTCTAGCGAAGATGAAAAATCATCAATTGCAGACCCAACGGCATCCCCGGTAGCCTCCGCAGAATTTTCAAACTGCTCAAGAGCGCTTTCCAGTGCTTCCGTGTCAAAACTTTCTATGCCGCCTTCCACAATGTCAAGGAACTTGTTCACTCCGTCTGTGGTGGCATCTTCCAAAGAATCAATTATCTTCTTTGCCTTCTGAACGTCAAGCTTTGCAATCGTTGCGCATTTGTCAAGCTTTGCCTTCTTTAGCTTTTCCACCAGCTGACCACGCTCCTCCTTGTTAAGCTCAGAAAGGGAAGAAATATACTTCTTGAACAATTCGTTTGTCTTGCTGCTGCCTGGATCCTTGTCCTCAGCCTTGCTCCAAACAACTGCATCGCTATAGGCCTTGTTCACCTTTGAATTTCCGCACGAAGCAAAAAAGAGTGCAAAGACCATCATCAAAGAAAGTGCTGCAAATAATTTTTTCACAATAAACTCCTCGCACCGCCACACAAAAAGCGCAGGGTACTTTTATAAAGTTCCAAAAACTTACCATAAAAGCAAAAAATAATCCAGTTGACGCTTAGTTTATTTTATTGGATATTTTTTTCTGGACGAACCACTATCTGCTCTACCATAAAGCGTCCGGCTAACTCGACCGAACACTACTTTGCGCCACGGGCTTTCCGGGGTTCCGGCTTTCGCCTCCATTACCGCTTCGCGGCAACGGCTACGCCGCCCCTACAATCCCGCGTAGGTTTATTTAAATCTGCCAAGCCCCATGCCTTTATGCTTTTTTCTTACTTATTTTTTCTGGGAGTGGAGCCCAAACTTGATTTCCGTTGTGTGCATTTTCCCCTCTTGCAGACAGCAAACAAAAGATTCATAATGGAAGAATACTATGAAAAAGAAACAATGGTTTGAAAACGAAAGCTTCTGGCTTAACTACGCACCCATCATGTTTGACGAAGCTCACTGGGCAGAGGCACACGGGATTGCAGAAAGCTGCTGCAAAATTGCCGGGCTAAAAAAAGGCTCCCGCGTCCTTGATGCATGCTGTGCCCTTGGAAGGATAAGCGTTGAACTTGCCCTTTGCGGAATGGACGTTACCGGCGTGGACATAACAGAGCCCTTCCTTGTAGCCGCAAAAGAAAGCACCGATGCGGAGGGAGTTCCACTGGAAGTTGTAAATGCGGACATGAGGACTTTTTCTGTTCCAGCTGAAAAGAAATTCGATGCGGCTGTAAACATATACAATTCCTTTGGCTACTGTGACAGCATAGAAGAAGACATGCAGATTATTCAAAGCGTATTCGACTCGCTAAAGAAAGGCGGAACATTCATCCTTGAATGCATAAGCCGAGAGACTGCGGTAAGGTGGTTCACGGAAGGCGAATGGTTTGAGAGGGCAGGAAAGACCGTGCTAACAAAATTCACCGTGGACGGAGCATGGGAAGGCTTGCGTTCCAAGTGGATTCTTCTGGACCCGGACGGCAGCCGCATGGAGCATGAATTTGTGCAAAGGCTTTATTCCGCCCCACAGCTAAGAGACCTGCTCCTGCAAAACGGCTTTTCTTCCGCAGAAGTCTACGGAGGCTTTGACCTTTCGCCCTACGACTACAACGCAAAGACAATGGTCATCGTGGCAAAAAAATAAAATTGGCAAAATGCATTGCCGCCAGTGCAAGTTGCAAGCTGACATAGGCAAGATGCATGTTACAAGTTGCATAAGTAACTGTTTTATAGTATATATTCTGTACACTGGAGGTTTATATGAAAAAACAAATAGCAGCTAGTATTCTTGCATCCTTTTTGTCAGCAGCAACTTTCCCCCTCTTCGCAGAAGTTTCCTTCACACAGGAAACCCTTATGGCAAACTCTGGCAAATCCACAGTCGCCCAGCGCATCATAGACGATGAAATAGACAAATTCAGTTCATCCAGCGACTACGGCGACCACATCATAGACGACATACTTGGCCTTTTGTGGCTCGTGAACAACTTTACCGTTTCCTTTGACACCTATCCCTATGCAAACGGAAAGTACCTCTCCTTTGCAGAACTATTCGGTTCAGCTCCAGATTCCGTTGCACTACAGGACTGGAGATTCGAGATTGAATCAAACGCATTCATCTTCCCCAAAAAAGTCTGGGGTAACGAAAGCAGACTGGAAGGTATTCTGTGGAAGTTCATAGGCCCGGTAATAGAAAACACAATCTACTACCCCACCGGCGAATGGGAAGACAACAATGACTTTGAAGAACATCCGTCTGAGCTGCCACCGCCGGAAGTTGCAATTGACATCTACGACACTGGCCGCAAGTACGCAGGAAACGTCCGCTTGGGTGGCCAGATTTCCCTCTGGTACACAAACCCGCTCAGCCTTGCCGCATACCTTCAGTGGTCAAAGTGGTACGGAGCAATCGACTGCAAGGGCATCACATTCGGGCTCATCGCAAAATCCTACCCGGTAGACCCAATCCTTATTGAATGGAGGGGCACAATCCAGTCCCTATACGACAAGTACGATGTTGGCACAATTTACGAATCCCACCTGGAAATAGGAGCAATGGTTGCCCCAAGGGTAGAAGCCTACGGAGCATGGAAGTACACCCACAACCCTCTCTTAAACGTAAAGGGTCACGGTGCCGCCCTGGGTGCTAAGATTCACTGGTAGAAGAAGGCTTTGAACAGCGGGCTGCATAGTCCTCAAAAGCCTCTACCAAGCCGGAAGCCTCGCGCTCCAGTTCCAGCGTAAAATCCATTGCGCTACCGGAGCGCCCCTTAAAGCTTACCCTAAGAGACTTCTTCTTTGGATCAGCGGAAAATTCAGCACACTTAAGCTTTTTAAATTTCAAGAGCTGCCTCTGCCAGTCATAGTGCACGTTCTTTGGTTCAGTATAAAAATAGGCACCCCTTCTGCCAAAGAAAAGACAGCCCTTTATCTTTGAACCTTCAGCATGCATGTCTATCTCGCTAAAAACTTCGTCCCTGGCAAAAAGAGTAGCTTCTTCCACGCCAAGAACCGTGTCATCTGCAACAGCCCCCAAAAATACAAACAAATCTTCATCGCTCATTCCAAACATAAGTCCCGCCTTTAAGCCATTATAGCACAGACACAAAACAAGAGCAAACCGCCACCCACGGCTATTTGTTTGCAAAAAGCACGCCCAGCAAATCCTTAATTGAATTAGCCCCCTTTGTGCCGCTTTCCTTTCCCGGCGCAACAATATTGTCAAAGCCAAGTTCCCGTGCCGTCTTTATGCGCTGCTTTACCTTGCTAACAGGCCGAATCTCCCCCGCAAGGCTAAGCTCACCAGTCACCACGGTTTTTTCCGGAAGAGCCAAATCCGTACGTGCAGAATAAAGGGCAGCCGCAAGAGCCGCATCTATAGCGCTTTCCGTAAGCCGAACGCCGCCTGCAACATTAATATACAAATCCTGGTCGCTAAACTTAATCCCCGCACGTTTTTCAAGAACAGCCGCCACCCTGCTAACACGGGCAGAATCAATCTTGTCCGAATAAACCCTGTTCATGGAAGCCTTTGCCGGAACCGTAAGCGCCTGAATCTCCACAACAAAAGCCCTGGTTCCTTCAAAAACACAGGCACAGGCAATCCCGGCAGGAGTACTCCCCTCGCGCCTGGTAAGAAAGAGCGATGAAGGATCGGAAACTTCCCTAAGCCCCTTCTCCTCCATCTCAAAAATGCCAAGCTCATCAATAGAACCAAAACGGTTCTTGGTAGCCCGCAAAAAACGCACCTCGTCACTGCTGCGCTCAAAAGAAATAACGGTGTCCACCATGTGCTCAAGACTCTTGGGCCCCGCAATGTCACCGGCCTTAGTAACATGGGCAGTCATAAAAAGAACGCTGTCCCTTTCCTTTACCCAAGAAATAAGCTCGTTTGCGCAATACTTAAGCTGGCTAACAGTCCCCGGAACAATCCCCGCCTGAACCGAATAAACCGTCTGAATCGAATCAATTATCACAAAAGAAGGATTCAAACTGTCAAGCGCATCAAGAATATCCTCCAGCCTAAGAGTGCAAAGAATCTCCACCGCGTCAGTGTCAAGCCCAAGCCTTACCGCCCGCCCCTTTATCTGGGAAGCAGACTCCTCTCCCGAAACATAAAGAACCTTGTGGCAAGCCTTCCCCTTTGTAGCAGTGGCATTCTTAAAAGAAGAAGCCGCACCCTTCAAAGCCGAAGAAGCACCCTTCAAAAAAGAAGCCGCCGTCTGAATCAAAAGCGTAGACTTTCCAATGCCAGGTTCACCGCCAATCAAAATTGCAGACCGCTTAACAGCCCCGCCCCCAAGCACGCGGTCAAATTCCGCACTGCCAGTAGAAATACGCCCTTCATCCTGCACAGAAATCTTTGCCATCGGAACAGGCTTTACCTTTACGGCAGTCCCGTCCACAGCCAAAGAAGGTGTTGCCGCATTCGGGTCCACGATGCACTCCTGCATGGAATTCCACTCGCCGCAATTTGGGCAACGTCCAAGCCATCCCGGCTGCGTGTAAGAGCAGTTGGAACATTTATATACAATAGAACCTTTTTTCTTGGCCATAATCTCTCCTTTTTTTTCTTCCCAATCTGGAGCACATTTCTTTTTTTAACTGTGTCCGGCACTACGTGTCCGGCCAGACTCCGCAGCATTTTATCCTGTAGAACAAGTAGCGCCATGGAGGGCGCGTCATTTGTTAGCAGAAAAAACTGGCAAGTTTTCGCCAGAAAACTTGCGGGATAAAATGCCACGGAGGGCATTTTATCCCGCTTTGCAGGGTTCCGCCTTTCGGCTCCATTGCCTAACGGCAATCCGCTGCGCGGCCCCTTCCAATCGGGGCTAGGCTTAATGGCAAGAACGTTCCTCAAGATTCAGTTTGAAACCGCATCCACCGAATCTTTCTTTGCAGAACCTTGTATCATTATAAAAACATCGTTTGGCAAACAGGCAGCCCATTCCCCCGGCAAAGAAACAAAGCCCTGCTGCACGCAAGTCTTATTCGGACATGGGGAATCCTTAAACCTGGCCTTACCATCCAGAACCTCTATCACCGAATCCCCATGCAAACCGGGAACATTATAAAGCCCGTCGCGGTCAAGCGGAAAAACATACTCCCCGCCAAAAGAAGACTGCACCAAAAGCCTCTTCTTTGAATCATCAGAATTTCGCCCAAGCCTAAGAAACAAAAAGACAATTACCCCAGCCACCGCCGCAGCAAAAACAAAATCCATCACCCTAAGCCTTCTGGCCACCATACCACTCATCAACTCTAAAATAGAAAAAAAAAAGCAGTAAGTCAAGGAATATTTTTTGGCACATAAACAACAAAACTTCGGAATACAATCCAAACTTTCCAGTTTTTTGGCAAAAGTTCGGCATAGATTCCGAAGTTTTAGGATTTTTTAGATTTATCTATTATCAATTACAGTGGTCAAGGTTCCAAGAAACCGCCAAAACACCAGCCTTGAGTTCCATCTGGTATTTTATTCAAGTCCCTGTCTTTTCCTCCAGGCAGAACCTCAACAAGAACCCAATAAGATACGACACCGTTATTCACATCTTCTCTACCTATCTTTAGTATTTTAACCATAGTCCCCTCATTCATCGTAGTAATTACAGGACTATCGGTATTGTCACTTGCACGAAGCCTAAGATTGCTGGTACAACGCAGGATTAAATCTCTAGTAACGTCATTATTCTCATTCTTAGTGTTATTGGACACTTCAGTCGTTTCTGTTTTGGACTCAACTTCTTGCACCTCCGCATTATTAGTAACTTTCTGCGTATATGAAGTTCCACTATTTACTTTAAGAATCACAATTATAACGCCGGCCAGAATTGCAACTCCAATACCAATGCTCACAAACAATTTTTTATTCTTTAATACAAAATTCTCTTTTTTTAAATTTTCATCTACAGAAGATACATTTTCATCTTTCTTCTCGTAAACCACTTCCAGTGATTCGCCACTAGTTTCACCTACAGATGCAACATCAGAAGATATTCTTGACACATTCATCCCTTGGGGTAACCCAAGAGACTTGCCGCAAGTTCCACACATAGAAGCAACATCAGAAGAAACTTCTGCATAACAGTATGGGCAACAATAGGAACTAGGAACATCTATTTTCTCTGCAAAAAAACGTCCCGTTACAGATGCGAATTTGTATCCGTCTTTCAAAGAAATGCTGCTAAACATCTCCTTGCGAAGTTTTTCCTGTTGTTCTGCATATTGCCTATCTGTTTCACAATTCTTGTGCTTATAACATCCCTTACGGAACGACCTGTAAGCATTACTCAAATCGTCTGTTGCTCCAAGTGCCAATGCACAGCACACACAATTCACAATTGCGCCAAATGGAATCCTGTGAGGGGGAAATAGTAATAATACTATACCGCATATTAATTCTAAAAACATAAGTAAAAATGCACAAGTCGCCGCAACAGGTGAATAAGTAATTAGCAACCATATTCCCATAGCAAGCATAAAGAATGATTCGAGGATCGATATTATTTGGACAAAATCTGGCTCTTCGAGTGCCATCCCCCGCAAAAGACCTGCACCTATAATACCGATTATTCCACAGAAACACAGAATGACAGCTGCAATACGAACCCGCTTAACAGACTTATTGCCTACCAAACTATCTGAAAACTCTTTCAGATTCTTGTATTTTGGGGTTGCCCCCACATCATCGCCAGAATTTGCAGTCGTTTGTCCAGAAGGCAGGACTGCTCCACATGCTTTGCACACACCAGTTGATGTTTCATTCTCATTTCCGCATTCAGAACATTTTGTTGACATTAGCACACCTCTCTTAAATTTTAAGTTTTGCCGCAAGATACCGTGAAAAGCAAGAAAATTCAAAACCATGCAGTTTTACCCTCATCCTAGCAATCCACTCTATCATCCTATGCGAGAGTCAAAAAAATTTGATTTTTTTCTGAAAAAACTGCTTGTCTTCCTGTAAAAATGCAGCCCAGTCCTTATATTAAAAATGATATACCCATATATTAAATCCGTCAATAAAAATAATATACGTTTATATCTAAAATGATATAGTACAAAATGAGTTTAGAGAGAACCGTCATTGACAACATAAAGCGCATCCGCAAGGAAAAAGGGATTACCCAGGAACAGCTGGCAGAGGCATGCAACACAGCCACAAGCTACATAGGCCTAATGGAAATCTACAAGAACGTTCCAAAGCTTTCAACAATCGAACGCATCGCCACAGCCCTTGGCGTGGAACCGCAGATTCTCTTTCAAAAACCAGAGCGGGATACGGAAAGCGAAAATAAAATCGAGAAGATAAAAGACGCAGTCATGTCTGCACTAGAAAAAGAACTTGTTCATTCGCTTAGGGAAGTAATTTAATTCTTCAAACAACCAATCGGAACAACAAGAATGCCGTCTTCCCTTTTATATGCATAGTGACCTACTCCAGTTAATACCATCAAAAAAGACGGCTCATTCATTCTGGATGTATCAATTTTTAAAGCAAGCTTTTTTAGGTTTGAAGCAGCTTCTTCTATCAGCGTATCGCCACCAAGCTTTATTTCTATCAGTCCATATTTTCCGTTCCGCAGGTGAACAACTGAATCACATTCCAGACCAGCATTATCCCTGTAATGATATACAGAACCGTTTATGCTTTCTGCAAATACACGCAAATCACGTACACACAGGGTTTCAAACAAAAGCCCATAAGTGTTCAAATCGTTCAGCAAATCCTCAGGGCCAAGACCAAGACTTGCTACGGCAATCGAAGGGTCAACAAAGTAACGTGTATCAGAAGTTCTGATTGCAGACTTTGAGCGGAGATTGGGATTCCACGCTGTCATATCTTCAACGACAAATATCTTTTTCAATGACTGTATATAGGTTTGAACAGTATCTTCATTCACGCTAAAAGCATCATTACTCATAATATCATTTGCAATAACAGTCATTGCAACTTGACTTCCCTGATTTCTTGCATACGAGCGCACAATCCGCATAACGCGCTCTTCATTCTTTGCATTTCCGTCCACCCGGTTTATATCCGATTTTACGACCCCGGCATAATAATCAAATGCCTGCTGTAACGCTGGTTTTTCTTTTAAACCGACAGCACCAGGCCATCCGCCCCTACAAATAAGGAAGGCAAGCTTTTCTATATCGTTTTTGTTTTCTCCGTCAACATCAAGCTTTCCATCAAATAAGTCCTTTAGGCTTACTTCCCCGGATGATTCTCCTGACTCAAACAAAGACATTGGCCTCATAAGAAGCCACGAAAAGCGTCCTGTCCCGGAATGAGTGATTTCTTTTGTATCAGGAGGAACTGCAGAACCTGTAAGAATAAACTGCCCCATCTTGGAACGTTGGTCAACCTCGTACCTGACGGTATCCCATAAGCTTGGAGCAATCTGCCATTCATCAATCAGCCTGGGAGTTTCTCCTTTTAAAAGCCTTAGTGGATTTAGTTTTGCAAGGCTCAGGTTTTGTTCTTTTTCAGTAGGGTTGTCCATACGCAGAATGCTTGCTGCTTTTTGGGCAGCGGTCGTTGTTTTTCCGCACCATTTTGGTCCCTCTATTAAAACAGCCCCTTTTGCTTCAAGCTTATCCTGCAGAATCGCATCTACTATACGGCTTCTATATTTATTCATACTCTTATTATCACTTTTTTCGGCGTTTTGTAAAGATTTTTTTCGGCGTTTTGTAAGAAAATTTTTCGGCGTTTTGTAAATTTTACGCACATCCCCAGCCAAGAAAAAAAAATCCGCCCCGGAACATAAGATCCAGAGCGGCATACAAAGCATCATGCAAGCTGCAAAGATTTTCCAAACTATTTTGCAAGGAAGTCGGGCAAAGGCTTACCCTGTTTTTTCCAGGCGCGGTATTCGGCGGTGGCGGTAAAGAGTACGTCGCCTGCGGAATTGAGGGCAGTTTCCAGGCTGTCCTGAACCACGCCGATTATAAAGCCTACGCCAACAACCTGCATTGCAACGTCGTTGGAGATGCCAAAAAGTGAACAGGCAAGCGGAATCAACAGCAGGGAACCGCCAGCAACACCGGATGCACCGCAAGCACCCAAAGTGGCAAGTACGCAAAGTATGAGTGCGGTGGGAATGTCCACAACAATGCCCAGGGTATGAGCCGCAGCCAGTGTCATAATGGCAATAGTAATTGCAGCTCCGTCCATGTTGATTGTTGCACCCAGAGGAATGGAAACTGAATACATTTCCTTGTCCAGACCAAGCTCTTCGCAAAGCTCCATGTTCACCGGAATGTTGGCGGCAGAACTGCGCGTAAAGAAAGCCGTAATGCCGCTCTGCTTTAGGCATCTCCACACCAGAGGATAGGGGTTGCACTTTAGCGTAATGGCAACGATGAGGGGAGACACCACAAGGGCCATAAAGAGCATTGAGCCTACAAGAACTGCAAGCAGTGTTCCGTAATTCTTGAATATGCCCATGCCGTTTGAAGAAACCGTCGTAAAGACAAGCCCCATTATTCCAAAGGGAGCAAGGTTAATAATCCAGCGCACAACCTTGGAAAGGCCTTCCGCAAAATCGTTGAGCATCTGCTTTGTTCCCTCACCTGCAATTGACTTTAGCGCAAGTCCAAAGACACAAGCCCAGACAAGAATACCAATGTAGTTGGCGCGGGCAAGGGCATCAATGGGATTGGAAACCGCATTTATAAGAAGGTTCTTAAGCACCTGGCCAATTCCAGCCGGAGCTGAATCAGCGGAAGCCTCGTTTGCAAGGGCAATCGTCTGCGGAAAAATAAAACTTGCCGTAACAGCAACCAGGGAAGCAAGCAAAGTGCTAACCATATAAAGCACCAGCACAGTTCCAAAGCGGCGGTCAAGTTTTGTTCCACCCCTAGCAAGGGAACTTGTAACGAGTGAAAAGACCAGCACCGGGGCAACAGCCTTAAGAGCCCCAACAAAAGTGTCGCCAAAAATACCAATCCATTCCTGAGAAGGAATGACAACTCCGAGCAGCGCACCAATGACAATGCCAATAAAAATGCGCAGGATAAGGCTTGTACCGTTATAGCAGGCAGCAAGCTTGGAAAGCATATTGTTTTTCATATTCCCATTCTAACCCATTTTATTGCATCTTGCAAATTTCCAGAAAACCTACGCCGCCATGGAAAGGCAATTGCCATATTATTTTTAGAATGATATAATAGAAAAAAAATGAAGTTAAAGTTTTTCCTTTTGCAAGCAGTCTTTTTCCTTTCTCCCGTCCTGATTTTTGCCCAGGAGCAGAACGACACCCAGCCTACCCACAGCGTTTTTATGACACCAATCTACAACACGGGAAACGGCTTTGACCCCTACCAGCTGGCATTTGAATTTGGCTACACCTACGAGTCGGAAAAGGCAACGGCTACCGCAGCTGGATTTTTGGGAGAAGAAGACTACCAGTTTACGGCAGAGGGAGTCTGGTGGCCATTCAGGTGGAGCAAAGGCCGCATGGGTCTTGGGGCAAAATACAACTTTACCTACTTTCAGGAACTGAGCATAACCAACAACCTACTTGCAGGCTTTTGGCTGGAAACCCAACCGGTAAACTGGTTCAGCCTAAAAGTGAACACAGTTTCGCTCTACAAGATGCGCACAATATTTGCAATCCGAGACACAAACCCGGTGCTCACAAACCTAACCATGGGCTTTGACTTTTCCCTGCATTTCTATCCATTTTCATGGTATGAATTCTACACGGCAATCAGAACACACGAGCTTTTCCGCTACAACCTGCTTGGCTCCCCCGCCTTGTGTGCCGGAAGCGTATTCCACTTGAGCGCCCTTCAGGAACTAGGTGCAGAGGCAAGGGTTAGGTACACGGACTTCTTTACAAATTCCGCCATGTTCGACTCCTGCGAATTTGCATTAAGGCTAAGGTGGTTCTTTTGAAAAAGTTCATTTCGGTTTTCAGCAGCTTATTCATACTTCTTTCCGCACTTGCACTTTTATCCTGCGGCTACGGTGCGCTTGAACTCTTCCACCACGGAGACTTTGTGGATGAACGCGCCGACCAGATGAAGGAACTTTACCAGGGACGCGTAGGCCCAAGCTTTGCTTCGCTTTCTGGAACATACACATTCGTCATCTTTACTGATCCCCACTACGGAAGCGAACGCTCAGAAAACATAGACGAAGATGAATTCCTTGAATGGATGGACTCACTTCCTGCCGCCCAACAGCCAAAGTTCTGCGTCTGCCTTGGAGACATTGCAGAGCGCGGTGAACGCAGGGAATACCTTAAATACTGCGACTTTGTAGAAAAAATAGAAAGCCGGGGAATCCCGGTTCTGAACATCGTAGGCAACCACGACCTCTTTAATTCAGGCTGGGACGACTTTTCCGACCTCTGCTTCCCCTACACTTCATTCTACCGCTTTAGAAGTTCCGCATTCAGCTACTATGCACTGGACACAGGAAGCGGATCCTTGGGGCCAAAGCAGTTCAAAAAACTAAAGAGCGCCATGCAAAGCGACCCCCGCCCCAAAATCGTATTCTCGCACTATCCAATATACGGAAGTGGCATGTACGGACTAAGCTACTACTGCCTGCAAAACGAAGAGGAATCCACCCGCCTCATAACCCTCTTTGAAAAGGAAGACGTAACGGACGTTTACGCAGGCCACGTGCACCACCACCAGAGCAAGGAACTGGGCGACTACACCGAACGCTGCTTTGACACTCTCTTTAACCAGGAATGGGCACTTGTTACCGTAAACGAGACCACAGGCAAAACCAGCACAAAAACAATACGAAAGTAGTGGTTGGATTTTTGGGATTTTCTTTTCTGGACCAACTTTTTATTGCTAACCCGCTTTCCAGGGTTCCGGCATTCGCCTCCATTGCCTGTCGGCAACGGCTCCGCCGCCCTTCCAATCGGGGGTAGGCTTTTTTTGCAAAAGCAGAAGCTTCAAATGCAAAGAATTTAAGCCAACTACCCGACTTGAACGGGTCCCTCCAGTCGCGAACTTCCTGTTCGCTCCTTTCGGGCGGCTTCGCTCGCTGTCGGGCGCGTCCTTGCGCCCTTTTCACCTGGCGGTGCGCTCGCTTCGCTGACCCGTTTTTGCTAAGAGATATAGGTCTTTAAAATAAAAAAAACTCCCTGGTAACAAGGAGCTTTAGCCAACTACCCGACTTGAACGGGTCACCTGCTCTTTACGAGGGAGCTGCTCTACCGGATGAGCTAAGTTGGCAAATGTGGAAAAAGTCTAGCAGAATAACGCACTTTGGTCAAGGTGTAACAACGATTTTTGAGGACACCGCCGTATTTCCATCTGCTGCAAGGATTGCATTTCTTACGTTGCTGCTTTTTACGACAACACTTGCCAAACTGGTACAGCCGTTAAAAGAATCTTTCCATTTATCGCTATCCGTTATGAGCGCGTTTACCGTAACAGTTCCGGAAAGTGACGAGCAGCCTTTAAATATATTTGCCATACTAGTTACGGAAGCTGGTATTACAGGGGCAGAAGTTAGACTTGAACAGCCTCCAAAGCAACCTCCTATAATCTCTACGGAAGAAGGGAACGCAGGAGCTGTTTCCAGTCTGTAGCAATCCCAGAAGCAGCTTGCCATACCCGTCACAGTGTTTGCAATACTTGCAGGAGGAATCTTTAGGTTTGAGCAACCGTTAAAACAGCCTCCCATATTGGTTACACCGCTCGGAATAGAGGGGGCACCTACAAGGTAGCTATTTCCTGCAAAGGCATTTTGCAGTAACGTAAGCCCTGATGGAAGCGTTGTAGCAGAAAGATCTATGAACCTTCCTGCGGCCTTGAGAGCATTGTTCAAATTTGTTGAGTCACTACCGTCATTGTATACATCACTTGCACTAAGCCCTGTAATATTGAGCTTGTAGGGATGATCTCTGTCTGCGCCAGAGGGCAGGGATGCAAGGTAAGTGCTTAAATTTGAGAATGCAACAGTGTGGGCAGCTATGACGTTTACGTGGAGAGTTTTTTTTGCGCTGCCTGATATACCATTCTTTCTTAGTACAAGGCTTACATCAGTTTCTCCGACGGCTTTTCCTTCTATATGGAGATACCAGCTTGAAGAATTGGAAGTTGTGTCTGCTGTTGCTATGGAAGAGTCTTCGCTTTCCTCTTCTACAATGTAGCCATTGAAAGCATCGTAGGGGAATGCAAAGGGGTACACAAACTTTTCTCCAACAGCAATCGTAATGCCTGCACTTTCATTGGTAATTCCTGTAAATGTTATATTTGCTATCTTAATGGCAGTTACAATGTCAAGACTGTCACTTCCCATTGTAACCTTGCAAGTAATATTACAGTCGCCCGCGGCCATAGGAGTAATCACTCCGGTAGTATTGTAAACAGTTGCCTTTTCTGCATTACTTGAAAACCACCTATAAGTTGGGCCCGATGCCGGAACAACAGAAAGCGCACGAGGAGAGTCGCCAACAAGGAAGCCGGTTATCCCCTTTATTTCTATGACGTAGACCGTTTTTGTTGCGCTTGCAATTACAGAGCCGTCTTTCTTGACGCTAAATGTTATTACAGAACTTCCACCAATCTTTGGTGTTACACTTCCTGTTGTAGAAGAACCGGAAACAGTTGCTATGTTTGTGCTAGCTGAAGACCATGAGTATGTGAACGTTCCTGATGCGGGTGTAGGCGTTATTGTTGCAGTAATACTCTTTGCACCACCTGTCTTAGAAAGAAGACAGTTTCCGGTCAGGGAAAGACTGTAGACTGTAACCGGCTTTAGAACTGTTACACTCTTACCGTTGAGCGTGGCGGTCAGCACTACATTAGTACTTCCGCTTGCGACAGGAGTTACCGTACCATTGCTTACCGTAGCTTTTCCTGGAGCAGACGAACTCCATTCATAGCCGATTCCAGTGGGCGCAGATGCACCCGAAGGACTATCTACGGCAGCCGTAAGGGACAGCGTGTTTTCAGAGCCGGTAAAGACTTCGCTTGCACCATTTATCTTAACTTCGTGTACGACAATTTCCTTTGTCGCTGTTACTGTTTTACCGCTATAAGTTGCACTTACGACTATTGCGGCTTTTCCCTTGGTAGAAAGTGAAAGTGCGCCACTTGTAGAATTTATTGAAGCTACGGACGAATTAGATGAACCCCATGTACAAGCCTGGCCATCCGGGAAGCCAGCAAGGCTTGCGGAAAGGGACGTATCCGTTTGGCCTTTAAGGAAGTCTCTTTGCGCCTCGTTAAAGCTAATGCCAAGTACGCGAACTTCTTTTTGCCTTGTAAGTATTCTTCCGTCAGAAAGTTCTGCCTGTGCGGTAACAGTTGCAGTGCCACCGCCTACTATATCCACAGTGCCAGAAGTTGAATTGCCATTATTAGTGCCAGAAACTGTCACAACACTTTCATCACTTGAGCTCCAGCTCCAGCCAATAACTTCCCCTTCGTCTGTACTTGCGGTAAAGGTTGGGTTAGCATCTCCTTGGGCAAAAACATCACCACCTGTAAGGGTAAGGTTTACCTCGCGAACGTCAGAAGAAGCCTTCAGCGTTTTTGAAGAAAGCCCTTCACCGTCTTCTATGCGTATAGACCAGTTTAAAATTCCGCCCTGCAGATCCACACCTGTTTCATAATAGAAGGCAGTACAGCCGGACGGTGTAGTAGCGCTAAAAAGTGAGCCGCCTTCCAGCGCTACAAGGTTTGAAGGACGAGGAACGGATGCATTCATAAGGTCAGAAGGGCTTCCTTCACTGACCAAAGCATTGTTTATAAAAAGCTTGTGGCTGCTTGCGGAGTGTCTTTGGCTACCCAGTTCTGTCGTAGGCATATAAAAGCAGACTATATATTTGCCACCTGCCGCGTTTACCATTGGCCCTTTTACACTGGGCGGCGGAGTGTTGCATTTTAGGCTAAAGGTATAGCTTTCAAATTCCCTGAGGGTTTCTTCTTCTTGCAGGCTTATTGTGCCGCCAATGCTTCCACCGCAGTCATTTGCGATAAGGTAGGATTCTGGATATGTTACATATATAACGCTTTTGTCGGAAGTGTCTTGCGAAACGGTAACTCCGTTGTCCAAAGTTGAAAATGCTGTCAGAAGGTTATATTTGCGCGGATTCCTTAGGTAAAAGCTTACAGTCTTGTCTCCGTAGCTTGAAATGCAAGAAGTGCCGCCGGCATCTTTTTCGTAGCCGCACGAAATTTCGTGCTTTTCTATTGCGGCTGTGTTTGTGTATTTGTCAAAATATTCAGCAACAGGCTCTTCCCAAGAGTCAGACTGTTTGCATCCTGCGAGCAAAAAGAGAAGGGTTGCTATACAAGGGAGTATCTTATACCCCCCCCCGGGTATACAAAATATTTCCTGTACTCATAGGCTTTCTCCGTTACTATATTATCGCATAATATGCCGCGAAAAACAAGTGCCGAAGAAAAAATGATGCATAATGCTTTTTTAGAGACGCTGCGCTGCGAGTGCAGAGACCGTAATTTTTCTTGATAGGCAACATCGAGTCACGGAGGGATTTTTTTAATGCACCTACGCCGCCATGGAGCCCCGTAGTACCGCGCGAGCGGTATGAGCCGAACAGGCGAAGGGCGAAACGGCGGTGACGAAAGGCATGTTCGGTCGGATTAAGCAAAGAAGTAAAATGGTAGAGCTGGGAAAAGTTCGTCCTAATATTCTATGTGACAAAGAAGGAGAATTGTGGTAGTATTCACGCGGGGTGGTTTATGAATTTGAATTACAGGATTGTGGACAGCGACATTTTTGAATCCTATATGGCTCTTGAGGGATGGGATAATTTTCCGCTGCTAAGGTCTTATACCAAGGGCGGGGAATTTTCTTTTGTGCTTAAGCAGTCGTCTTTTATGATTTTTGACTACAAGCCTTCGAGCGGTTTTTTAAAGGCGGTCTGCGTTTACAAGATGCTGGGCGACACTCTCTGCATTGACCTTTTTGAGGTGAACAAGGAATTCCGTAACATTGGGCTTGGTACTCTTGCTCTTGAAAGGCTAATGCTTGAAACCGGGGCTAAGAAAATTGTTCTTGATGCGAAGGATACCAATGCGGAGATTTTCTGGCAGCGGGTGGGGCTTACCAAGGTGGACAACCAAACTTATACCATAATGTAGATTCGCTTGCGGGCGGTGAATGGATTCCCGTGTCAAGCACGGGAATGACATGGTGTTGCGCATGAGAATGACATGGTGTTGCGCATGAGAATGACAGGGGGCTGTGAGTGGAATGGCAAGTTACTGGGCAACCAGGGTGGCGGCTATTTCTTTGGCACGGTCAAAGTCGATTAGTTCTGTGGCGTCTTTTAGCTGGGCCAGGGTATTTTTCTGGGAAGGCGTTAGCGAAAAGTTTTGAAGTTTTGCCACAAGGCTTTCCAATTCGTTTAAATTGTTTTGCTCACAGGCGGCCACTATTTTGACGGCAAGCGACTCAGCTTCTTGCGCGGTGAGCTCTAAGGCATTGGGCTTGCTTTCCGAATTATCTCCGGCACTTGCAGCGTCTTCTGTTTCTTGCGTGGCAAGCAGTTCTTTGGCAAACATCTGCTTGCATGATTTGTAGAGAAGGAGAAGCTCTTCTGTCTTTTTTTGGATAAGGGAAAGCGTCTCTTGGCAATCGCATTTGCTTCCCAATTCTTCCAGTTGTGCAGCCAGCTTTGAAACTTCTTCTGCACCGACAATCTTTGCGGAACTTTTTAGCGCGTGGACTTTTATTGTAAAGTTTTTAAGGTCATTCTTGGCAAGGGAATCTTCTATTTCCTGTGATGTGGAATCTATTAGCCTTACAAAAGTTTTTATTACGGAAAGCGGGCAAGTCCATTCATTTTTGGAAGAAGCATCGGATGAATTTTCCCCTCCGCTTTTTATCAGTTCTTTTGGCAGCCATTTTTTTAGCACCATTGCAAAGTCTTTTATCTGAACCGGCTTGGCAAGAAAATCATCAAAGCCTTTTTGAATGAAGCTTTCCCTTGCACCGTTTATTGCATTTGCACTAAGGGCTATTACTACTGTATGGTTGTTGGTTTCTGAACCGCGTATTTTTATTAGGGTTTCAACTCCGTCCATGACAGGCATCTGGTGGTCCATGAATACAAGGTCGTAGGATTTTTCGCTTAGCATTTCAAGGCTTTCCAAACCGCTCAAAGCAGTGTCGGGCACAATGGAAAACTTTTGCAGCATTCCCTCTGCCACCTGAATGTTCACCAGGTTGTCGTCCACAACAAGAACCTTGGCATCCGGCGCAATAAAGTTTGCATCTTTACTAAAGGAAGCGGAATCATTTGCGGCAAAGAGGGCAGAAAATTCGCTTCGTTGGAAAAGGCTTGAATCTATGTCCTTTAGCAAAGGATTTTTTTTGTCTGCCAAGGCTTCTTTCATAAGAGGTGAATAGGCTTCTGCAACCGTCTTTTTGGAAACGGCATCCTGAGGAATGGCAAAATAAAAAGTTGAGCCTTTCTGGTATTCAGAGAAAACGCCCAGTGTTCCGCCCATAAGCCTTACAAGATTTTTTGAAATGGCAAGTCCAAGACCTGTTCCTCCCTTGGTGCGGTTCATGCTCATGTCCACCTGGGCAAATTCGGAAAAGATTGTGTTCAGGTCTTCTTTTTTTATTCCAATGCCTGTGTCGCAAACGGAGAATTCAACAAGGCCTTCTTGATTGCGTTCAACCCGAATTATGATTGAACCCTTGTCCGTAAACTTTGCGGCGTTACCGGTTAGGTTTATAAGCACCTGCTTTAGCCTTATGTCGTCTCCGTGAAGAATCTGGGGAAGGTTTTCTTCTATTTGAATTCTTACCGCTACATTTTTTCCAGCAAGCTTTACCTTGCAGATGTTGGCAACGTCATACAGGAGGGTAAGGATGTCGTAGTCGGAAGGAACAATTTCCATCTTGCCGGCTTCTATCTTGGAAAAGTCCAGTATGTCGTTAACAATGCTTACAAGGGCAATTCCCGATGAGCGGATTTGGCGGATCATATTCTTTTGGGCTGGGGCAAGGTCAAAGTCTTGGGCAAGTTCGCTCATTCCAACGATTGCGTTCATTGGGGTGCGGATTTCGTGGCTCATGTTGGCAAGGAACATGGACTTTAGCGCATTCTGCCTTACCGCATCGTTCTTGAATTTTTCTATTTGGTTTTCGTAGCGCAGGGTGGAAAGCAGGTTGAATGCCCTGAATACGGAAACAAAGCAGAGGGCTATTACAAGGAATATTCCGTAGGGAACGTGGGGTTTGTATACGATGTTGTTGGGACAGATTGCAATGAATACGTGCATTGCAACAAAGTAGATTATGCAAAGCGGAACCGTAATAAAGAAATTTGAAAAAAAGACGCTGGTTGAAACAAGGGCAATAAGGTAAAAGAAGGTAAAGTCTACGTGGGACATGTCGTAGTCGGTGTAGGCGGTTACCACCACAACCGCAAAACTTATGGTAAAGAGGGCAAAGACATAGAGCTTCATAAAGGTAAGAAAAAAATCTTGGCGGTCTTGGGGCTTCTTGCGGTAGAAGAGGGCTGCAAAAAATATGACGAGCGAAAAAACTACAATCAGCAGGTCAAGGATTACGTAGATGTTGAATACGTTTGTCTCAAAGCCAAAGAACTTGAAGATGTAATGGCTGTAGGCTGGAGAATGCATGATTTTCCAGTCGGAAAAAAATTCGGTGAGAATGTAAATGGTCAGGGCAGGCGCAAAGAATATTACCCTAAGGCAGTTTGCGCTTGCGACCATTTGTTTTATCATTGGAATCTCTTCTTTTTTTATAAGAGAAAATTCCATTAGAAGAAGGCCTCGATTTTGGAGATGAGAAGCTCAGGTCCTGCTGATTTTAGGATGTAGCCTTCGGGCTTAAGGGCCATGGCTTTTTTTACCAGGTCTGCGTCATCAACGCCTGTAAGAAAGAAGACGGGAATGTTCTTGTATTCTTCCTCTGCCCTTATCATTTCCAAAGTCTGCAAACCGTCGCAAACAGGCATCTGGTAGTCCAGAAGGATTAAGTCTGGATGCTCTTTTGCAAGGAATGAAATGGCTGCGGCTCCGCTCTTTGCAACAGACACCTTAAAGAGTGGGTTGAGCACGTTGCTCATTGTGCGGAGGGCAACAAGGTCGTCGTCCACAACAAGGAGGTGCCTTGGCTCTTCTTTTTCCACGATTTCTTTCTTTGCAATCTTTACAAGTTCTTCCTGGGCTGGAAGGCTTTCGCCAAGTTTTTCAAGGATGCACTTTATTTCTTCTATGAATGCAGACAAAAGAACCGGTGTCTTTATGTAGCGGAGGATGTGGGCCTGAAGGTTTGCCACAAAGTATTTGTGAAGGTCTTCCCTCTCGCCGGCAAGGACATAGGGCACGGTAAGAATGCCTGTTAGAATCTTTGAAATTTCCGACCGCTCTTTGTCGGAAACGTTCTTGAGGTATATGATGATAAGGGAAACGTCTCCGGCATCAACGGCTTTGCGGACTTCTTCCTCGTGGATAGCCATAAAAAATGAACCGATGCGTTCGTTTATCTTATTGTTAAGCGCAACGTTTTCCAGCGAACTGCTTTTTAGAAACAACACCTTTCCCATTCATTTGCTCCTGTACTGCACGGCTTAGTGTATTTTAAGGTTACTTATATTGTAAATGTCAAAGGCAAAAATTGTCAAGCCTTTGCACAGCTTACGTATTAAAGCACATTAATGAACAGTCAAAATGAGCTAGCGGGTCCCAGTTGACTGAAAAAATCAAGGAATCCTCCCTAAAGGGTCCCTCCTTGCTTTTTTCCTACGTCCCACTATCTCATTTTGACTGTTCATTATGAAATGAAACTTAGCAAGTATTAATCTAAATGCGGATGCACTTTTATTTCTGGCTGAAAATGCGGCAAAAACTTAATAGGTCAAATGTCGAGTTTTTAGCAAGAAATGTGTCATTTTCGGGCTCGCAGGAAACTTCGTTGCGAAAGACCCGAAAATCTATTTGTCTGCAATATAAAAGATTGCCGTGTCGAGCACGGCAATGACATATACTTTTAAAGCTGATCCGTACAAAAGTTTTAGAGCGCATGGAGGCGCGTTTTTGCAGCACGGAGAATTGCCTGCAATTCTCCGATCCTTAAAAAAATCCATGGAGGGATTTTTTTAAGGCTGGTTCTTGCCAAAATCTTAGAGCGCATGGAGGCGCGTTTTTGCAGCGCGGAGAATTGCCTGCAATTCTCCGATCCTGAAAAAAATCCATGGAGGGATTTTTTTTAGGCAGGGGTTTTAGGGGGCGGGAGCCACCTAGGAGAATGGGGTGTGCCGAAGACCGCTTGCGGGCTGAGGCCAGGGGAAAGGCTTTTCCCCTCATTATGCAAAAAAACTAGCGCTTAAGAGAACGGAAGTGATTTCTTATAAGGCGGCCTGACTGTGAAAGGTCTCCCTCTGTCCAGCCGGATTTTTTTTGGCAGGAGGAGGATATTGCGCTTGCGGTTTCGGCCTTGTTGCAGAGGCTCCAGTTGATGTGGCTAAGGTTGTATTTTTGGATGAGGTTGAACCAGAGCTTTGACTGGCTTTCGTTGTAGCCACCGTTGCCGGATGCGTCGCAGGTTCCAAATTCGGTGATGAAGATGGGGAGACCCGCTTTTATTGCACCCTCCACTTTTGAGCGGAAGGAGTCTGTGTGGGTGTTGGCGTAGAAGTGGAAGGTGTACATTATGTTCTTGTACCTGGTGATTGGGTTTGCGGCGGCTTTGTCTACGTCTTGGGACCAGGTGTTTGTGCCCACGATGATGATTGCGTCGGGGGCGTTCTTTCGGATTACCGGGATGATTTCTTCTGCGTAGGGTTTAATCTGGCTGTTCCAGTCTGAGTTTACAGGCTCGTTGCAGATTTCGTAGAGGATGTTTCCGTAGTTTGCGTATTTTTTTGAAACCTCGTCGAGGAATTTTTTTGCTTCTGCCTTGTACTTGTTGGGGTTGTCGTTGTGGATGTGCCAGTCAACGATTACGTACATGCCGAGGGAAGTTGCTTCTTCTATTCCCTTGTAGACAACGCGCTTTAGCTCTTCTTTGTTTCCGCCGTTGCAGTAGCCATTGTAGTCTCCGGGGTAAAGCACAAGTCGGACGCAGTTTGCATTCCAGTCGTTGCGCAGGGTGGCAAAGCTTTCTTTGGAGACGTATTCCGGGTACCATGAAAGGCCGTGGGTGGACATTCCGTAGAGCTGGTAGGGCTGGTTCTTGCTGTCGCAGAGGGATGTTCCTTTAACGTGAAGCTTTCCGTGGTTTGCAAAAGGAGTTCCCACTGTTACTTTTGGCACAGGTGTTCCCTTTACTACTTTTGGCAAAGAAGAGCCCTTGCTTGACGGAACTGGCTTTGATACGATAACAGGTTCCGGGGCAGATGTTGCGTGGAGGTCTGCTACAGTTACAGCTTTTACGTCGCTTACGGAGATTCCGTAGCCCTGTATAAGTAGGCCCTTTTTTCTGATTGCATCGCGCTCTGCTTCTGTTGGTGTGTAGACTACGAATCCATCTGCCTTTGTAAGAACAATCAGATCTTGCTTTAGGCTTGCAAATTCTTTTGATGACTGTATGCTTCCCTTGCTGATGGGCTGCCAGTTTGAGTCATAGAGCTTTAGGTTAAAATATGAAGGATTTTTTTCTGCGGACGATGCAGCTGTGTTGATTTTTATGGAGAAGTCACCGGATGTGTGCAGGTCTTTTGCGGGAACCACAAAACTTTTCCAGTTGCCAAGGTCAAAGGGCAGGTTGGCGTTTTGCGTCTTTGCAGGCTTTGCTTCGTGCTTGGCAGGTTTTTCTTGCTTGGCAGGCTTTTGGTGGCCGGGTGATTTTTCGCTCTTTGCGTGACCGGGCGATTTTTCATTTTTGGCATTTTGCTTTTGCTGGGAAGATGTAAGTTCAATCTTTTTTATGGAAAGGCCAAAACCGTGCATGACCATGCCGTACTTCTTTAGGTCTTCCGCTTCCTGTGCCGTTAGCTTTACGGTGATTGCAGAGGAATGTTTTTCCAGCGTGAACTCTTTGTTGGAATAACTTGCACCGCTAACGCCACCAGAACCGATTTCTTTCCAGCCGCCGTTTGTGCTACCCGCAGAATAGGCTTTGAATTTGTGGTAGTCGGCCTTTGTCTGCTGGGCATCTATGCTGATTACAGAACCTTCGCCAGCACCTTCAAAGTTTTTGGCGGCAATGGTAACGTTGTTTGACCAGGAAAGTTCGCCTATGTTCTTTGCAAGAGTCACCTTTGTCTGGGGCTTTGCAAAACAGGCTGTAAGTGTTAAGGCTGCGGAAAATGCTGCCACTAGGAATCTTTTAAAATTCATCATACAGTAGAATGTCTCCTTACGAAGATTGCAGGTTAAATGGTATGCAAAGAACGAACAAAATCCGCCCTTGCACCAAGCTTTTAGCTTAGCCTTAGCTGAGTCTTATTAGAAAACAATTTTATTCAAAGCTTGTTACAGGCAATGCTAGCCCGAAAGCTTACGAACGTCGTCACCAAGTTTGGCAACGTTTGTGTCCAGGGAAATAACACAGTTGTCCAAGTTCTGGCCGCTCTTGATTACGCCCTGTGCAATATCCGACATGTCTGACATTGAAGTGCGGACGTCTCTTAGGGAGTCGCGGAGGTTATCCATAGCAGA
>JAGCWT010000045.1 GCA_017961705.1 Treponema sp.
GAAAAAGTTGCAGACTTCCTCCGTGCGGCAAACATCCGTGCAAAGGCCTACACCGGCGACGACAACATGAAGAGCAAGATTAAGGCCATCTCTTCCGAGAACAAGACACCATACATCCTTGTTGTGGGTGCAAAGGAAGCGGAAGAAGAGACCGTAACCTGCCGCTTTAGGTTCAGCTCACAGTTGCCGCAAAAGACATTCTCCCTTAAAGAATTCAGGGATTACGTTTTGGACAAGGTTCAGAGCCACTACAACGGAATCTAAGGGGAAGCTAAGGGGAAGCTAAGGGGAAGCTAAGGAGAATCTAAAGAGAACCTAAGGAAGCGCTGGTTTACCGCATAGTGTATTGTGCGCAGTGCATAGCGCATTGTCGGGCAGCCCCCGGCAATCTTTTTTCTTAGCAATAAATTTGCAATAATTTTAGCAATAAAAAAACCTTCTTTGCAAAACAGCCGCAAAGAAGGTTTTCTTTTTATAAAGGCAGAATCATCTACTTTCCGCCTACAATCCCACCTACTCCCAATCTACTTCCGAAGAACCTCAAGCATCTTCTCGTAGACAAGCTTTGGCTCCATGCTCTTCGTATACAAAAGCGCCTCGCCAGTACCAGGGAATGTTCCCGGAACCCAGCTGTGGTTGTCCGTAAAGCCCCACGTAATAAAAGACTTAACGTTCGGCTCCTCCAGCGCAATCTTCAAAAGATTCGTATAAATATTCATCTGCTTTGCAAGTGAAGCTTCCGTAGACGGCAATGGCATCCTAACATCCACTTCGCTAAAGCAAACATCAACGCCAATCTCCGCGTAGCGCCTTACATTGCTCCTGATGTTCTCAAAGTTGTAATCGTATTCGGTAGAAAGATGAAGCTGCATTCCAATTCCATCCAGTGGAACACCGCGTGCCTTCAAATCCTTAACAAAATTGAACATAGCGTCAGCCTTGGGATGCCCCTGCTCCTCGTTGCTGTATTCGTTCAGGTAAAGCTTTGCCTTTGGGTCAGCCTCATGAGCAACCCTAAGGGCGTGTTCAATATAATCCGGGCCAATAAGATTGTACCAGAGAGACTTCCTCATGCTGCCGTCCTCATCGAACATCTCGTTAACAACATCGTATTCCGAAATCTTACCCCGGTAGCGCTCCATTATAGTATTGATATGCTTATCCATCATCTCAATGGCTGCTTCCTTAGTCTTAAGCTTACCAAGAAATGCCGAATTCTGCTGGTGCCAAAAAAGTGTGTGCCACTTTACCTCAATGCCGTTCTCCTGGGCAAACTTAATCATAGCGTCAATGTCGCCCCAGTTCCAGAATTTTTCATTCGGCCTAAGGTTTGCCCACTTCATCGAATTTTCGCTCACTATCATGGCGCTGTTTTCCAGAACAATCTGCTTCTCTTTTTCGCCGTAAAGATCCCCGGCAGTAACAGCAATACCAGTCTTAAGCCCCTTCTTTAGGGCAAGTTCCTTAAAAGTCTTCTTCTTGCACGAAGCAAACAAAACCGGTGTGGCAAGCAGGGCCAGCACAAAAAATTTTCCGTTAAAATATCTCATGCTCTTAGTTTAAATTCCAAAAATAAATTTGTCAAAGCCATATTTCCAAAAGGCAAAAAAAATTAGTAATAATACGATGTTTTGCACAATTTCTTGATATTCAATCCCCAATTTATTCTGGACGATCCTTTTTTCCGCTCTACCAAAAAGTCTTTGGCTAATCCGACCGAACACCACTCTGCGCCACCGCCGTTCCGCCCTTCGCCTATTCGGCTCATACCGCTGACGCGGTACTAAAGGGGCTACATGGCGGCGTACGTCGCCTAAAAAAATCCATCCTTGGATTTTTTTAGGATTGCAGAAGCCGAAGGCTTCTACATGTTGCTAACCCGCCCTCCTTGGCTCGATAGTGCTTGGCAAGTAAGAAGTAAAAATCCCTGCAATGGAGACGAGTTTCGTGTCAAAAATACATTTGCGCACAACAAAAAACGAAATCTGCCACCAGCAACAAAACCATGGACTTGAACGGTGGGACGCAGGAAAAAAGCACCACTTCCCCACCCACCGCCTCCGATTGGAAGCAGAGAAGACAAGTGCCTTTCTAAAAGTAATACAATGTCCTAAAAGCAACTGAGGAAGCACTGTAATGGAGATGAGTTTCGGGGCGAAAATACATTTGCGCGGTACAAGAAACGAAATCTGCCACCAGCAACAAAACCATGGACTTGAACGGTGGGACGCAGGAAAAAAGCAAGGAGGGACCCTTCAGGGAGGATTCCTTGATTTTTTCCGTCGCTGGGACCCGCCGGGCAAGTCCATGGTTTTGTTATTTTGTCTCCTAATGTTTCCTTAAAATCATTTGTATTTTTCTTTACAGA
>JAGCWT010000046.1 GCA_017961705.1 Treponema sp.
AAATAAAATTTAAAAAATCAGTATTCCCTAAGATGCTTTTTTCTGCGGTCCAAAAAATATTTTTCGTTTAGGAAGGGTTTGGAAACGGCTTGCTTGTAGTTGGGGTCTTCCTTAAGCTGGCTGATTGTGTAGATTTTTGAGCCGGCAAAGCTTTTGTTTGAAATTTGGACCTTGTAGTAGTTGGCGGCAATTCGGGTGGAGAAGGGGTAGTATTTTGAAAGGTGCACGGCAAAATAATAGCTGTCGCCCCTGACCATGTAGATGTAAAATACCGGGCGGGTGGTTGGGACGTACTGGGGGTCGTAGAGCTGGTCTACTTTGCGGACCAGGCCTTTTTCTATTTCTGCAAAGAAGTCTTTTGCGCTTACCAATTCGTGGGGATTGGGGTTTGTGTCTTCGCAGTATTCTTTTTGGATTCCGTTAAAGATGAGTGCGTAGGTTTCTTTTGCGGAGCCGTTTTGGAGGGGGTAGTGGCCGGTCTTTTCTTTGTATTCTTCGATTAGAGTTCCGTAGTAGGCAAGGTGCTGTAGCCTTTCAATGTCGCAGTCGTCCTGAAGTTTTTTTTCTATTCCGGTAAGTTCCGGGTATGCGTTTTTTAGGTAGTCAATTTCTTCTTCTGATTTTTCCGGACTCTGGATTTTTTCTTCCACAAGCTGGGCTATTGCTTCTGTTGCGGGATTTTTTCTGCTGAATGAAAGTTCCATCTTGGAGATTCTGTTTGGCCATTCAAGGATTACGGTGTTGCCTTTTCTGTAGCCATTTTCGCAGTTGTGGGTTCCAAAGCTTAGCCTTGTTCCGTCAAAAGTCATTTGCAGCTTTTCGTCTTGGATGCAGAATTTTACGCTTGTTCCAAGTATGCTGGAGAATAGTTCTTCTGCAAGTTGCAGGCTGGCTTGTTCGGATGTTAGAAGGTCGTAGCTTCCGTTTACGTTTTTGCCTTCTTTAAATAACGCTTCTTCTGCGGAGAAGAAATTTTTTATTTGGAATTTTTCTTCTGCGTATTTTGCGCTTTTGATTTTTGCTTTTAGGGATTCAACGTCTTTTTGCAGGTTGCCGCATTCCTTTTTGTACTGGATGTTGTATTCCCTTATGTTGGCGTAGGAGCTTGCGGGGTAATAGGCAATGTAGGTTTCTTCCGCTGCAAAGTTCAGTGCCTGTGAAAATATTTTGCATGCAAATAATATGGAAAGGAAAATTGTTGCCGCTGATTTTTTCATTTGCTTTTCTCCCTTTGCATTTCGCATACTATGAATGCGTTTTTTATGTGCCATGTAAAGGCCGTCTTTTTTGAAATTGATTCAAGCAGCTTTGCAATTTTTTTTACGCTTTCCTGGCCAAGTTCTGCAAGAAGGAATGAGCCGTATTCGGAATTTTCCGTGTCGAACCACCTTTCAATTTCTTTTTGCGAGATGGTGCGCATTTCTTCGATTGTCTGCTGCCTTAGCGTAACTTCCAGGCCTTCTTTTTGCAGGGAAGTTTTTATGTCTTCTGCGTTCCATGCAAAGAGTGGGTTTGCAGTGTTTGCAAAGAATTTTTTTTCTGCATCTTCCATTTCTTTTAGGACGGGTTTGATTGCTTCTATGAATTCATCCGTGTATTCACCGGCACAGACTTTTCTTTTTTCTGCGTCGCTGATTGTGCCCAAGATTAGCGAAGAGATGTGCTGGCCGCATGAGGGGATTCTTTGCGAGATGATTACCCTTGCGTCTTTGGAAAGAAGAGCTTCTTCGTCCTTGTTTGCAGGGGAGGTTTCTTCTCCAAAGGCTATGTCCCTTCCCGATTTTTCTTTGCCGGAGAACATGTCTTTTATTTGCCGGGCAAATTCAAATATGTCTTTTGCGCTTGAAAAAATGTCGCGGAAAAATAGTCTGTCAAAAATTGTGTCGCCAAAGCTTTTTGCGGCAAGGGCATAGTCCTTGGCATTTTGTGCAAGGTAAAGGCAGGGCTTGTCCAAGTCTCCAAGTGTGGATGCATATTGGCTTAGTATGTCTATTCCGTCCTGGGTGCGGCATGTTCCGCAGGTGAGGCCTTCGGGGGTTAGCCTCATTATGTGGAAGAGGAGGAGTGCGTCGTCTGCGTTAAAGACAAGACTCCTGTGGTGCCTTCTTACTTCCGCAGCTTGAATCATTGTGTCGCGTATAAGGGTGAGCGTTTGCGCCCTGTTTGAGTCTAGCCTTCTTCTCCAGCTTTTTTCCGCATTGTCCAGTGCCGAACTGCGCTTTCCGTCTGGCGGTGAAAAGGTAAGGTTTTCTTCTGTCTTTTTTAGTCCGTGCAAGTGTCCGCTTTTTTGCCACCAGCTTTCGGTGGGGTTTTCTTCCAGGCCTGATTTTGGGTCGCTTGATTCTGAATCGGTAAGAAGCGATGCAATCTGGAGTTCACGCCTTGAAAGGACTTCCTCTCTTATTTTGTTTTCGTAGCCCTGCTTGCTTGGCGTGTAGAATACTTTACCCATAAGCGCGTCCGGTAGGTATTGCTGGGCAACCCAGTGGTCGCGGTATGCATGGGGGTAGAGGTAGCCTGCTCCGTGGCCAAATCCTTCTGCGTCTCGGCTTGCGTCCCTTAGGTGGTTTGGTACGTCTGCGTCTTCTTTTTCCACTGATGCAAGTGCGTCAAAGAATGCCATTGATGAATTTGATTTTGGTGCGGTGGAAAGATAGAGGGCTGCGTGTGCAAGGAAGTATCTTCCTTCCGGCATTCCAACCCTGTCGAATGAAGCGGCGCAGCTTTGCACTACGGCTATTGCATATGGGTCTGCAAGTCCTGTGTCTTCACATGCGCTTATTAGCATCCTGCGGAAGATAAAGTCCGGGTCTTCTCCTGCCTTTACCATGCGGGCAAGCCAGTAGCATGCTGCATCCGGGTCGCGTCCCCTAAGGCTTTTTATGAAGGCAGAAATTATGTCGTAGTGGTAGTCTCCGTCCCTGTCGTAAAGTACAACTTTTTTTTGTATGGATTCCTCCGCACATTCACGGCTTATGTAGATTGTGCTTCCCCATGCAGGCTTTGGAACATTTGCGTTGGGTTCCCATTCCTTGGGGGTTGTTTCTACCGCAAGCTCCAGTGCATTTAAAAGGCTTCTTGCGTCTCCGTTTGCGGTTTCTACTAAATGCTCTAGCGCTCCTTCTTCAAACTGAACCTTGTAGTGGCCGTAGCCTCTTTCTGTGTCTTCTAGTGCCTGTTTTGCGGCGTTTAAAAGGTCTGCCTTTGTTAGTGGCTTTAGCTGGAATACGCGGCTTCTGCTTACAAGTGCCTTGTTTACTTCAAAGAAGGGGTTTTCTGTTGTTGCGCCTATTAGGATGATTGTGCCGTTTTCCACCCAGGGTAAAAGTGCATCCTGTTGGCTTTTGTTCCAGCGGTGCACTTCGTCTACAAAGAGGATTGTTTTTTTGCTGTAGAGCTTTCGCTGTTCCTCTGCATCTGCAATGGCCTTTCTTATGTCTGCCACTCCGGTAAGGACAGCATTGAGCGTGATAAAGTTAGACTTTGTGTGGTTTGCTATTACGCGGGCAAGTGTTGTCTTTCCCGAACCAGGCGGCCCGTAGAAGATTACAGACGTAAGCTGGTCGGCTGCAATGGCCCTTCTTAGCAAACGTCCTTTTCCTACAATATGGTCTTGGCCAATGTATTCGTCAAGGGTGCGGGGCCGCATTCTGGCTGCAAGCGGTTCATGCTGAATTTGGGGTGCGCCGAAAAGTTCATCCATATTTACACCATCTACACCGCTTGCGCTTTTCTTTTAGTTGCCGTCGGAGCTGCTGGAATCCGTACCGTCACGGTTCCAAGTGTTGCGCTTCCTGTAGTATGCGTAGAGACCAACTTCGTCAAATGAAATTGATGAATTTTTTACGGAGCCGTATATTGTCTGGTAGGCATATTCGTCTGTGTAGCCTTCCGGCTGCGTGCTGTCCAGAACGTATGTTGTGAATACACGGCCTGTTAGGATGGAAAGCGCGTTGTTTTCGCTCCTAAAGTCCGCTGTTCCGCCTGTTATGTTGCCGGAAGAATTGATTGGCACACGCTTGATTCCTGTTGCTGTTCCCAGAAGAAGGTGGTCTGACGTTACGCTGATTGAAAAAATCTGCCCGCAGTCAAGGTCGCGTGAACTTCCGCTTGCGTCTGGGTCAGTTCCCCAGTAGATGGAGTCGTCGCCGCTTTTGCCCCAGTAGTACATGGAGCCTTTCTTTGCAAATGCATAGAATGTGGAGAATTTATCTCCCGCAGCCTTGCAGTATTTTTTGCTTGCGTTTTCTACTGTTGCGCTTGTTCCTGTAAGCTTGTATGTCTTTCCTGTTTCGCTAGAATCATCGTAAAAGCCAAAGTAGGCAAGTCGGTCGCTTGTGGAAATGTGTCCTGTTGAATAGCTTTGCAACTGGTTGTCAAAGAGTACAAGTTCGTCGTCTTCGTCTATGTCGTTAAGGTTTGCGCCTGGAACCGATACCCTGTTCCATGTCTCTCCGTTGGAGGAACAATAGATTGCTGCCCTGTATGGAAGGTTTTCTCCCTCTGACTCGTCTGCTTCCCATTCAACTGCAAGGGCATAGATGTAGTTTGCATCTGAAGCAAGGAAGGTGATTGTTCCGTCTGTAAATGAAGTGGAAACTTCGCGCCACTGCTTGTTCTCTCCGCCGCCTTCGTAAGATGCAAGGGCAGGCTTTCTGTATATCATGTTATTGCAGCAGTAGATGTAGTCGCCAAGTGGAACGATTGAACGGATGTCGCCGCGGATGCCGTTTGTCTCCAGCTCTACTTCGTTGGATATCATTTCGTAGATTGGGTCGTGGCAAGCGGTAAAAATGGCTGTTGCCCAGAGAGTTGCTATTGTAAAAATTGCTGGTAATATCTTTTTCATCTTTTTTTCCCTTAAGTTAGAAGAAGTAGCGTGCTGTTATACCGGCATTGAAGAACTGCATCCAGATGTTTTTTTCTCCGGTTCCCCAGGCTTTGCAGAACTGGGGCATAAAATTGTAGGAAGCATCCAGACCCAAGGACCAGCTGTCCGCTATCCTGTAGTGAATGCCTGCTTCCGGTCTGATAAGTAGACCCGGCCAGTAGGTGTTGTTGTTGTATGTTTCCCATGCGCAGCCAATGCCAAGCGTAATTGGGAATTCAAATTTTCCCAGGGTAGGGTGGTAGCTTGCGGTTATTACAATAGGAATATAGTTAAAGATGTTGTCGCCAATCGTGGTGTTGAAGCCGAATATTACGTCTGCTCCGGCAGAAATTTCCGGTGTTATAAAGACGTGGTAGCCAAGCATTCCAAGGCCGCCAATTTTCATGTGTCCGTCGTCAAATGGGTTGAGTGGCCTCATTGGAATGGAAAAATCAAGGCCTACCTTAAGGAACTGGTCGCCCTCATGGTTGTAAGCGGTGCTGTCGTAGCGAACAATTCTTTCTTTTTCGTGCTTTTCCTGGAGTTTCTGGTCATCTTCGTAGACATCCTGTGCATGGAGTGCAAGCGGAGAAAAGAATGCGATGGATGCCATAAGGCTAAGTATGGGTAAAATACGTTTCATAAATCCTCAAGTCTAGTAATCATCAAAAAAATATGTATAATAATAGCGACTTTGCCTTTCAAATTCAACACTTATAAAAAAAATGATGAGGTGCAAGGTTACATGAGCGCAGAGATTATTGACGGAAAAAAAATAGCAAGTGAAGTAAAGGCGGATGTGGCCGCAAAAGTGGCAGCCCTAAAGGAAAAGGGAGTTACCCCCTGCCTGGCAGTTATTCTTGTGGGCGACAATCCCGCAAGCGTAAGCTATGTTACCGGAAAGCGCAAGGCTTTGGCAGAAGCAGGAATGGCTGACCGCAGCATGGTTCTCCCGGAGACGACCAGTGAAGAAGAACTGCTAGCCTTAATAGAAAAGCTTAACAATGACCCTTCCGTACACGGAATCCTGGTCCAGCTGCCACTTCCCAAGCACATAAACGAGCAGAAGGTTACGGACGCAATCTCCCCGCTAAAGGACGTAGACGGCTTCCACCCGGTAAGCGTAGGCAACATGCTCATAGGCTCAAAGGGATTTTTGCCCTGCACCCCGCACGGAATATGCGTAATGCTTAAAAAGATGGGCGTAAAGACGGACGGTGCCCATGCCGTTGTAGTTGGCCGCAGTAATATAGTAGGAAAACCGCTTGCAGTCCTTTTGACCCGCCGCGAGTACAACTGCACGGTTACGGTCTGCCACACAGGAACAAAAGACCTTGCTTCCTTTACAAAACAGGCAGACATACTCATCGTTTGCACAGGCCGCGTTAACACTGTAACAGCCGACATGGTAAAGAGCGGTGCCGTAGTCATTGACGTTGGTGTTAACCGCATCCCCGACGCAAGCAAAAAGTCTGGCTTCCGTCTTGCAGGAGACACGGACTTTGAGGGTGTAAAGGAAGTTGCATCCATGATAACACCTGTTCCCGGCGGAGTCGGCCCCATGACCATAGCAATGCTCATCTACAACACACTGGAAAGCGCAGAACGCTTTGCATCCGGGCAGGCCTAAATTGGTAGACATACAGAACACCCCGGACACCCGCGAAATTCCCCTGCAGAAGGTTGGCGTAAAAGACCTGCGCTACCCGGTACAGGTTTTGGACAAGGAAAACGGCTTTCAGCAGACAACCGCAAAAGTGAACCTCTTTGTAAATTTGCCCCGCGCATACAAAGGCACCCACATGTCCCGCTTTATAGAAATATTCCACAAGCACCGCTCAAACCTTGGAATGAAGCAGTTCCTCGTAATGCTGGAAGAAATACGGCAGTCCCTGGATGCCGAGCGCTCCTTTGGCACAATGGAGTTTCCGTTTTTTATGACCAAGACGGCCCCTGTAAGCCAAGCCCAAAGCATAATGAGCTACACTTGCACATACGAAGGAAGCGTTTTGGAGGGAAAAAGCGACTTCCGCCTAAAGATTAGGGTTCCGGTTACCACGGTTTGCCCCTGCTCAAAAGCAATCAGCGACCGCGGTGCCCACAACCAGAGGGGAATCGTTACGGTTACCCTGCAAAATTCAAGCCTCTTCTGGGTGGAAGACGTAATACAATCTATAGAAGAAAGTGCCAGCAGCGGACTCTACAGCATACTAAAGCGGCCCGACGAAAAATTCGTTACCGAGCACGCCTACGACAACCCCCGCTTTGTGGAAGACGTTGTGCGCGAAGTTTTCCTTGCCCTCAAAAACTTTGGCAAGTGCGAAAAGCCCTTCAGCTACTTTAAGGTTGAATGCGAAAACTTTGAAAGCATCCACAACCACAACGCATATGCCTGCACGGAGTTTTGCGAATAAATTTTTTCTTTTTGGAGCGTATGGCTTGGTGCACTGTGCCTGGCCTCCCTACCAGTCAAACTCCATGCAATTTTACCCGCTTTCCGGTGCTTGCCCGCCTAACGGCGCGCGGCCCGTCACTCCGTGCCGGTCGCCTTCGGCCACCTACAATCGGGGCTAGGCTTTATTTGCTAAAGGCCGCAGGACAGCCGTCATCCCGGTAAAAAGTCAACCGTCATTCCGGACTTAGCAATTATGTCATTCTCGGGCTTAGCAATTATGTCATTCTCGGGCTTGACCCGGGAATCTTGTACAAGCTGGCACTTTAGCTTATACAGATGCTGAGTCAAGCTCAGCATGACGGCGGGGCAGCTTATACAGACCCTGAATCAAGTTCAGGGTGACGGGGTGGGGTAAACAAGCCTACGCCGCCATGGAGGGGCGCGCGCAGCGCGTTGCAAAGCAATGGAGACAATATGTTGTGTCTTCCTTTTGCAGAAACATGGATTTAGCTACAATAAGGTTAGACAACAATCTTATTTAAAGCATTACCAAAATGCAAAAGGAGCACAACATGGAAAGTATAAT
>JAGCWT010000047.1 GCA_017961705.1 Treponema sp.
GCTCACCGATTATTACAGGGCCAAAGCTTCCGCCAATCTGCTGGCTCTTGTTGTAGGAACATACATAGGTTGCGTTAACTCCGTCCGTAAGAGGAATTTCTTCTTTGCCTTCACCGCTGGAATTTCCGCAAGACTTGTCACAAGCAGAAGATTCATCTTTTAAAATCCTCTCTACCATTGCGCGGATATGCGTTGGGTTTGTTCCGCAGCAGCCGCCCAAAAGAACTGCACCTTCTTTTCTGTTCTTAGCCTGGGCCTCTGCAAATTCATCACCTTCAACAAGAAAGACAGTCTTTCCGTCCACCACTTGCGGCAAACCGGCATTCGGCTGAACCAAAACAGGAAGATGGGCATAACGGAGGAACTGCCTTGTTAGCTCTGCCCCCTCTTCTAGGGAACCACCGCAGTTAAAACCAATAACATCCGGCCTTAGGGCTTCAAGGTATGTTACGCAGGTAAGGACATCCGCTCCGGTAAGCGTCCTAAGGTTTTCCTGAAAAGTCATTGTGGCAACGACGGGTAGCTTTGTGTTTTCCCTTACGGCAAGAATTGCAGCCTTAACCTCGTACAGGTCGCTCATCGTTTCTATTATGGCAAGGTCAGCACCGGCTTTTTCCGCCGCAACGCAAACCTTCTTGTAGGATTCGTATGCCTGGTCAAAGGTAAGGCTTCCCATTGGCTCCAAAAGCTTTCCAATCTGGCCTGTATCCCAGGAAGAAAAGTGGGGGCCTTCAATTCCGTCTGCTTCTGCCTTTGCAATTGCTGACTTTTGAATTTCTATTGACTTTGTAACGTATTCTTCCGCAGTGTGGGCTGATTTTTCAAGCTTTATCGGGTTTGCGCCAAATGAATTTGCGGTAAGGACATTGCAACCAGCCTTCATGTACTGAATGTGAATGTCTTCGATAATTTCCGGATGATAAAAATTCAAATCCTCTGGAATTGCATAGCCAACGACTCCGCTCTTCTGAATCATAGTTCCCATGCCGCCGTCAAAAAATACCGGCTTTCCAGATTCAATTTGAGAAGCTAAAAATTCACGGAAGGTATATTTTTTCTTACCCATCTAAATTGAATTCCCCGCTTCTATGATTTTATCTATATTCTTCATTATTGCAATAGCAACTTCGGGCTTGTTCATCGTGTAGATATGGATTCCCCTAACGCCGTTGCTAACAAGATCTATAATCTGGTCCGTTGCGTAGTCAATTCCAGCCTGCCACATTGCTTCGGGATAGTGCTCAAACTTGTCGCAGAAAGAAAGCAGCTTGGAAGGAATGTATGCGCTGGAAAGTTTTACCATGCGCGCCACCTGGTTTGAATTTGTAATGGGCATAATTCCCGCAAAAACAGGCACCCTTATTCCCTTTGACTGCAAGCGGTAAAGGTAGCTGTAAAGCATGTTGTTGTCAAAAAACATCTGGGTTGTCAAAAAATCAACGCCGGCGTCCACCTTGTATTTTAGGTTGTCAACATCTTCATCGCGGTTGGCACTTTCCGGATGGCCTTCGGGGTAGCAGGCACCACCAACGCAAAAGCCCTCTTCTTTAAGAATCGTAACAAGCTGGTTTGCATGGCAAAGCTCGGGAACAAGGGCTGTCTCTCCTTCTTCAAGATCA
>JAGCWT010000048.1 GCA_017961705.1 Treponema sp.
AAAATTACAAGCAAATTCGCAAGCCTGCTTACAGCAGCAATTTTCTGCACCTTGTCACTCACAAGTGCATTTGCTGGCGGCTCAAAAAACAACTTTGAAGGCAAAACATACGTAATGACAGGTATGTTTGCAGGCGGAATGGACATAACAAGCCTAATGGGAATGGCTGGCGTTGAACTAAAGATGGACGTAACGTTTGTTGATTCAACCACATACAAGGCAACAGTCACATCCAACGGCGAAACGGAAGAAACCACAGGCGAATACAAAATAAGCGCCAAGGAAAAGACCGTAACCCTTCTTAACAAAGACGGCGAAAACCTGGACTTTACATATTCAGAAGATTTCTCCCAGCTTAGCATTTCCGCCCCCATCGAAGAAGGCATGACAGCAGAGGTTGTCCTTACGGAAAAGAGCAAGGCAAAGGATGCCGCAAACCAGGCAGCTCTTAAGGCTCAGCCGGAGATTGACTATGGCTCTGTAAAGACAAACGTCTTTAAGGGAAAGACCTACAAGCTTACAAAGGTTCTTCTAAACGGCATGGATGCAACTTCACTGATTGCACTTTCCGGCGAACAGTTCAAGGGTTCACTCAAATTCATTGACGGAAAGAACGTAATCCTTGACTTTTCATACGGAGACCAGCAGGAAAAGGATTCTGGAACCTATGCCATCGACTACGAAAAGAACACAATCACTTTTGACGGTGACAGCGAAAACAGCAAGGCCGTATTCTACAACAAGGGTTCTGTAATAAGCTTTGACTTCCCCATGGACGGAATGACGCTCAACCTTATATTTGAAAAGTAAGAGCTTACCAACCAGTAACAAGCCACGGAGGGCGGCTTAGCAACGTGCAGAATCGCCACGCGGTTCTGCAATCCAAAAAAAATCCATGGAGGGATTTTTTGGGCTCAACCTACGCGGGATAGGAGGGGGCACGAAGTGCGTGCGAAGCACCGGCCGAGAGGGCAAGCCCCGGATAGCCCGTGGCGCAAAGGCATGTTCGGTCGAATTAGCCAAAGAGCAGAATGGTAGAGCAAAGAAGGCACCGTCCTCCAAGCTTAAGTTCAAAAATTTAAAAAGCCTCCCACCCTATAGAACAAAACTCTTTTCTATGCTATAATTGACTTTTCAAAACGATAGAGGAAGGCGAATATGGCTTTAGATTTGCATGGAAGAGATTTTTTAACGCTCAGAGATTTTACTCCGGAAGAAATCATTGGTCTTTTGGATTTGGCCGCCGACTACAAGAAAAAGAAAAAAGCTGGAGAAGCGGTTGACACTTTCCGGGGAAAAAACATCGCACTTATTTTTGAAAAGACTTCCACACGAACACGATGCTCTTTTGAAGTTGCCGCCCACGATCTTGGCATTATGACAACCTACCTTGCCGAAGGTTCACAGATTGGAAAAAAAGAGAGCATTGCAGACACAGCAAGGGTTCTTAGCCGCATGTTTGACGGAATTGAATACCGCGGTTTTGGCCAGGACATTATAGAAGAACTTGCCAAGTTTTCCAAAGTGCCGGTCTGGAACGGTCTTACAAACGAATACCACCCAACCCAGATGCTTGCCGACATGCTTACAATCCGCGAGCACTACGGAAAGCTAAAGGGGCTAAAGCTGGTATACTTTGGGGATGCAAGGTACAACATAGGAAATTCACTCTGCGTGGTCTGCTCAAAGCTGGGGCTTGACCTTGTCCTTTGCACGAACAAGAAATATTTCCCCTCCGCAAAGCTTATCCAGGACTGCAAGCCTTGGCTTAACGAAAGCGGCGGTTCTATTTCTCTGGAAGAGGACATTGCAAAGGCTGTTAAAGACGCGGACATCCTCTATACAGACGTATGGGTTAGCATGGGTGAGCCTGATGAAGTTTGGGCTGAGCGCATAGCAGACCTTAAGCCTTACCAGGTTACAAAGGAAGTTATGGCAATGGCAAAGCCTACGGCAATCTTTATGCACGACCTGCCATCTTTCCACGACCTTAACACAAAGATTGGAAAGGAAATCAGCAGGAAATTCGGCATAAACGAGATGGAAGTTACGGATGAGGTTTTTGAAAGCAGCCAGTCTGTTGTTTTTGACGAGGCAGAAAACCGCATGCACACCATAAAGGCGGTGATTGCGGCTACAATTTAAGGCAGAGTGTAGGTTTGCAGACAAGGCAAGGGATGGATTTTTTCTTTTCTGGAGCCGCGTTTTTCTGCAAAACTGCCCCTCCGGGGAGGCCTTTTGTCTCGGGCTTTCCGGGGTTCCGCGTTCGCTCCATTGCCTAGGCAACGGCTTCGCCGCCCCTCCAATCCCGGCTAGGCTTTATTTGGAAAAGCATTACCGTATGCAGGCATTGGACAAGGCAAGAGGAAAAAATGGAGAAAATGGAACTTTTTGCGCTATTTTCCCCTGCCCGCCAAGAAAAAATTCAAATTTCTGGCTGAATTCCAGTTGTCAAAGGCGCAAATTGCATTTATACTGGATTATGGGTTTCCTAGAGCGAAAAATCGTTCAAGGAAGAACGGACAGAGCTTTTAAATCCGCGTCAGGTGAACAAGGCCCTGGCACAGGCTACCGTAAAAGCGGAGGCCACAGGTTAGGAAGGCAGTGCCCGCTCTAATAAAATTAAGGAAATCGAGGAAGGATTTTATGAAAAAAATTATAACGGCATTATTTGTTGCTGCAGTCCTTGCAGTTAGCTCATTTGCAGTGGATTCATCTTCTTCTAGCACTCCCATCTGGGATCATGGAGACAATGTTTCCGCATATTCATACAGAAACGTAGGCGTTTACAGAATCTTTGACCAGGCAGATTCCTACATCGTTCTTTACGAAAAGCAGAGCTTGGAAATTGGTAAGGTTGTAATCCCCAAGGAATGGTTCAAGACATCTGCACCACGCAAGCTTGACTTCCGCCACAAGCCGGCTGGAATGGGAACATACATGACTGTAGTTTACAAGAACGGCGACTTCTACAAGGTCTTCCTTACTGTAAACCCAAAGCGCTCTGATCCGGTATGGGCCGTAGCAGATCCGCACGCAAGAATGGAAATTACAAACTCAGAAAGTCTTGACATTGAGTTCTAATTTGAAAATTTAACTTTTCACACAAAATCAAGCGGAAGACAAAGGCTCAGTTCTGTGTTTTCCGCTTGGATTTTTTTTATGACCGACGGACTTCCATAAGTCACACGAATAAAAACAAGCGTCTTTAGTACGAAAGTCTTTAGAACAAATGTCTTTAGAATAAAGGAAAACAAATGATTCCCCTTACAAAGGAACAGGCAGATTCTTTCATGTCTTTTGTGGAAAGGCATGATTCTTTTTTGATTGCAGGGCACAAGGAAACTGACGGAGACTGCATAGCCAGCAGTCTTGGAATATCTTACATACTTAAGCACCTTAACAAGCCGCACCTGCTCTTGAACGCAGGACCATTCAAGCGGACAGAAATTAAGAAATACGCAGGCCTTTTTACAAAGAACATTCCCTTTATGACAAAGGAAGAAAGCGAAAAATGCGGCCTGATTATAGTAGACTGTTCAGAAATGCAGCGTCTTGGCGAACTTGACGGAAACATCAAGGGGCTGGACACTTTTATTGTAGACCACCACAAAACGGCGGACACTTCCCTGCCAAACACCATAATTGACGCAAGCTGCCCAGCGGCGGCCCTTCTTGTACAGCAGCTATACGAAGCGATTGTTGGAAAACCAAGCCAGAAGGAAGCGGACACGCTCTTCTTTGGAATATCAACGGACACAGGCTTCTTCCGCTACCTTAACGAAAAGGACGGAGAAGTTTTCCAGGCGGCATCACGTCTTGTTCAGGCAGGAACTTCACCCCGAAGGACCTACCAGGAAATGACCGGTGGAAAGCCGTGGAACACCCGCAAGCTGCTTGGCATAATGCTGGACAGGGCGGAACTCCACTGCAACGGAAAGCTTGTAACCACTTACGAAAAAATAGAAGACACCCACAAGTATGGGCAGGACGGAAGGGATAGCGATGCCCTCTACACGCTAATGCTGGCCGTAGACGGTGTAGAAGCAGTGCTTTTCCTAAGGCAGGAAACGGAAGAAAACTGTACGGCAGGATTCCGCTCCAGGGACAAATGCGACGTAAGCGCCATTGCGTCAAAATTTGGAGGCGGCGGACACAAAAATGCATCCGGAGCAAGCATACAGGGGCGCATAGAAACCCTTCTTCCAGCAATAATAAAAGAATTCTCCAAGGTTCTTTAATCCGCTTAAAGCTAAAAATAATTTTTCTCTTCTTCTGGGATGCAGAAGTTTTTTTGCTGTTCCGTCGGTAAGTTCTTTTGCAAGGGGCTTTGCGGGGCTTGTTGGCAGTAAAAGGGCAAGACCAGAGATGGCATGCCGTTGCTTTTAAAAACTTGCGTGGAAGTTAAACGCATACTTTACCTTGGGCAAAAGACAGTTTGGATGC
>JAGCWT010000049.1 GCA_017961705.1 Treponema sp.
CAGAAGTTCTTGGCCAGACCTGGTTTGAAGGCATTGACTGGCTGGAAGAAGTAATACGCCTTGTCTGCACAGAAAGCAAACAGGAAGAAAAGATTAGCCTTTCCCTTTGCAGAAGCAACCTGGAAAAGCAGTTCTCCCTGCCAAAGATAACGCTCTACCCCTGCGGAGAAAGCGGAACCGGCTACGGAGAAGACCTATTGGACAGCAGCAACAGCTACATGTACCGCTACGTCCGCACGGCAACGGAAAGGGTCATAGACCTAACAGAAAGGTTCCCCGGCGAAACAGGCCTAAAGGCACGCCTTCTAGACACAGGGGCAAAGGAAGTGCTTCTTGCGCAAAGCGGAGCCTGGCCTTCCATGCTGCACGAGCAGAAACTCCCCAACTTTGCGGCTGAATCCTTCAAGAAATACATACTTTCCTTTACCACAGTGTTCGATTCGCTTGCAAGCAATACGGTAAGCACAGAGTGGCTAACCAACATTGAGCGGGAGCATTCCATCTTCCCTTGGATTACCTACCGCGTTTTCTCCCGCAAAAAATAAGGAAAGTTAGGGCGCTCAATTATCTTTGCTTAAATGCCGAAAACAAGATAAGGCTTATTTTAAACAAAAAGCATGGAGAAAAATTGAAACGCCCGCAAAAAATATTCAGAGTTTTCTTTTTATGCATTCTCACGCTAGGCTTTACGGAAGCGGCATTTGCGTCCGGCAAAAAAGACAAGGCAGCCCCACCTTCCCCGGAAGAAAAGTCGGAAGGAAGGGAATTCACCGTTGAATACCCAAAATATCCTGATGAATTCAACCAAAAGATGCAAGAAGCCTTTGAACTTGCCCAAAACGGACACTATCTTGAAGCCGTACACAAATTCACAAGGGATCCCATAACCTTTACCCTAAAAAAGCAGCAGTACGAAAGAAAGCGCAAGGGCCAGCCAGAAATTCAGCAGGTAAAAGACTCCATAGAGCGCGTACTTGCGCTTGAAATTCAGTATTCTTCAATGCAGGCAAAGCTACGCTCCTTGAACTCCGGGCTAAAAAGTTCCGTGGAAAATTCACTCTACGAAGAGGCAAACCAGAACATACAGTCAATCAGGGAAAACCTGGAAAGCTTCTCCACCATAAGGAACAGCATCTACGACGAGGGCGTAAAAATAAGCGAGCTATTTAAGGCTCTAAAGTCCCAAAAAGAAATAAACGATGAATGCTGGCTCTCGTTTTGCGAAAAATTCATCCTGGGAACAGAAAAGACACCCTACACTGGAATCATAGGCGCACTGGACGCACACTGGAACAGCATAGACCAGGGGCTTCTGGAAGTAATAACAGAAAAAGAAGAGGAACTGCAAAGCATCATTGACTTGGCAATGGCAGAAGACTCCATCTTTACCCCAACAGATTCCTATGAAGGTGCACGCAAGGCAGCAAGCGAATTTTCCCCCTTGGCATCCACAATGAAAAACATCCTTGACCTAAAATCACTTCTTGCTGGAAAGCTTTCTGAAAGGCAAAAAAGGGTAAACAAGGCAATGATTGAATCTGCTGACTTGCTGGAGCTTGCAGGAGAAAAGAACCTTTCGCTTATAGACACGGCGGAAAAACTTTCCCTGCTGAACCAAAAGCACGGCGAGGCGGAAGAAAACAAGACAGACGCAATGCAGGCAATGAGGGAAGGCAGCGAGCAGACCATAAAAGAATACATAGGCCTTGCAAATGAATATTCATCCTTCATAAGCCTGGCGGAAGACGCAAGGAAGGACAAATGGCTAAAAGGCGCAAAGTCATTCCCCAAGCAGGTTCCCCGCTGGACAAAAACCACGGAATCCTACGAAAAGGCATATTCATTCATTCAAAGCTACTGCGAAAAGGCAGGAAAGGAAATCCTTGGCAAGGCAGGAGACAGGCTTCTTGATGCAGGAACAAGGCTCTACGAGGACGACCAGAAGCTTTACGACCAGATAAAAATTCTTGCCCCTGGACTTGAAAAGAATCTTGAAGAGGATGAATCGGAAGACACACCAAAGCAGCACCCAACGGACTTCATAAGGCAATCGGATGATCTTTTAAAAACCGCAAGGGAAGACATAAAAGCACTGGAAAACGCAAATTCTTCATTCAATGACGCTGGAAAATACTACAAGTCGGACGTTCAGTCAATTCAAAAAAAGCTCGGCGAACAGCTTAAGAAATTTGAGCAGTTCAAAAAAACGCTTAAGGCAAATTCGGAAAAGATAAGGAACCAGCAGCTGGAAGCAAGGATTGCAATAAACGAAGTGAACATGTACTACAGCAGGGCCCTTAGCGCATACGAAAACGAAAACCTTGCAACCGCACAGATAAACCTGGAAAAGGCTTCAAAAACCTACGACTCAATCCTGGCTGTGATGAAAAAAGACGCAGACATTCAGGATCAGACATACGAAAACCTTTCTTCCCTAAAGCAAGAAATTGTAAAAAAACAGAGGCCAATGCTAATAAGCAACCTAAGGGACTACAAGAGGGAAATAAGGGTCAACTACTACGCGGGCAACTACGAAGAAGCAAACGAGAACATAATAAGGGCAGACAACGTAAGGCAGGAATGGGAAACCTTCATGGACACCCCACTGGAAGCAGATGAAGAGCTAGAAAGATTCCGCCAGCTTGTTACAACAGCCCTCACCATAAAAAACGGACGCGTCTTAAATCCGGAAGACCCACTGTATCCAGAAATGTCCCAGATTCTTTCCCTGTGCGACAACTATTACACTCTCGGCACAAGCGAAATAAACAAGGGCAAAAAGCGTGACGGAATGGCCCACCTAAGAAAGGCAAAGGAAAAGCTTGAAGAGCTAAAACTCGTATACCCCCACAACCACGAAGCAACAATCCTTGCCTTTAAGGTAGACAAGATTCTTGACCCAAAGGCATTCAACAACACCTATGCCAACCACCTAAAGGAGCTTAAGCAAATTGACTATTCCAAAAAAGACGCAACGTCTCTAATGGGATACGGAGACCTAAAGGACCTGCAGGAAATAAACCCGGCCTACCCCGGTCTCTCCGACTTTATAGCAAACATAGAAATAAACTGGGGACTCAGGGAAAAAGCTACAGACGACTCGGCAAAGGAAGCTGCGGAAGAAATTGCTCAGGAAGCTCAAAAGGCACTTGATTCCGCTGGGCGTGATCCGGAAAAGCTTGCAGAAATAAAGGCTGCCGCAAACCAGGCCCTAAGCATGGACAGGACAAACGCAACGGCAACAGCAGTTCTTGACGAGATAGCCCTAAGAACAGGACAGCAGGCGGCTGTAACACTAAATGCGGCTGACGAAGCAAAATACCAGCAGGCCATACGCTTCCTGCAAAACGGAAACGTAGTTGCGGCAAACGCAAACCTCCAGGAGCTCTTGCAGAATCCGGAAAACCTGCGGTCAGCAAAAATACAAAAACTTAAAAACCGTATTGAAGGAATGCTAAAATGAAGTTGATGTACAAGAAAATAAAAAAGGCCACATTTCTTGCTCTGCTGATGGCATTCATTCCATCTTTGGCTAAGGCGCAAAACTTTTACTGGGAAAAGCCAAGGATTGCAACAGACGCAAACAGGGACTGCCGCTTTCCGGAGGTTCTGTCTTCCGGCGCAAAGTCGGGCGGCATTTCCGCTGTCTTTTGGCAGGACGTTGACAAGGCAAAAAAAGAAATCTACATTTCCATGACCACAAGCTGGGACGGACAGAACTGGAGCAAAAGGGACAGGTTTGCAGGCCCCTACAGCTATTCCGGGGAAATACCGCAGATATATTCCGCCACGCAGAACTCCAAGGGAAGAATTGCAGTCGCTGTAGTCTCCTCAACAAACCAGATAACAGTCCTTATGTCCGAAGACTACGGAAAGACATTTACCGAATACCCGCTGGAAGAACAGGATGAACCCCTTGTTGGCGCAAGAATCCATGCCCTTGGAAACGGAAACTTCATAGTATTTGCAACCCTTGCCAACAAGTCAAAATTCAACCTGGTATACTCACGCAGCTCGGAAACAAAAAAAGGAACCAAATGGGAAGACTTTGACGACTTTAACTTTAAGACAAAGACCATGTTCAACCCGATTGCCCCAAACATCATAAACACAGGCTTTTCGGACATGATGGTTTTCCAGGCCCAGTATTCAGGCGGAGGAAGAAGCTCTTTCCAGATATTTGCAAGCACAACGTCTGACGGCGGAAAAAAGTGGAGCGAGCCGGTAATGATAACAGGCGGCATGCAGAACGCCACTTCATTCAACAACCAGCGCCCTTCCCTATTCTACAACAACGGAACCATATACCTTGCATGGGAACGATCTTCCATAGGGGGAATACTTTCTTCTGTATACGTATGCACGCTCAATTCAAGGGGTGAACCAAAAGAAGAGCCAATGCGCGTAAGCAGGAGCGGCAACGCTGTAAGGCCATTCCTCTTTAACTACGAGGGCAACTTCTACCTTACCTGGACAGACTCACAAAACGCAATGAGCCGTGTCTTGTATTCAAAAAAATCAAAGGCACTTTGGAATGACCCGGACATAATCGTGGACAGCACCCAGTCAACAGCACTGCCGGTTCTTTCCAAAAAGGGAGAAAGCCTTTCTTTTGTATGGCTTCAGAACGGTTCTACAAAAAATTCAAAGCAGCTGCTTATGCTCTTTAAGGATTCCACCATCCTTCCACCTGTAATAAAACCCGTTTCATTTGAAGAGGACAAGGGTGGAACTGACGAAAAAGCCGTTGCGGAATTCCAGATGTCGGAAGACTCATCCGGCATAATGGGATTTTCCTACATCTTTACAGATGACAAAGATGCAGAGCCCCCGGAAAAGCTCATGCGAATACCACAGGAATCAACAATAGAAGGAAACGCAACAAAGGACGGCCCCTGGTACTTTAAGGTAAAGCAAACAGACTACGCAGAAAACTGGTCAAAGACTACAACGCTAACTTACAGAAGGGACACCACTGCCCCGCTTTCCCCAACGATCGAAGAACTTGAAGACGACGGAAGCGGAATGCTAAAGAGCAACACATTCAAGATGAGCTGGAAGCCCCAGGAAAGTGACGGCGACATTGCAGGCTACACCTGGAGCCTAAAATACATTGCACCTGTTCCAAGAAGAGCGTGCACAAGCCCGGGACACCCGCTAAGGCTTGCAGCAGAAGACGTAAAGGCAATATCCGACAAGCTCATGGAAGACAACAAGGAAAAAATCCTTTCCGTGGAAGCTCCCCCTCTTTACCTAAAGGGAGAAGCGGATGTTCTTCAGGAAGAATTCAACAACATAAGGAACGGCCTCTACGTATTTTCCGTTGCCGCAATAGACAAGGTTGGAAACATTGGAAAGCCTGCAACAAAGGCTTTTGCAATAAACAAATACATTCCCGTCACCTACATAACTGCAATAAACTCCGAGGCAGATGTATTCGGTGACATAAGCCTGGACATTCTTGGCGGAAACTTTGACTACGACGGAAAAGTAACAGCCATCTATCTAGACAAAGACGGAAAGGCCCCCTACGACTACATACTCACAGAAAGCAACAATGACTTTGAGGTTGTATCAGAAAACCGCATAACCAACATACTCCTCCGCACGATGGACCAGGGCGACTACTACATAGGCCTTAACCATTCAGACCGGGGCTTGTACATAACAAAAGAAAAAATGCTCCACGCAGACGAGCACGGAACCGTAAAAACATTCAAAAAGTTCAAGTTTGTACCGGAATGGGTTACAGACAATTCAGAAGTAAAAAAGAACGTGAACATAACAAAGATTGCCGCAGCAGCAATAATCCTACTGGCAATGGCAATCATAGTTTTGTCCATCAGGGGTCTGTCCAAGACGGCCGGAGAATCAATAGAAATACACAAGGAAATACAGGCACTCATAGAAGGAGGAATCATGCCTCAGGAAAAGAAAAACAGAAGCGAGCTCTTTACAAGAAAAGGCATTGGCCTGAGCACAAAGATGATGGCATGGACCACCCTGCTCTTGATAACAATCGTTGCGCTGGTAATACTTGCGCTTAGCTATATAATGATTGCCCGCGAAGAAACAACACGGGTTCAAGGCTTGCAGCAGAGGGCAAAGGTTCTTTTGGACTCAATGGCAAACGGAGCAAAGGTAAACCTGCCCAACGCAAGTTCAAACCTTCTTGCCCTAACCGACCTTACGGACGAAGCAAAGACCCTTACAGACTCCCGCTACGCAGTAATAACAGGATACGGAAGCGAGGCAAAGGACACAAACATAGACTACGTTTGGGCTTCCAACGACGCAAACATAGCAAGCAAAACCAACACTTCTGAATTTGTAAACGGAAAGAGCAGGCTCACCGTAGAAGGCGTTGATAAAATTCAGGAAATGTGCAAGGCATTAAATGCAGAGGCAGAAAGCAGAATCAAATCCATGACGGTGCAAATTTCTGAACTTACTGCAGAAGGAATAAGCCTTACCGGAAAAACTGACGAAAAGAGCATTGCCCGCATAAGGGAAATAGGCGAAATAACAAGGCAGCTCAACAGCCGCGTAAACTCTGAACTGGATGAAATTTCAAAAGAAGGAATAGGCACCTACCCCGCTTTTGACAGCACAAAGATAAACTACAAGGAAACCGAATACCTCTTCTTTAAGCCGGTAGTCTACCACTACGGAAACGAAGAGACTTATGTCCACGGTATTGTCTTCCTCCAGATAAGCACCCAGTCCCTTATTGCAGAAATGCACGAAGCCCGCATGGCCATAGCAAAAATAGCGGTGGCATCCATTGCAGCTGCAATCCTTATAGGAATTTTGAGCGCATCAATTCTTGCGGGAATCATCGTACGCCCAATCAAAAAGCTTGCAAGGCACGTTGCCATGATACGCGACACCGACGACAAGGAAAAGCTTTCCGGCAAAGAGATAAAGCTCCGCATGAAAGACGAAATTGGAATGCTTGGCGACACAGTGAACGAGATGACCAAGGGACTTGTAGAAGCAGCCATACAGATGAAGAACCTAACGTTCGGAAAGGAGATACAGACAAAGTTCCTTCCCTTGCAGCAGGACCAAAACGGCAACACGCTTACGACAGGCTCGCTAAAAACAGAAGGTGCAGACTTCTTTAGCTACTACGCAGGAGCAGATGACCTTTCCGGTGACTACTTTGACTACCGCCAGATAGACAAAGACCACTACGCAATAATCAAGTGTGACGTTTCCGGGCACGGAGTTCCAGCCGCACTTATCATGGTTCAGGTTGCAACCCTCTTCCTTAACGCATTCCGCTACTGGAACATGAACAACGGTGCGCAGAACACAAACCTTAGCCCTGTTGTGGAACAGATTAACGACCTTATAGAAAGCCGTGGATTCAAGGGACGCTTTGCCGCATTCACGCTGGGCATACTCAACATAAAAACCGGAGAATGTTGGTTCTGCAACGCGGGAGACAACATAGTCCCCTACTACGACGGAAAGAGCAGGCAGAAGAAATTCTTTACGCTGCCAGAGACACCAGCCGCGGGAATGTTCAGCTCTGACCTTATTTCCCTAAAGGGTGGCTACCCGGTTGTAAAGCACCAGTTCAGCAAGGGAGACGTACTTCTTCTTTACACTGACGGCATTGAAGAAGCAAAGAGAAATTTCCGCAACGCAGAAAGCGAAATTGTAACATGCGAAGAAGCAGGCCTTAGAGAGGGAGAGGCACACGAAAACCACACTGTTGGGGAAAGCTCTGAAGAAATGTCTGCTGAGCGCGTAAAAGACATTGTTGAATCAGTCTTTGCAAAGAAAAGCTACACCCTTAAAAAATGCCATGACGAAAGCGGTGATGAATTTACATTTGACTTTAGCAACTGCGAAGGAAGCGCAGAAGACGCAATCATGGCACTTGTTTCCGTGGAAAAAGTTTTCCGCATGTACAGGAGAAAGAACCCAAATCCTTCCGACCGCGTAAAAGTTGACAGGAAGATAGATGAATTCCTTCGCCTGCACTTTAAGGAATACAGCGAATGGTGCATGAACAGGAGCGACATAGAAAACGACCCCATTCACATCTATTACCACGGCATACTGGAAGACCCCCAGTTTGACGACCTTACTCTTATTGCAATAAAAAAGAACTGATTGCTAGCGGGGAATACAAACAAAAATGCCCGGCAGGTAGTGCCGGGCAGTTAAAAAAGAAATATCGTCCTAAAACTAAATCTTCATATTCATAGCCTTGCGAACCTGGTCAAGGGTAACGGAGGCTATCTCGCGGGCACGGCGGGCACCGTCTTCAAGAACGCTGTTGATGTAGTCCATGTTCTTTTCCAGTTCTGCCCTCTTCTGCCTTAATGGGCGCAAGGCTTCGTTAAGGGCTTCCGTAAGAGTGTTCTTAAGCATACCGCCACCACCTTCTCCAATGCGGTCAGCAATTGCCTGTGGCTCTTCCTTTGTACAAAGGGAAATGAGCATAAGAAGGTTTGCAACTTCCGGACGGTTCACGGGATCAAAAGTGATGCGCCTCTCTCCGTCTGTCTTAGCCTTCTTTATGAGTTTTGCAGTCTCGTCTTCCGTAGCGCAAAGCATGATTGCATTACCGCGGCTCTTGCTCATCTTCTGGCTTCCGTCAAGACCAAGGATGCTTGGTGTCTTAGAAAGAAGAACTGACGGCTCCGGGAAAACAGGCTCAGTGTCCTTGCAGTACTTTTCGTTAAAGCGGCGGGCAATTGTCCTTGTAAGCTCTATGTGGGGAAGCTGGTCCTTTCCTGCCGGAACAACGCTACCCTTGCAGAAAAGAATGTCGCATGCCTGGTGGACAGGATAAGTGAGCATTCCTGCGTTAACGGTCTTCATCTTTCCGTTTGCAAGTCCGCTCTGGATTTCCTCTTTTACGGTAGGATTGCGCTCAAGCTCCGCAAGAGAAACAAGCGTCAGGAATGGAAGCATGAGCTGGTTGCATTCAGGAACATAGCTGTGGGGGTAAATTATTACGTCCTCGCCAGGCTCAATTCCTGCCGCAAGATAGTCAATAACAAGCTGCTTTGTGTTCTGGCTTATTTCGTTGTAGGCATCGTGGTCTGTAAGAACCTGGTAGTCTGCAATAAGAACCATTGTTGGAACGCCCATCTTGCTAAGGCGCACGCGGTTCTGCAGGGAACCAAAGTAGTGGCCTATGTGGAGCCTTCCCGTGGGGCGGTCACCAGTAAGCACACGGTATTTTTTTGGATTCTTTACGATGTCTTCTTCAATCTTTTTACTGCGTTCAACTGCGGCTGCAAAGGTTTTGTTCTCTTCTTCTGTATCTGCCATAGTGTTTTCCTTAATTTTTCTTGCGTAAATGTTAATCGCGTGAATTTAACACAAATAAGGGGTTTTTACAAGTGGGGAAAAGTGATATACTTGCAAATCATGAGCGAACAGTTGGATGAAGAAAAAAAGGACTACAAGGCCGCAAGGGAACTTCTTGGATTTATAGAAAAGAGCCCTTCCCCCTTCCACGTAATAAAGAACCTTGAGGATGAGCTTTTAAAGGCATCATTCGTTAGGCTAGAAGAAGGAAAAGAATGGAAGCTTGAGTGCGGAGGAAAATATTTTGTTACAAGAAACTCATCTTCCATAATATCTTTTGCGCTTCCTGAATCAAAAGACTTTGAAGGCTTTATGCTTACGGCAAGCCACAGCGACTCACCTTCATTCAAGATAAAGGAAAATCCCTGCATAAAATCTGAAGGAAAGTACATAAAGCTGAACGTGGAAAAATACGGCGGAATGCTTTGCGCACCATGGTTTGACAGGCCTCTTTCCGTAGCGGGAAGAATTGTCTGCAAGGCAGGGGAAGATGGCGGAAAAATAACCCTAAGGCAGCAGCTTGTAAACGTAGGCAAAGACCTGCTTATGATTCCAAACCTTGCTATCCACATGAACCGAGAGGCAAACGAAGGCCACAAATTCAACGTGCAGAATGAACTCCTGCCAATTTTTTGCGGACTTGGGGAAGAGGCGGCCAAGGGTAAAGACGGAGAGGATTCTGACCCCTTTCTAAATGAAATTGCCTCTTTTGCGGGGGTAAGCCAAAAAGACATTGTTAGCGCGGACCTCTTTTTGTACAACAGGGAAAAAGGCAGCTTCTGGGGAAAGGACGGAGAGTTTATTGCAAGCCCCAAGATTGACGACCTTGAATGTGTCTGGACAAGCTTCCGCGGATTTTTGGAAGCAGTAAAAGACACCCCTTCTACAAAAAACATTTGCGTCCACTGCGTCTTTGACAACGAGGAGGTGGGAAGCCTTACGCGGCAGGGGGCTGCATCCACATTCCTTTACGACACGCTTCAGCGGATAAACATAGAGCTGGGGCAAAGTGCCTCCAACTACTACAGGGCAATTGCAAAATCATTCATGGTAAGCGCAGACAACGCACATGCGGCCCATCCAAACTATGCAGACAAGGCAGACCCTGTTAACAGGCCATTTGTTAACGGCGGGCCTGTCATAAAATTCAACGCGGCGCAAAAATACACGAGCGATGCAATAAGTGCGGCATTCTTTGAGTGCGTGTGCAAAAAGGTGGGCCTTCCATTCCAGGTATTCACCAACAGGAGCGACATGGCAGGAGGTTCAACCCTTGGCAACATAAGCGCGGCAAATGTTTCCGTTTCTTGCGTGGACATTGGGCTTGCTCAGTGGGCAATGCATTCACCCTACGAAAGCGCAGGTTCAAGGGACGTTGAATACATGCAAAGGGCCATGAAGGAATTTTACAGGAGCAGATTCGAGCTTGAATAATATACAGGCTTGATTTGTCCGATAGTACAGTAAAACATAAGAAGAAAATAAACGGGTGGAAAATATGAGGGCAACAAAAGCAATAATTCATTTGGAGAATTTTAAGCACAACATAAAGGAGATACGCAGCTTTACAAAGCCTGGCGTTAAGATGTGCGTTCCTGTAAAGGCGGATGCATACGGCCACGGTTCAATTGAATGTGCAAAGGCGGCGCTGGAAGCAGGTGTTGAATTCCTTGCGGTTGCGGCCGTGGAAGAAGGGGTTGAACTTAGGGAAGCCGGAATCAAAGGACGCATACTGCTCTTCTCCCTTGCAAGCCCGGAAGAAATTCATGATGCGGTAAAGGCAGACCTTACGCCATTTGTGTTTGATGAAGAATACATTGACATGTTTGCAAAGGAAGCTTTAAGGCAGGGAAAAAAATCCTACCCGGTGCATCTTGCGGTTGACACAGGAATGGGAAGAATAGGCTGCTATGCAAAGGACGCTGCATCTTTGGCAAGGCATATAGCAGACACAGGAATCCTTTTGCATGAAGGAACCATGACCCACTTTGCAACTAGCGACGGAAAATCCCAGGCTGACTGTGAATACACAAAAAAGCAGTTTGAAGAATTCAAGAGAGCCATTAAAGGCATAGAGGAAGCTGGCCTTAGCGCGGGAATATGCCACTGTGCAAATTCTGCCGCAACGCTTGACCTTCCAGAAACGCACATGGGCATGGTAAGACCTGGCATTATAGTCTACGGCTACGATGCGGACGAAGTTAATGCACAATACCTTGCAAAGAAAGGAACTCCAATAAACCTAAAGCCTGTAATGACTTTGGAAACGGAAGTGTGCGCCATACGTCCATTCAAGAAAGGCATGAGCGTTGGCTACGGACGCACCTGGATAGCAGAAGAAGACACGGACATAGCCCTTCTTCCCATTGGCTACGGAGACGGTTTCTTGCGCCGCTTTGCCCAGAACGGAATAAAGGTTGCAATCAACGGAAAGGCCTACCCCGTACGCGGACGCATCTGCATGGACCAGTGCATGGTGGACATTGGCAAGGACAACAAGGAAATCCAGCGCTGGGATAAGGCAGTAATCTTTGGCTGCAAGGAAGACGGAGCATTGCAGACAGCAGACGACATTGCAAAGCTTACGGGAACAATTAGCTACGAAATAACCACCGTGCTTACGCGCAGAGTCCCACGCGAATTCCGCAGCTAGAACCGCTACAGCTTCAAGGAGTATACTTGATGTTTATTATTGACCGCGCAGAAAAACCTCTTGACAGATAGTTATTTATACTATAACTTATAGCTGATAAGTCCTTGCCAATCAAGGCGGCAGGCAACTTGAGTGTCTGTTAGGCGTTTTAAAGCAAAGTGTCGGATTCGGCAGTCGGTGCTTTGCACAGTCTTCGATGGTTCTCCAAGCATACCAGAAGCCGAATGTAGGTCTTTGGCCGAAAGAAAATGGAACGATGGAAAGTCCTGCGATTGGCGCGGGGCTTTTTTTTTGAGGAAAAAAATGAGTAGTATTCTTATATCAGCAAAGGCTTATGAAAAATTACTTGATATAGAATACCAGTTCATTTTGGGGCGTAAAAACAAGCAAATCAGTTTCTCTGTTTTTTTTAATGAATATCAATTTTTCCATTTGTCAGGCTTGCAATATTTGGTAGATAGATCGACTTTGCTATATGGTGACAGAAAAAAGCTTTTTTATTTAATTTTAAATGAACAGATAAAAGAATCTCAAATCTCTTCATCTGAGTTTTATCCCGAGATTAAAGACCGAGTTGAATCCCTAGAGTCTTTAGAATCAATTTTTAATTCAAATAAAACAGTTTTTAAATATAATCCGCAGACACAGGCATTTTCTATGATTGAATCAGAATTCCTTATGAAAAATGAAGTGAATTCCCGCAATGTATTTACATTTCTTTCCAAGGACAAATCAAGCGGAAAATATTTTTGCCGCTCCTTCTTTCCGCAGACGGATAGGGACTATTCGATTGGGCAAACGAACTGGGCACTACTCTACAAGAAAAAGATTCACAAATCAACAGGCAAAGACTTCGTGCTTTGCGATAGGCTAAATAAAAAACGTTAGAATTACTTGATATAGAACAGGATGAATTGAAAAATCCCCTGGCGGAGCTGGCTTAGCAGGCGCAGGGGATTTTGTTTAGTTCTTAGGCTTGCAACTGTTTGCAACCAGATTGGCAGCCGCAAATTAATAATGAATTAATTGTAAGTTGCAGATTTGAGTCTCTGCGGAACTGATATTTGGTACAATATGTTTTTGCTCTACCTCAAGAAGCCGTACCTACTTCCTTGTGTAGCTCACATCGGACAGCTCTTTTTTAAGCTCGGCACTCGGGGTAAAAAGGACACGCAGGCTCTTAATATCGTTCGAGCTTACGTCC
>JAGCWT010000050.1 GCA_017961705.1 Treponema sp.
AACGTTATTACCTATTGACATGATAGGTAATAGAGAGTATATTCTCCTTAAGAGTAACCTACCAGTCGGGTGGGTATCTAAACACGGCCAAAAGCCCTTATTAGGAGAAATACTATGGCAGACATCAAACAGAGTTCCTTGGAATTGATTGGAAAGACACCGCTTTTGCAGCTTAACGGCTATTCAAAAAAAGCAGGAGTTTCCGGAGCAACAATCCTTGCAAAGCTAGAATACCTAAATCCGGCAGGAAGCGTAAAAGACAGAATCGCACTTGCCATGATTGAAGACGCAGAGGCAAAAGGCATCCTAAAGCCTGGTGCAACAATCATCGAGCCAACAAGCGGAAACACAGGAATCGGACTTGCAGCAGTAGCAGCAGCAAAGGGCTACCACGCAATCCTTACCCTTCCAGACACAATGAGCGTTGAAAGACGCAACTTGCTCAAAGCTTACGGAGCAGAAATAGTCCTTACTGAAGGTGCAAAGGGAATGAAGGGAGCAATCGCAAAGGCAGAAGAGCTCCACGCAGCAACACCCGGAAGCATAATCCCCGGCCAGTTCGTAAACCCGGCAAACCCGGCAGCCCACAAAAAGACAACAGGCCCTGAAATCTGGGAACAGACAGACGGAAAGGTAGACATCTTTGTAGCAGGCGTTGGAACAGGCGGAACACTTACAGGCGTAGGTGAATACCTTAAGGAAAAGAACCCCAACGTAAAAATCGTTGCAGTTGAACCAGCCACAAGCCCAGTCCTTTCAAAGGGAACAGCAGGCGCACACAAGATTCAGGGAATTGGCGCAGGCTTTGTACCAGACGTACTCAACACAAAAGTCTATGACGAAATCATCTCAGTAGAAAACGACGACGCTTTTGCAGAAGGCAAGAAGTTTGCAACAAGCGAAGGAATCCTCGTCGGAATTTCAAGCGGTGCAGCACTCAAGGCAGCAAGCATCCTTGCTAACCGCCCGGAAAACAAGGGAAAGACAATCGTAGTACTTCTTCCAGATTCTGGAGACAGGTACCTTTCAACTCCTTTGTTCAGCGACAACTAAACTGGAGGTGCAATATGCCAAGACCGTTTTCTGAACTTTCACAGAACCATCCATGCTTCGGAAGCCACGGAGCAACATCAGGCCGCATTCACTTACCGGTATGTCCCGGATGCAACATAGCATGCAGATTTTGCGAAAGAAGTTTGAACGACACAGAAAACCGTCCTGGCGTAACCTCTAAAGTATTAAAACCTGAAGAAACAATCCCCATTATCAAAAAGGCACTGGAAATCAGCCCAGAAATAAAGGTAGCGGGGATTGCAGGACCAGGCGACACTTTGGCAAGCGACAATGCGCTAAAGACCTTTGGCCTTATAGGAAATGAATTTCCAAGCCTTATAAAGTGCATGAGCACAAACGGACTTCTTCTTGCAGAGCGTGCTGACGAAGTTATAAAAGCAGGCATAGACAGTCTTACCGTAACAGTAAACGCAGTAGACCCGGAAATAGAAGCCCAGCTTAACGACTACATCATTTGGAAGGGAAAAAAAATAGAAGGAGTTGAAGGAGCAAAAATCCTTATTAAAAACCAATTGGAAGGAATAAGGAAAATTGCAGCTTCTGGAATTACAATAAAGGTAAACACAGTACTTGTTCCCCGCATAAACGGAAACCACATAGCAGAAATTGCCAAAACAGTTGCTGCGGCCGGGGCAAAGAGGTACAACATCATACCGCTAATTCCAACCGCAAAGCTTGCAGGCGAAAGCGCTCCAACATGCCAAGAGATTCACGCGGCAAGGGCTCAGGCAATGCCCTACATAGAGCTCTTCCTCCACTGCAACCACTGCCGGGCAGATGCGGTGGGGGTTCCAGGACGCACGGAATATTCAAAAATCCTTTACCAGAAATTCGGCGACAGTGGCATAAAGGAGAATTTCTCTCATGGCTAAAAATAACGAAGCAAACGCAATCACATATAAAGCAGCCTTTGCCAGCACGGACGGAGAAAGCGTAAACATTCACTACGGCAGGGCAGAAAAGTTTTTTGTCTATACACTAAAAGACGACGAAGGCTACGACTTTTTGGAAGAAAGAAAAGCTGAACCAGTCTGCATGGACGGAAAGCACATCATACCAGAAATGGAAAAAAGCACAAAGCAGTTGGAGGACTGCCGCTACGTTGTCGCATCAAGAATCGGTGGCGGAGCTGCAGCATCACTTACCGCAAGGGGAATTACACCTATGGAACTTCCAGGCACAATAGACGATGCAATCCTTAAGGTCTGGGAGTACAACAGAATACAGGGACTTTTCTAATCAGAAGCAGGCAAAAATAATCAAACTATTTACATAAAACCTATTGACTAACTAGGTAAATAAATATATAGTCTAATTACCTAGCAAATAAATAGGTTTTTAATATAAAAATATAAAGGCAAGCGGAATAAAGCCGCGCAAAGGAGCAAAAAAGATGGCAGAGATCAGACAGATTGCTATTTACGGAAAGGGTGGAATCGGAAAATCCACGACTACACAGAACTTAACAGCAGGACTTGTAGAGCACGGAAAAAAGGTAATGGTCGTAGGCTGCGATCCAAAGGCAGACTCAACTCTTCTTTTGCTTGGTGGCCTTGCACAGAAAACTGTTCTGGACACAATCCGCTATGAAGGTGAAAACGTAGAGCTTGACCGCATCATGAGAACAGGCTTTGGCGGAACACGCTGCGTTGAATCCGGCGGACCAGAACCTGGAGTTGGTTGTGCAGGACGCGGAATCATCACTTCCATCAGCATGCTGGAAAACCTTGGTGCCTACACAGACGACCTTGATTTTGTTTTCTACGACGTAATTGGAGACGTAGTATGAGGTGGCTTTGCAATGCCAATCCGCGAAGGAAAAGCCAAGGAAATTTACATTGTAGCATCCGGCGAAATGATGGCTCTTTATGCCGCAAACAATATTGCAAAAGGTATCAGCCGCTATGCAAAGGCCGGTGGTGTTCGCCTCGGTGGAATCATCTGCAACAGCCGCAACGTAGACCGCGAGCTTGACCTGCTCCGTGCATTCAGCAAGGAACTCGGAACCCAGCTCTTGTACTTTGTTCCACGCGACAACATCGTTCAGCGCGCAGAAATCAACCGCAAGACTGTAATCGAATACAAGCCCGATTCTGCACAGGCTCAGGAATACCGCAACCTCGCAGAAGCC
>JAGCWT010000051.1 GCA_017961705.1 Treponema sp.
CCTACCAAGAACAATCTTCATCAAGCAATACCGGCATAGTCATTGGAAGTGTCCTTACCGGCATAGGAGTTGTCTTTTTCATTGCTGCATGCTGTCTTCTGGAACATAACGTTTTTTCTTTCCGTTTTCCAAAAGAAGGTAAATGTCTGCCGCCATATCCTTCAAGGAAGTTACATATTTAATAAAGAGGATTATAGATATTGGAACTGACAGGCAAAACCACACTGCCGAGGCCTGAAAATTAAGATTCCTAAAGTTGAACTTATTCAAAAAGAGGGCTATTATTACTGTCAGAAAAACAAAAGGTATGCATGCAAAACTTGCAAGCACAATTTTTCTTACAAAATTAAATTTAAACTCGCACCAAGCCCTGCCCCTTTTGGGTATGTCAACATAGCCAACCGGTTTAACAAACTTACGCACAAGGGGCTTTATGTCCTGCACAAGACGCTTTCCCTTTCTTCTGAAGGGGCCGCCTTTGGAAACAAAATACCGCGAGTCCCTCTCAATCTTTAGCTCCCTTTTTCCATATTCATTGTGATAATGCACAAGGGTAATCAGGAAGAATAGACCCGACAGCATAATTGCCAGCCCGGATCCTGTTACAATGTCCTTAAAAATCAGCGAAAGTGCTACAAAGGCAAGCAGGCCAATTAAAAGCGTTGCAACAATTGCCTTTAACCACCAGGGCATAAGATGGAAGAACCTTTGCTTAATTTCGCGCACGCTAACCTTCCCCGTCTGTCCGTTTACCGCAAGGCAGACATCCCCAGACGAAATATAATAGACAGGAAGCAAAACCGGCATCCGTAAAAGCTCACTTGTATCTTTGCATCCTGCGCTGGCAAGTCTAGTCTTCATGGTTTTACGGGCAAAAGAATTATAATAAGAAGAAACCTCCGACTTGATTTTCCAAACAAGGCCTTCTTTATTAAGGTCTGCAATCTTGACCCTATGCCCTGCAATGTAGCCAAAATCAAATTCGGTAAGGCTAGAAACGTCAAAGGGTTCCATTGCATCCAACAGAAGGTTGTCCAGCCGGTCAGAGGCATTTATAAATTCATCGTTCACAAAGCCGCTCATGTGGTAGACATGATTATCCTCTTCCTTGGACATAAAGCAGTCCACAGGCCCCCGGACCAATTCATAAGGCAAATAGTAGCCCTTTAACTTTTCAACCACTTCTGGAGTAAGAGCCTTTGCCTCCGCCTTCCACTTGTTTGCTTTTTTCCAAGCGACAAGCCTCTCTTTTGCTTCGTCTTCAGTAAGCTCAAAGGGAATGACAAGTTCAGGCATATTGCCCGTCTTAAGATATTCCTTTCTTACAAGTGCCCTACCGCAAAATTCACACTTAGAAAGAGCCTCCCCCTTTTCAAAGACAATCTCTGCTCCACAACCGGTACATTCGGCATGCTCAAGGTTGTAGGAAGAAACACTTTCCTGTAGTTTTTCCTGATGAAGTTTTCGGAAGCCACGCTTCTGTTCTATAGCTTCTCTTACGGTAACAGAACCGTCGCAATAAGAACAACGGTAAAGCCTCTTGATAATATCGTATGCTGCTGGTGCGCCACAAGACGGGCAGTGAATGTCCGCCATTTTGTTTGAACTGATCATATCTTTATTTTATTATAGAAGCAATTTTTTTGTCTAGTCGGGAATATTAAAGCACATCTTTAATGACAAGCCTGAATATTTTTGCTATACTGCATTTACAAGACACAAATTAAAAGCCGGCTGTTGCTGCAAAGAACGGACAGCCGCTGTTGTTTATGCTTTGAACCTTCATGCTTGCGTGGAGGCCTAGAAACATGAGCCGCATCACCAATTTTTTTAACCTTTCAAAAATCAGACAACTCGTTATGGCCCCCATGCCTTGCGTGCCGATTAAAAAAATCGAAGGACGTGAGGTGTAACATGAGGCCTACAAAAAGCAAGGAAAAGTTACGCTACCACAAGAAGCTCCTGTGCGCAGAAAAACAAAAGTGGCAGCTTGAAAAGGAATGGCGGGAATCAAAGGAGTATGTCCCAATACCCAAAACTCTTGTTGGCTACAAGGTAAAGCTCGTGCCCATCGAATCCCTTAACAATCTTGACGATGGTCTTGCCGAAGCCGTAGAAGCCTCAACTTCATGGTTCACCTTTTCCGAAAAGCCCTTCAGGTTCTGCAACCTAAAGAGTTACAAATGCGAGTTCAACAACCGTATACTCCCCTGGGACTTTTCTGCCGAAGAAAAAATGAAGGACTTGTATTTTAAGGACAAGCTCTACAAAAAGGGGCAGCTAAAACTTCTTGACATCTCAGAAGAAAGTTTCCAGAAGCTGAGCATGGCTGCAAAAAAGTATTTTGTTCAAGGCTGTGACAGGTACGATGCAAGGGGCAATGCAGTTTACATTTACCACCCTGCAATTCCGCGGACATACTTACGCGAGCATGAAGAAAAACTTTTTTGGAACTGGCTTTCCATTCCAAACTCACAGGCCCAATCTGAGGCAAAAAAGATTTCCAACTGGCTGGACCGCAAAAAGGAATGTCAGCTTTGGCATTACCAAGGTTACCGCACAAGCTGGCATTTGCGCTGGGAGAAGAAGAAGCCCAACAAGCAGTTGAGGACGCAGCTAAAAGAAGAACTTTTACACTTGCGCAAAGAATTTGAAGCAGGCGTTACGGGCGGCGATTGAGCCCGTTGAGAGTGGGACGGCGCTACGAAGTGCGGCGTGGGGGAGAGACTTCTCCCCTCATGAAGAAAATTTTTGGAGGAAACATGAAAAATAATTTTAAATGGCACAAAGAACAGATTGGCGGAAAATGGTTCAGCGTATGCGACCATGAGCACGTTCCAATGATTGAACATACGAAGGACGGAAAGTACAAGCTTAGGAATGCAAACGGAAAGGCAGTGCTGCACGAAAATTACGAGGATGCGGTAAAGCTTGCCCTTGAAGTGTGGGAAAAATTCAAAAAACTAAACCGCAGCTGGGAGGGATAAAAATATTTTTAAAGCCTGCCAGTAAAGCCTGCCTTGTTTTTTTTCTACATTTGCCTATAATAAAACATATTTTACAAAAAGAGGGATTGATATGAAAAAATCGGCACTGGTTTTTGCGGCACTTTCCATGCTTGCATTTTTGTCTTGCTCACAAAAAGACGTTAACAAGATGAGGTCTATTGCGGTTAGCGGCACAGGCAAGGTTATTGTTACTCCGGATAAGGCAACCGTAAAGCTTGCAGTCATAACGCGAAAGAGCGACATAAAAGATGCTCAGGAAGAAAATGCAAAGGCCATGAAAAAAATTCAGGATGCGCTTTTGGCAAATGGAATTACGGCGGAAAACCTTCAGACCTATGACTATGAAATTTCGCAGGAGTCGCACTGGAAGAATGAAGAAAGGGTTTACGGACTTTACTGTGTTACAAACCGCATAAAAGTTACGGTGCAGGATATAGAAAAAGCCGGAGACATTATTGACCTTGGCATAAGAAACGGCGCAACCGGTGTAGACGGAATTTCTTTTAGCTACGAAGATGAGGTAAAGGCAATAAAAAGAGCCAGGACTCTTGCCATAGAAAACGCAAGGGCTATTGCAGAAGAATCTGTCTCCGTTGCAGGCACAAAGCTTGGAAAAGTCCTTACGATGAAAGAGCAAAGAAACAACGGCTATGGAACTGCCATATCCTCTTCAAATTACATGACCCAGACATGGTTGCCAGACACTCCATACGATGATGCAGCAGGAGCATCCACACCCATTTCTTCCGGCAAGAAAGAAATCAGCATTGTGATGGATATTACCTACGAGCTAAAATAAAATGGAGCGCCAGAAATGCCATCTAAAAGCGGTTGCAAAGAAGAAGACAAAATTGTAAAGACTGCACTTTTTTCCTACGCAGAAAGCAAAGAATATTTTGCTTACATTTGCAGGGCAGACTTTATGCCCGGTAGCGGTGACTTTGAAGATGAAGATGCAATTGCAAACGACAAAGAATGCAGCTGTTTTGAAATACGCTTAGAAAACATTCCTGGTGCAAAGGACTGCTTGGCCTCCGCTGGTTTTGCAGAAAGCCTGGAGCAAGCAATCCGCAAAGTAGAAAGCTTGGCTGGTTTTGTAAAATGGCTTTAGTTTTTTATCAGAACAATTTTATCCAAAGCCCTTTTACTTGGCAAACAAATTCTGCAGCTTGTCTATAAACAAAACAAGAAAGGCAATGCCAAGTACAAAGCTAAACACAATTCCTATTCCAAGAAGAAAAACTTTTATAAAAACTTCGCCATCAATTTCCTGAACTTTAGAAAGAAGATTGTCTGCACCATTAACCCTTACAACATTCTGTCCGTCAAGAACATTCAAGTCCACGCTCCCATTTCCAATGCGTGCAGCAAAAGTTACTTTTTCACCGCCCTTCATATAGGCATAGGCATAGCGAACTGCTGGCTTGCTTAGCCTTTGTTTTATGTGCTCAAGGTCAACATTCAAACCGTCGGGATAATATCTTGCCATAGAAATTTTTGAAGCCTTGTCATACTTTACGTCATCTTTTTTTAGATTTGAATATGCGGCAATCGGAAACTCAAGTCTTACATTTTCTGGAATCTCAAAAGACACTCCGTTATTAAAACGGAACTTACCGCGCAGCTCTGCAAAATTTTCGCGTAGCCAATACCACTCGCCCTTTCCCAATCTTCTTGTGCGGGTATAAGTTTCCTTTTGAATTTTTATGCAAAGAAATTCTCCCTTAAGCACATCAAGGGCAGAATCGGTTACGGTTACGCCATCGTAAAAAATAAAATCCTTAACAAGATAAACTTTTGGTTCGCCGTGCAAGGCATCTGAAACCTCTTCGTCGGTGGTCAGAACAGGGAGTCCTTCCGTTAATTTTTTGAATGCGTTTCTTGCAGACAAAACGCCCCGAATCTTGCCGCAAAAAAATAAAATTCCCCATGCGCAAAGAAGAGTCAAAAGTCCAAAACAGACAGTCGATAATATTTTCATGTTTCAATTATAGCACAAAAATAAAAATAGGCAATCCTTGCAAAATCATCCCTGGTCAATTTTTATTTTTTTCTTGGACGGCATTCCAACTTTTACATTCATCAAATTGCTGCAACCGGGAATTCATGCCACTGTATTCCCCGCTTTCCAGGGCTCCGCTACCGCTCCGGCCCTTCGGTCTTGCCTGCGGCAACCCTTCCAATCGGGCGTAGGCTTATTTAAATTATTCCTCGTATTCAGCAACATCGTTTTTGCAAGAGGAAAGTTCTTTTTCTAGATAGTTGCAAAAGCGGTCTGAATTTTCATCAAGCGATGCAAATTTTACCAAGTCACATTTTCCATTGGACAGACTAACGGTAACAAAATAATTGCTGGCACTTTCCAAAAAACGCGTCTTCCGCTCAAAAGAATTTACTTGTCCTATATCCGCCATTTTTCTTACGAATCCTTTTTTATAGGAAAAGCGGCCTCTTTGTTCTTCCACAATTATTGCGTGGTTAAGAAGACAGATCAAATAAACAAATGCTACAATTGCTATTAAAGAAAGAGCTGAAAGTCCAAGAATCTTCATTGTAAAATTACAGTTCATAAGATTCAAAAGATAAAAGGCAGCAAAAGAAAGAAAAAAAGCAAGCACAAGCATAAGGGAGATATACTCACCTTTATTTCTATATACTTTGTATGTCTGCTCTATTCCAGAATCTGCATTCGCCCAACCACAGCCCTGCGCAAAGGAATAAAAATAATCTTTATTTACCATGGTGAAGTCAATATGAATTTTTTCTTTTCCCAAAACAAGTATAACAGCACCCGCATTGTCTTTACGCACAGAAATTATGTCGCCCCTTACAAAGAATTTTGTTCCCCTAAAAAGCCTTGTAACAGAAACTTGCTGTCCTTCA
>JAGCWT010000052.1 GCA_017961705.1 Treponema sp.
TTCGGACTCTGAGTGGTTTTCTCCCCTCCAAATTCGGGGTTCAAGGGAACGCCCTTGATAAACATTTAAATCAACACGTGTAAAAAGGAGACTATATGACAGATTACAGATTCGACGAAAAAAGCCTGATCCGCGACGGCAAAAGATGGTTCCCCGTAATGGGCGAAATCCACTACAGCCGCTACCCGCAACAGTACTGGAAAGAAGCTCTCTTAAAAATGAAAGCTGGCGGCGTGGACATAGTAAGCGCATACACAATCTGGATTCACCACGAAGAAATAGAAAACGAATGGGACTTTACAGGCAACCGCAACCTCCGCGCCTTTGTAGAAACAGTAAAAGAATGTGGACTTACCATGTTCCTGCGTGTAGGCCCTTGGGTTCATGCAGAAGTGCGCAACGGAGGCTTTCCCGACTGGCTAATGGCAAAGTGCAAGGGGATTACCCGCACCAACGACAAGGCATATTTTGCAGAGGTTGAAAAGTACTACAAGAAAATATATGAGCAGGTAGAAGGTCTCTTTGCAAAAGACGGCGGCCCAATAATCGGCATTCAGGTAGAAAACGAATACGGGCACTGCGGAGGCCTTACCGGAAAAGAAGGTGAAGAACACATGCTTACTCTTACCCAAATGTTAAGGCAAATCGGATTTGATGCACCCCTGTACACCGCAACCGGATGGGGTGGAGCCGTAACAGCAGGACTCCTTCCTGTAATGGGTGGCTACTGCGACGCACCATGGGATCCCCGCCCGGAAGAAATAGAGCCAAGCGGAAACTTTGTCTTTACATACGAGCGCAACGACCACGCAATTGGAAGCGACTTTGGCTTGGGAGAAGGCGTTACCTTCGACATGAAAAAATTCCCCTACCTTACAGCAGAACTTGGCGGAGGCCTGCAGGTAACATACAAGCGCAGACCCATAGCAAAAGCAAAAGACATAGCCTCAATGAGCATTGCAAAAATGGGAAGCGGCTGCAACCTCTTGGGCTACTACATGTACCACGGAGGAACAAACCCCGACGGCAAACTAACATCCCTTCAGGAAACAAAGGCAACAGGTTCATTCTGCGAACTGCCGGAAAAGACCTACGACTTCCGCGCACCGCTTGGTGAATACGGACAGGCAAACGGAACCTACAAAGAAATCCGCCGCCTTGCACTCTTTGTACACGACTGGGGCGAAAAGCTTTGTGCAATGGACACCTACATCCCAAAAGAAAATCCCCTGACCCCGGAAAATTTCAAGGACCTGCGCTATTCAGTCCGCTACGACAAAGAAAACGAGAAAGGCTACCTCTTTGTAAACAACTACCAGAGGCGAAACGAAATGCTTGACCACTACGATGCAGACATATTCATAAAAGAACCGGTCGAAGCAAAATTCCACGGAGACATCAAAAACGGTGAATGCTTTATCCTTCCAATCCGCTACGGCACAATAGACGAAAACGTACCGCTCTGCAAACTCAACGGCTACGAAGTATTCTATGCCCGCACACCCGGAAAGAACACTGCATTCGGAACAACAATTCTCCTTTCCAATACTGACTCCCTTAACGCAAACAAAATCACATCCCCGTCTGGAAAAGAATACCTAATCATAAGCGAAGGACTTGTCTACACGGAAAACCTTGCGGACAAAACAAAAGTCTACCTTGAAAGCAGGAACATTCCTTCTTTTAAAATCATAGACACAAAAGACCGCATCGCAACTCCGGCAGGCTTCCTCCGCAACGAAATAGAAGAACACGTAAACTCCTACATCTATTCAGCTTCAACCCCATTTGCCCCGGCTGTAAAAAAGACCTTCGTCTCTCAGGACCAGAAGAAGGCCGTCTACAAAATCAATGTGGAAAAATGGCCAGCCGACCACTTTGGAACTCTGTGCGATGTCTTCCTCAAAATAAGCTACACCGGAAACTGCGCCCGCCTCTACAAAAACAAAAAGCTTGTCGCAGACAACATCTACTGTGGCCCCGGCAACACTTGGGAAATAGGACTCAAACGCTTTGGCAAAGAAGAGCAGGAATTCACCCTGGAAATAGATTCCCTGGAAGCAAGCCAGAAAGGACAAGTCTACCTTGAAAACTGGCCCTACATTCCTGGTGACGACGGTGCAGAATTTGAAGCAGGCTTTGTCTCCGATGCAATCAAGATCGACGACCAGTTCAGCCCAAAAAATGCAGTCTGTTCATTGGATGGCATTTCAACCGAGCATTCACTCCTTGTTGAATTTGACCTTGTATAGTGCTTGCGATGCGGAAAGCAACCTACGCGGGATTGTAGGGGCGAGTTGCTTGCAACTCGTTGCCGTTGGGTGAGCCTGTCGAACCCCGGCAATGGAGCGCAAGCGGAACCCCGAAAAGCCCGTGGCGCAGAGGCATGCCAGCCGAGTTAGCCAAGGAATGAATGGTAGAGCGGAAAAAAGCACCGTCCAGATTTGTAAAAACCATTGCAAAATTCTCTTAACTTTCATGCTGAACGCACTTGCAAGAAAGTAATTTCAGCATCTGTACGTGCTGAAAAAAAATTCCAAGTCTGTCATAAGATGATAGACAAATCTTTTATGATAGAGTCCAATCTTGCAAATTGCTACGCAAAGTATTAAGGGGGTCTTTATGAGAGAAAAGAAAATCCAAAAAATTTGGCAGAGTATTACAGATGTGCAGAAAGCGGTTTTTTATGCCTATTTGAGTTTTTGTGATGACGTACCAGATCTAAATTCATATCTTGACCCAAAGATGGAGAATCTTGGTTGGGGCTGTGACTGGACGGAATTTTATAAGGCTGTAGAAAGAGATGGCTACGCGGAGCACAGAAGGGAAGTCAACAAGATTATGGAAGATGTTGGCAGAACGGGATTGATTTATTGGCCTGCAGAAAAAGAAGGGAAAAAAAGGAGGCCGATAAAATATTGCCTCTCCTTGCGAAGAAATGCTAACAAAAAAATCTTGTCTCCCAAAGTCTATGCCTTCATGCTTTTTTCTGAAGCCCTAACCAGTTCCGACAAAAATCTGCGCGACACTTATTTTTCAAAATTGCAGCTTGTAAAGATGGCATTTACTTTTAATAAGTCTTGCGATTTTATTCTTCCTATGATTGAAAGCGGTAAGTTTTCGGAGGAAGAAGTTGAGGAGCTTTTTAAGGTTGCAGCATATTCTGCTCCACTTGGAGTTGTAAAAAGACTCATTGAGCTAGGAGCTGATTGTAATGCTAGAGACACTTTTGGCTATCTTCCCGTCATGAATGCTGCTGCCCGGCAGAAAGATCCTGAGCTCTTTAGCTACCTTGCAGAAAAAGGCGCTTTGTTAACAGAACATGACTGCTTCGGACGGAACATACTTCATTCGGCTGCAAGGAATCCGCTTCCAAGTATTCTTGAATGTCTTTTGCCGCTTGTTCCGCATGAGTATATAGAAGAAAAAGACCTGCGCGATGGCCGCACTCCGCTTGGAATGGCATATAGGTATGAGAATAAAAAGAACATGAAAGTTCTTATAAAAGCCGGAGCCGACAAAAGTACCGCAAAGTTGCAGTCAGCCTGCTTTTCTTATGAACCAAACCCTGAAGCAGACAGCGATGAGGAGATTGTGAGCCTGCGCTGGGTAAAGAGACATTTTGAATGGACTCCCGAGAATATTCAGAAAATAAGCTCCAAGATTCAGGCAATCGACAAAAGGGTTAACCAGATGTACGATGCCGTTGAAAAGGCAATGAAGTTTCTGCAAAGCGATGCAATACCCAACAACAGAATAAAGAATGAATTTTCAATAAAAGCCAGCATGACTTATGAAAATTGGGAGAAGCCGCTTCCTTCTGCCGATGAAGAAATGCTGTCCCGCCTTTATGACGCAACTAACTGGAGCTTAATGCCCACCGTGCATGCAAACGAAGACGGAATGTTAAGCAGGGAAGATCAATTGTACCTTGGCACCAACTGGGACATAGAGCTCTTTGACCGCCCGGAATTTGAACACATAAAAATTCCTTACTACATCCATGTCCTTTTTGTGGATTCCTACACCTATACTCTGAATGACATGCTCCACATGAATCCTGAAGATTTTATAATCGACCTGAAAATTGATTTTAACGGAGAAAGTATTTTGTAGGTGATGCGGAAAGCAACCTACGCCCGATTGGAAGGGTTGCCGTAGGCAAGACCGCCACAAGGCGGGCCGGAGCGGAAGCGCAGCCCTGGAAAGCGGGTGGCGCAGAGGCCTGTCTGTCGAGTTAGCCAAAAGATAAAATGGTAGAGCAGAGAGAAGTTCGTCCCAAAAAAAGACATTCCAAGAAATTAATTTTGTGTTCCGCTCCAATGCGGATTTTCAGCCTGATTTCCCTTCCGCTGCACACAAAATTGATTTTCGTGTTGGCTTACATAACAAAACCCTTATATTGCAAATTCTTAGTTTTTTGAATAGAATGAAAGGCACATCAAAAAGCAGAATGGGGTGCGTGGAATGGCAGTTGGCAACAAAAAACTTATTGCAGGAATAGATGTTGGTTCTACCACTACAAAAATAGTTGTCCTTGATGCCGATTCAAAAGAGACTCTTTATTCCGACTACCGCCGCCACCATGCCTCCCAGCTAAAAAGTGTTCTGAATGCCTTAAAGGAATTTTCGCAAAAATTTCCGGGTCAGGAATTTTCCCTTGCAATGACAGGTTCGGGTTCAAAGCCTATTGCAGAAAAACTGGGGCTGCCCTTTGTTCAGGAAGTGGTTGCAAATTCAATTGCCCTCCGTTTTGACTATGAGGATGTGGGGACGGCCATAGAGCTTGGCGGTCAGGATGCCAAAATGATTTTCTTTGGCAGGGAAGACGGCCACCTAAAAGTGAACGACATGCGCATGAACGGAAGCTGCGCCGGTGGAACGGGTGCTTTTATTGATGAAGTTGCTTCCATATTAAAGGTTTCGGTTCAGGAAATAAATTCGCTTGCAGAGAAGGGTTCCTGTGTTTATGACATTTCCGGACGCTGCGGTGTTTATGCAAAGACGGACATTCAGCCCCTTTTGAACCAGGGCATTTCCAAGGCAGACCTTGCGCTAAGTTCTTTCCATGCAATTGCAAAGCAGACGATTGGTGGTCTTGCCCAGGGCTTGGACATAAAAAGTCCCGTTGTTTTTGAGGGAGGCCCTTTAACATTCAATCCTGTGCTTATAAAGGTTTTTGCCGAGCGCCTGAATCTGGAAGCAAAAGACATTCTTAATCCTGCCCACCCGGAGGTTATGATTGCAAAGGGAGCGGCACTTTCCCTTAATGAGCTTTTCCCCGATTTTGTGATGGAGCGCACAATTCCCCAAATCATAGAATTTCTGGAGGAAGACTGCACAAAAAAAGAAGAGGTTTCTTCTTCCGGCAGGCTTTATTTTTATTCAGAAGAAGAAAAGCAGGAATTTTTTGACCGCCACAAGAAGAAGCGCCCCAAGGTTTACAAGTTTGCCCGCGGAGAAACAATCCGTGTCTATCTTGGAATTGACTCCGGTTCCACAACTACAAAATTTGTCCTGCTGGACGAAGACAATCAAATCCTTGACTATTTTTATTCAGGCAACGAAGGGGATCCGCTTGTTATTGCAAAGGATGCGCTTATCAAGATGCGTGACCGCTACAAGGCAGAAGGGGTAAAGCTGGAAATTCTTGGTGTGGGAACTACCGGTTACGGAGAGCTTTTGTTCAGCAAGGCATTCAACACCGAATACCATACCGTAGAAACAGTTGCCCATGCCAAGGCTGCAAGTCATTATGTTGGGGACGTGGACTTTCTTTTGGACATTGGCGGTCAGGACATGAAGGCCATCTGGCTTTCTGGCGGCGTAATAACAAACATCATCGTAAACGAGGCCTGTTCATCTGGCTGCGGTTCATTCCTACAGAACTTTGCTGACTCGCTTGGAATAGAAGTAAAGGACATAGCGGAAGCTGCCTTTAGCTCTAAGAATCCTGCCGTGCTTGGAAGCCGCTGCACCGTTTTTATGACCAGCAGCATTGTTACCGAACAGCGAAACGGAAAATCTGGTCAGGATATTATGGCTGGACTTTGCCGTTCAATCATAGAAAATGTCTTTACAAAAGTAATCCGCATGAGGAACCTTGATTCCCTGGGAAAAAAGATTGTTGTTCAGGGAGGAACTTTCCAAAACGATGCAGTTTTGCGCGCCATGGAACAGTATATAGGCCGCACTGTAGTCCGTGCTCCCTACCCGGGAATTATGGGTGCAATCGGAGTTGCCCTGCTTACAAAAGAAAAGATGCAGGCTGGAAAAACAGAGCGTTCATTCATCGGGCTTGAAAACCTTGATTCATTTACCTACACCCAGCAGTCAAACGTTGTCTGCCCCTTCTGCCAGAACCACTGCAAGCGCACAATCGTAAAATTTTCAAACGGCGCATCTTGGATTACCAACAACCGCTGCGAGCGCGGAGAAATACTTGGAATGCCGGGAGATCCTTTGGTCCGCGAAAAGATAAGGGAAGGCAACCTAAGGAAAGCTGCAAACCTTTTCAAGTACCGCCAGGAGCTTTTGTTCAAGAACTACGAAATTGTTCAGGGCGTTAAGGAAAGAGGCATTACCATAGGACTTCCACGTGTTCTTTCTTTTTGGGAACTAATGCCTTTCTGGAACACATTCTTTAGGTCTTTGGGCTTCGACGTAAAAATGTCTGACCTTAGCACCAGAAAAATGTTTGAAGACGGGCTTTCATCCGTTGTTTCTGACACGGTCTGCTTCCCCGCAAAACTTGTTCACGGACACCTTCGGAACCTTGCGGAGAAAAAAGTTGACCGCATCTTTATGCCAGTCATTTCCACCTTCAAGTCCCAGAATACGGAAGAAACAAGCGAATACATGTGTGCAATCGTAAAGGGCTATTCCTGGGTAATAAGAAATTCCGACAACCCGGAAAGGCGCTTTGGCATACCCTACGACACGCCGCTCTTCTTCTGGTACACAGACAAAGACAAAGAAAGCCAGCTTGAATCCTACATGCAAAAGCAGTTCGGAATTCCCAAGAAAGAAGTTGACTCTGCAATCAAAGCCGCCGACTCTGCAATGAAGGAATTCCACTCGGATTTGGAAAGTGCCGCCCAGCAGGTTATTGATGACGTCCAGGCTTCCGGCAAGTACGCAATTGTTCTTGCATCCCGCCCCTACCAGAACGACCCGCTTGTAAACCACGGCCTGCCAGAACTTTTTGCTGATTCAGGAATCCCCGTGCTTACAGTTGACTCTGTTCCGGGAATAGCCCAGGTAGACTTGAGCCAGAGCCGCTTGGATGTGGTAAACAACTACCACGCAAGGCTTTTGGCAACATCCATAATTGCGGCAGAACATCCGCACCTTGAATACGTTCAGTTTGTAAGCTTTGGCTGCGGACACGATGCCTACCTTAGCGACGAAATAATCAGGATGATGAAGGAAATTTCCGGCAAGTCTCCGCTCGTTTTAAAGATGGACGAAAGCGATGTTCAGGGCCCGCTAAGAATCCGCGTACGCTCATTTGTAGAAACCCTCTCCATGAAGTATTCATCTGGAGCAAAATTAAATGCCCGCGATCTGCCCGACCCCTACAAGGTCAAGTTCAACAAAAAAGATGTCCACGAAAAAATCGTCCTGGTTCCAAACACGTCACACGCCTTTGCAAGAATCATGGCAGCTTCCCTTGCAACCCAGCACCTAAAGGCCCTGCCCATGGACGTTGGCCGCGAAGACGCAATCAGGCTTGGCAAAAAATACGTCCACAACGACATCTGCTTCCCCGCACAGATTGTAATTGGAGAAGCCTTGGCCGCACTGGAAAGCGGTTTGTATGACCCCCACAGCGTTGCAATCGCTACCGGAAAAGACATTGGTGACTGCCGCCTTACCCACTACGGTGCCCTGCTAAGAAAGGCCTTGGACGACGCAGGCTATTCCTATGTACCCATAGTCACAAACAACGACCGCGACTACCACAACCTGCACCCCGGCTTTAAGATGAACCTTGCAACCTCCCTAAAACTGGCAATCGCTTTCCCAATGATAGACGCGCTGGAAGAACTGCTTAGAAAAATGCGCCCCTACGAAGTGGAAAAAGGAAGCGCAAACGCCGCCTTTGAAAAAAGCATGGATCTTCTTGTAGAAGGAATCAAAGAAGGCTTTATTGCAGAAAGAAGGGCTTTTGCAAAGGCAATAGACATAATGAAGGGCGTAAAATACGACCGCACCCACCTAAAGCCAACAGTCCTCATCGTAGGCGAATACCTCTTGAATTTCCACCCCGGCGCAAACCACGACATTGAGCTCTACCTGGAAGAAAACGGCTTTGAGATAATAGAAGCAAAAATGTCAGACGTAATGCAAAAGACCTATTTTGCCCAAGACACCCAAATCCGCGAAAACCACCTTCACCGCCCGCTGGCAAAAAAGGCAATGGCGCGCACAATAAACGAAGCCTTCAACTTTACCCACGTATGGGCAAACGAAATCGCCCGCCGCCACCCCCTCTTTGAACCGCCCACAAAGCTCACGGAACTCGTAAAGGGAAGCGACCCCCTCATCTACCACACCTTCGATGCAGGAGAAGGAGTCCTCATACCCGGCGAAATCCTCCACCATGCAAGCCGCGGTTGCAAAAATTTCATCATCCTCCAGCCCTTTGGCTGCCTTCCCAACCACGTAGTTGGCCGCGGAATAACAAAAAGGCTCAAGGAAATCTATCCTGACGTGCAAATCCTCCCCCTGGACTACGACCCCGACGTTTCCTTTGCAAACATAGAAAACAGCCTGCAAATGCTAATAATGAATGCAAAAAATTCTTCTTCGGACGGTGCTTTTTAGGACGAACTTCTGCATGCTCTACCATCCATTCCTTGGCTAAATTCCGACTGGCATGCCTCTGCGCCACGGGCTTTCCGGGGTTCCGGCTCTCGCCTCCATTGCTTCGCAACGCGTTCCGCGCCCCTCCAATCCCGCGTAGGCTGCTCCGTAAAAATCCCACCCCTTGCATTAGCTGTTTATTAATAAATTCTCAATTTCAGCATATATAATCGTTATGCAAAAGCATTTGCGCGGTGCGAACGTAGTGAGTCAGATACCTTGTATCTGCGCTTGGGGTTGCAAACAACCCTTGCTTTTTTGACGCGTTTTCAGCCGGGAATGGAAGTGCTTCCGCATCTATATTAATATTTGCTAAGTTTCATTTGGACTTGCACTTACCTTCTGCCTCTTGCGTTAACTGTTGACAAAAAGTTGAAAATTGTATTAAATCAAAAAAAATTAGTTTTTTTTCGTCAAAAGGTTAATTTTTTTAATGACGAAATAGAATTTATCTGTTATAATAAATTTATAAGTTCTTAAAAATAGCTGATAGTTCTCTGTCAGTGACTGAATATAAAGAGGAGCAAAAAAACATGGCCTTAAAGAAAACTTATTCAAAAGACAAGAAAACTTGCAAGGTTACGTTTACTGTAACACAGGAAGCTGCACACGGAGCTAGTGATGTAACTATTGCCGGAGATTTTAACAGCTGGAGCAGCACAGAGACTCCACTTACCAAAAAGAAGGACGGCTCTTTCTCTGTAACTCTTGCACTCGATGCCGGAAAAGAATATCAGTTCCGCTATTTGCTGGACGGCAAGCACTGGGAAAATGACTGGGCTGCAGACAAATACATTCCTGCCCCATTCTCCCACACAGACAATTCTGTCGTAATCTGCTAAGATTGCAATCTGTTAAGATTAAAATCTGCTAAGATTGCAATCTGCTAATTGCCGGGAGGTTGGTGAGCATGTCGAACCACACCCGGCAATCCACTTTATCCCTTTCTTTTTCTTACCACCTGCTGGGTAAAGCCCTTTGCACTAAGTTCTTTTTGCATCTGCCTTACATTTTCAGCCGGAACTTTTGTTACGGAAACCCTGGTTGCGGTCTGCGTCTTTTGGTAAGCTACGTTTTTAAATCCCGCGCGTAAAAGCTTTTGCGCAAGATTCACCGCGTTCTCCTTCTTGGAAAAAGCTCCAAGCTGAATGTCATAATAAGCCCCAGATTCAAGCTTTACCTGGGAACTTGCCTTTGAAGAACCCTGAGACTTGCTTGCCGTACTTCCAGTACTGCCGGAATTTCCTTTCTTGCCACCGTCGCCTTTTTCAAGAATTTCTATCTTAACCTTGGCAGTGCCGGTCTTTATCATGTCAAGTTTTACAGCCGCTGCCTTTGAAACGTCAAGCTCGCGCCCCTTTACAAAAGGCCCCCTGTCGTTCACCTTTACCGTAACGTATTTTCCGTTTGCAAGATTCGTAACGCGGAGCAGGGTACCAAAAGGAAGCGTTTTGTGGGCAGCCGTGTAGTCATACATGTTAAATATTTCCCCACTGGAAGTTTTCCGCCCATGGAATTTGTCCGCATAATAAGAAGCCGTAACCCCGTTCTTGTAAACCGTAGCCGCATAAATCCTAATTCCGCCCAAAAAAAAGGTCAAAACAAAAAAAGCAAAAATTCCCCTAGTAAATTTCCCCCGCAAAGCCATCCTCCTTCTGTATGCAAAAATTCCTACTATATTATCCCCCAAATTTTCGGAAAATTTCCTTGCCGCCAACAGGAATTCAGCATCTCGTATGCAGGTCAAAAATTCAAAATGAGTCAGTGGGACGTAGGAAAAAAGCAAGGAGGGACCCTTTAGGGAGGATTCCTTGATTTTTTCCGTTACTGGGACCCGCTGACTCATTTTGAATTTTTCAGTTGACTTTTCATGCTGAAGCCCTGTTGTTGACAATAGCAGCCTTTTTCGCTAAAGTAATTTTGGAATCGGGTGCATAAGGAATTAGAACTGGCCAGACGAAAGTTGGTTTTAAACTTATGCCTAACAGGGAACGGAGTTAAAACCTCCGGCAGTGCCGCTACTGTAAAAGGATTTTCCCTTGAGCCAGACACCTGCCCGCTTCAAGGCACAAAACTTCTTCGAGACCAAGGAAGGTGCCAGGGCTATGGTGTAGCATAGATTCCTATGTCCAAAAATCGTCCTGACTTTCCACCTCAATCTTTTATGCCGCAAATTCTCACAAAAGTTTTAGGAGTAAAATCATGAAAATGACTTTTAAAAAAATCGCTACAGCAGTCATCGCCAGCGCAGTCATCTGCTCAACTGGATTTTTGGGATGCGCAAAAAAGAGCGCAGCAGGCAATGACAAGGAAATCCTTGTCGTAAGCTTTGGAACAAGCTATAACACCAGCCGCACAATCACAATCGGCGGAATCGAAAGCGCCATCCGCGAAGCTTTCCCTGAATGGAAGGTTGAACGTGCATTCACAGCAGACACAATCATCGGCATTCTCAAAGACCGCGACGGTATTGCAATCGATACAGTTCAGCAGGCATTGGACAAGGCTCTTGCCGCTGGAGTTAAGAAAATCGTAATTCAGCCAACACATTTGATGAGCGGATTTGAATTCACAGATTTGAATGCAGTAGCCCAGCAGTACAAGGGAAAATTTGATTCACTCGTAGTTTCTGCCCCTCTTCTTACAAGTGACGGTGACTACGAAAAAGTTTCTGCCGCAATTACAAAAAAGACAGCTTCTTTTGACGACGGAAAAACCGCAATCTGCTTCATGGGCCACGGAACAGAAGCCGACTCCAACAGCGACTACGCAAAGATGCAGACTGTCCTCACAAATGGCGGATTCAAAAACTACTTTGTTGGAACCGTAGAAGCAACTCCTTCCGTAGACGATTTGATTGCTGCTGTAAAAGCTAACCCTGCCTACACACGTGTTGTACTCCTTCCATTCATGGTTGTTGCAGGTGACCACGCAAACAATGATATGGCCGGAGATGAAGATGACTCATGGAAGGCAAAATTCCTTGCAGAAAATTATGAAGTAACTCCAGTGCTCGAAGGTCTTGGACAGAACTGGGACGTTCAGCAGATTTATGTCCAGCACGTAAAAGATGCAATGGCAACTTTGTCAAAGTAAGGAATTTAAACTGATGAATATTCGCCGTCTGGCAGCAGCATTATTGCTTTTGAATTCAGTTTTTTTCTCATTCGCAGAAGTTGAACAGGAGAAGCAGGAAAATCCGCTCAACAAAACCTTGAATACGGATGGACTTCTGCCGGTTCTTGCTGGCAGCATAGAAGAGGGAAGCTACGAAATAGAAACCGCCTCTTCATCTTCAATGTTCAGAATAGAAAAGGCTGTGCTTTACGTAAAAGATAATGCAATGACGGCGGATCTTACTTTGAGCGGCAAGGGCTATTCAAATGTCACGATGCTTTCTGCCGCAGATTCAGAGGCTTTAACTTCGCTCGAAGGTACAAGTCCTGTGATTGACGGGAATGGCAAGTATGTATTTAAAGTTCCCGTTCAGTCACTCAACACAGAACTTCTTTGTTCTGCATTCAGCAAGAAAAAGCAAAAGTGGTATGAGCGCCGCGTGGTTTTTTATTCAGAAAAAATTCCGGCAGAAAATCTTTTTGTTACGCCTTATGCCATGCAAAAGTGCGGCCTAAAAGACGGCTCTTATACAATCAGCGTAAAGTTGGCAGGTGGAAGCGGAAGGGCATATGTAAAAAGTCCTGCCCCACTGCGGGTAAAAGACGGAATGCCGCTTGCACAAATTGAATGGAGCAGTCCCAATTACGACTACATGATTCTTAACGGAGAAAAAATTCTTCCGCTTGCAAACAAACAGAATTCAGTATTTGAACTGCCTGTTCTTGTCTTTGACAAACCCATGTCCGTTTTTGCGGATACAACGGCAATGTCAACTCCCCATGAAATTTTATATCAGCTTGAATTTTCCCTGGAGACTGCCCAGCGTAAAGAATTCAACATGTCCATTTTGATTATTACTGCAATCTCTTTGCTGGCAGCCGCAGTTCTTTTGCTTTTTCTGGTGCGCCTATGCTTCAAAAAAAGAAAATAATTGTAAGAATATTTTTTCTTGAGGCATTTCTCTTTTTTACAGCATTTACTTTTGCTTCCTGCTCAAAAAAAATCAGCCAAGAGCAAGTTCAGTATAAGGATTTTTCTGAATTTGAATTCAATGGAAAAATTCTTACCGGTAAAAAAATCCAGACTTCCTATGCTTCCCAATTTTGCATTTATGAATACCAGGACGGAATTTCACTCATAGACATTTGCGGAAAAGAAAAATATCTTGTGGTTCCAAAAGAAGAATATAGTGACGGTTTAAAGGAAGCTGCAAAAGTGAATGCGGTCATTCCAAGGGGAGTAGAAAACATTTATCTGGCATCGTCTTCTGCATATTCACTTTGGGATGCAATTGGTGCGGAAGAAAAACTGGGCTTTAGTTCCATAAAGGAAAATGACTGGTATATTCCAAAAGCGTCCAATGCCATGAAAAGCGGAAAGCTTGTGTATGCCGGAAAATACAGGATGCCTGATTATGAACTGCTTTTAAAATCGGGATGCAAGTTTGCAATAGAATCCACTATGATTCTTCACGTTCCAAAGGTCAAAGAAAAACTTGAGCAACTTGGCATTAGCGTTTTTACCGATTATTCAAGCTACGAAGACAATCCCCTTGGCCGCCTTGAATGGATAAAGGTTTACGGAGAAATTTCTGGCTGCCAGGAAAAGGCTCTTTCTTTTTTTGACTCCCAGATTGAGCTTTTAAAAAAATCCATATCGGATTCAGCCTTAAAAAATAATGGCTCTTCAAAAAAAATAGCAGCTTCTTATTTTTACATAAACACCAGGGGCATGGCAATTGTCAGGGGGTCGGAAAATTATATTTCCAACATGCTGCGTTATGCCGGTGCGGAATATCTTTGCCCCAAGGTAAAAAAAGATTCAGACTTAAAATCGCGACCAACTCTTTCCGTTTCAATGGAAGAATTTTACAAGGCTTCTAAGTCCGCAGACTTTTTGTTCTACGATGGCAACATAGATTCATCTTGCACCAGCCTTTCCATGCTAAAAGAAAAAAATCCCCTGCTTGCAGAATTTGATGCGGTAAAAAAATCGAATGTCTGGTGCGCAAAAAAAACAATTTATCAGGATACTGCCCAAATTACAAAAATCATTTTGGATGTTAACAAAATATTTTCTGGTGGCGGTGAAAAAGAAATAACTTTCTTTGAGAGGCTAAAATGAAAAACATGAATTTTGCTTTGCTAAGAAAAAGTCTTTTTGCCTCGCTTATTCTTCTTTTGCTTGTCCTCTTTGTACTCCTTTCCCTTTGCATAGGCTCTGAATTATATTCCCCCGGAAAAATTTTCAATGCCCTTTTTGGAGCTGCTTTGCAAAATGGGGAGAGGGAAATCATATTAAAAATCAGGCTTCCCAGAATGCTGCTTGCTTTGTTCCTTGGCGGTTCCTTGGCTCTTTCCGGTTTTTTGCTACAGACATACTTTCAAAATCCAATAGCGGGTCCTTTTGTCCTTGGCATTTCTTCCGGTTCAAAAATGTGCGTGGCATTCCTTACAATCATCTGCCTAAAAAACGGCGTAACATTTTCTTCGTGGGGGCTTATACTTGCTTCTTTGCTTGGCTCCCTTGCCGTAACCGCTTTTGTTATTTGCCTTGCAGGGAAAATCAGGGACGTTGCCTTTTTGCTTGTTGCGGGAATTATGATAGGCTATGTCTGTTCGTCAGTTACAGATTTGATTGTTGCCTTTGCAGATGATGCCGACATTGCCAATCTGCACGGATGGACTCAGGGAAGTTTTTCCGGCGTTACCATGGAAAATGTTTTTGTTTGCCTGCCACTGGTAAGCATTTGTTTTTTTCTTTCCCTTGTCTTGTCAAAGCCAATCGGAGCTTACCGCTTGGGTGAGGCATACGCAAAGAGCCTTGGCGTAAACGTAAAATTATTCAGGCCTGTGCTCATCCTCATTTCCAGTGTCCTGTCTGCTGTTGTAACTGCTTTTGCAGGACCTGTTTCTTTTGTTGGGGTTGCAGTTCCTTTTGTTATAAAAAGAGTTTTTGAGTCTGATGATCCTAAGCTTTTGATTCCACTGTGTTTTGTTGGCGGTTCAGTCTTTTGCCTCTTTGCAGATTTAATTTCCAGAATGCTTTTTGCCCCTGTTGAACTGAATGTTAGCGTTGCAACTTCTTTCTTTGGGGCACCTGTCGTAATTTTTATGCTGCTCAAACGGCACGGAGGTCAGCATGGAAAATGATTTTTTAAAGCTGGAAAATGTAGCCGCAGGTTATGCAAAGAAAATAGTCTTAAGTGATGTTTCCTTTGAATTGCACAGGGGAGAAATAATTTCTGTAATAGGGCCGAATGGGGAAGGTAAGTCCACGCTTTTAAAAACTATCGGCAGGCAAATACCCCTTCTTGGCGGAAATATTTTTGTTGAAAAAAAGCCTTTGTTCAAGATGAACTCAAAGGAATTTGCAAAGACGGTTTCTGTTCTTCTTACCCGTTCAGCAGTTCCGGAATTTATGACTTGCAGAGAAGTTGTTGCTTCCGGGCGCTATCCGTATACAGGCTATCTTGGAACTCTTTCTTCATCAGATGAAAAGATTGTTGACGAATGCATGGATCTGCTTGAGCTTGAAAAGTTTTCTTCTGTAAAATTTTGTCAGGCAAGCGACGGTCAGCGGCAGAGGGTTATGATTGCCCGTGCAATTTGCCAAAAGCCCGATGTACTTTTGCTTGACGAACCCTTTTCTTTTTTGGACATAAACCATAAGCTGCATCTGCTCAAAGTCTTGCGTCAAATTTCTTCTGGTGGCACATCGGTTGTTATGAGCGTACACGAAATAGATTTGGCTCTAAAAATATCGGACAAGGTTTTGTGTGTCGCAAATAATTCATGTTCCATAAAAAGCCCGGAGGAACTCTATTCCAACGATGAACTAAAAAAACTTTATTCACTAGACGAAAACAAATTTGATCCGTATTTGGGAATATCAGAATTAAAATCTCCCCTTGGCACTCCCAAAGTTTTTGTTTTTTCAGACAGCGGCAGAGGTATTTCTTTTTACCGCCAGCTTGCAAAAAAAAATATCCCCTTTGCCGCGGGAATCCTTTTTGAAAACGACATTGACTTTCCGTATGCAAGCATGATGGCATCAAAAGTATTTTCTTGTAAACCATTTTTTAAGATGGATGATTCTGTTTTGGCAGAAGCCAAGCGTTGCATAGATTCGTGTGAGCATGTTATAAATGCCGGAATAAGTTCTGGAGAAATAAATGCGCCTGTTAGGGAACTGCTTGAATATTCGGAGGCAAAACTGTGGCATATCCAATAATGATTCAAGGAACAATGTCCGGTGCAGGAAAGAGTCTTTTAACAGCTGGTCTTTGCCGCATTTTTAAACAGGATGGATTTTCTGTAGCTCCATTTAAATCCCAGAACATGGCATTGAATTCAGCGGTAACAAAAGAAGGTCTGGAAATTGGCCGTGCCCAGGCAATGCAGGCAGAGGCGTGCGGTCTTGAAGCTTCTGTCCTGATGAACCCTGTTTTGCTAAAGCCCAACGGTGACACCCGTTCGCAGGTTATTGTAAACGGAGAAGTTTATGCCGACATGAATGCGGTTGAATACTATGCATTTAAAAAGAATTTGATTCCTGCCGTAAAAAAATCTTATGAAGAACTTTCGTCTCTTTACGATGTTGTTGTTATAGAAGGAGCCGGAAGTCCCGCAGAAATCAATCTTAGGGAAAATGATTTTGCCAACATGGGAATGGCTTGCATTGCCGACTCCCCCGTTCTGCTAGTTGGCGATATTGACAGAGGCGGTGTCTTTGCTCAGTTCGTTGGTACAGCAGAACTTTTGGAAAAAGAAGAGCGGGAAAGGATAAAAAGTTTTGTCATAAATAAATTTCGTGGGGATGTGTCAATTCTTGAGCCGGGAATAAAAATGCTGGAGGATAAAACCGGAATAGATGTTTGCGGAGTTGTGCCTTACTTAAAAATCAGTTTGGATGACGAGGACAGCCTTTCTTTGGACAAAAAAAATACCTGTGCGTCTGGCAAAGTGAATGTTGGTGTTATCCGTCTTCCACACATTTCTAACTTTACGGATTTTTCAAATCTTGAGCAGAGGGGCGATGTCTTCTTGCACTATATTTCATCAGCAAAAGAAATAGAATCTTGTGACCTTTTAATTCTTCCCGGAACAAAAAATACTGTCGGAGATTTGCTCTGGCTAAAAAACTCTCCCTTTGCCAAGGCTATAAAAGATTTTGCAAAAACAGGAAAGCCCCTGCTTGGCATTTGCGGCGGCTACCAGATGCTTGGCAACAAAGTGGAGGAATCTTCTGACAGTGGCGCTTCTTCTTGCCTTGAAGGATTAAAACTTTTGCCTGTCAATACGGTGATTGCAGAAAATAAAATACGGAAGAATCTTTCGTTTGCCCTTGAAAGCTGCCAGGGATTTTTTTCTTGTCTCTCCGGAATGCAAATTAGCGGATACGAGATTCACATGGGTAAGACGGAGCTTTCTTGTGATGAGAGCATTCAGTCTGAATGTCTTTGTTTTACAGGAAAGTCTGGCTTTCAGCTGGGGAATGTTTACGGAACTTATGTCCATGGCTTTTTTGATGAAGAAGGTGTGGCACAAAGAGTTGTTCAAGCTTTGGCAGAGAAAAAGGGCCTTTCGACTTTGGAAACAAAAAATTCCTCGTGGAAAGCAACAAAGGATTTGCAATTCAATTTTTTGGCAGAGCAATTAAGGCTTCATCTTAATATGGAAAGGATATATAATATTCTTGGAGCGCATCCCCATGGAAACAATTAAGCATGTTCTTCCGGCTGATATAGAAAAAAACAGTTTTCTCATCATCAAAGATGAACTAAAAAAAATGCAGGTAAAAATTCCAGAAGAAGTTGAACCTGTCGTAATGCGTGTCATTCACACAACCGCAGATTTTGATTATGTATCATCGCTCTGCTTTTCAAAAGATGCCGTTTCTATTGGGATTAATGCCTTAAAAAATGGTGCTGCTATTGTTACGGACACAAACATGGCCTTGGCTGGAATAAATAAAAACGCGCTAAAAAAAATCGGCTGCAATTCATACTGCTTTATGGCTGACGAAGATGTGGTAAAAAAAGCTTCTTCTCTTGGAATGACCCGGGCGGCTGTAAGTATGCAAAAAGCTTCCTTGCTGAATGAAAAAATAATCTTTGCTATCGGAAATGCTCCTACTGCACTAATAGAGATTTGCTCGTTAATCGAACAGGGGTTTAGACCTGAACTTGTTATTGGGGTTCCTGTTGGTTTTGTTAATGTGGTTGCGGCAAAAGAAATGCTTATGAAAACCAATGTGCCTTTTATTGTTAACCGGGGGCGCAAGGGTGGAAGCAATGTTGCTGCTGCTATTTGCAATGCCCTTTTGTATTGTGGGGGCGGCAGGCAGTGAGTCAGACTATTTCTCTGGAGGACAATTACACAAGTTTTTTTCTTGCCAAAAACAAGTCAAAGCCAGATTTTGGTTATACAACGGGAACCTGTGCTGCGGCTGCGTCTTCTGCTGCGGCAAGAATGTTGCTCCAGCAGAAAATTGTTCCCTATGTTTTTGTCCACTTGCCGGAAGGTTCTGCTGTTTGCCTTGAAGTTTTGGATGCGCATTTTTCCAAAACATCTGCTTCGTGTGCCGTAAAAAAAGAAAGCGGCAGTGACCCGGATATTACAAATGGAATCCTTGTGTATTCATCCATTGAATTTTCTTCTGAAGACGGGATAAAAATTCTTGGGGGAAAGGGTATTGGAAAAGTTACCCTGCCTGGACTGGATCAAGATGTTGGAGAGTGGGCAATAAATTCTGTTCCCAAAAAAATGATACGCGATTCCGTATCTTCCGAATTAAATAATCTTCATCAGGGAATAAATGTAACGATAAGCATTCCCGCCGGTGTTGAACTTGCAAGTAAAACTTTTAATCCCCGCCTTGGTATTGTTGGAGGAATATCTGTTCTTGGTACGACAGGAATTGTAAGACCAATGAGCGAAGATGCCATTGTGCAGACAATCCGTGCAGAAATCAGTATGAGGGCAGCCCTGCATTATACTGTGCTTCCTGTGGTTCCCGGAAATTATGGAATGGATTTTCTTACGCATGAATTTGGATTTGATTTTGGTTTTGCAGTTGAATCTTCCAATTTTTCATACGATTCAATTTTGATGGCAAAGGAATATGGGTTTAAAAAATATTTTCTTACAGGACATTTGGGGAAGCTTGTAAAAATTGCGGGCGGGGCAAAAAACACACATTCAAAATATGGCGATGGCAGGATGGAAACCCTTTGCTCTGCTTCAAAAGAATTTTGTAATAAAGAAATTTATGACCAGCTTGAAAAAGAAATCATGGCTTGCATTTCAACGGAAAATGCAGTTGATGTTTTAATAAAATTCAATTTAAGAGACAAGGTATTAAATAAAATTGCAGAACTTGTTAAAATGAATATGCAGGAATGGGTTCCGGGGGTTCAGGTTGAACTTGTCCTTTTTACAAAAAAGCACGGTGTGTTGGCAATGACGGATCAGGCTTTTGCCTTTGTAAATGAACTAAAAGCTTGTGCCGCAAGACAGGAGGAAAAATAGAATGGTTTATTTTATTGGGGCTGGTCCTGGGGCTGCTGATTTAATTACTGTCCGCGGTCTTTCTATATTGCAAAAGGCTGACTGCGTAATTTATGCCGGTTCACTCGTTAACAAAGACTTGCTTCTGAATTGCAAAAAAGAATGTGCTCTTTTTGACAGCGCAAAGATGACATTGGAAGAAGTTATTGATGCGATTAAATAATCTTCTCCAACAGAAAAAGTTGTTGTTCGCCTTCATTCTGGAGATCCTTGCATTTATGGGGCAATACGGGAGCAGATGGATATATTGGATTCCTGTGGCATTCCCTATGAATCTGTTCCTGGGGTGAGTTCCTTTTGTGCTGCGGCAGCTTCTCTTGGCATTGAGTATACACTTCCTGATGTTTCGCAAAGCGTTATAATTACACGCGTGGCGGGAAGAACACCTGTTCCTGAGCGTGAAAGCATTCGCTCTTATGCCATGCACAAGTCAACAATGGTGGTTTTTCTAAGTACATCCCTTGTAGAGGATTTGCAGAGGGAGCTTTTGGCTGGCGGATATTCAGAAGATACGCCTGCCGCGGTAGTTTATAAGGCATCATGGAAAGAAGAAAAAAAGATGACCTGTACTGTTGCAACTCTTTCAAAGACTGTAAGGGAAGCCGGGATAAACAATTCTGCCCTTATGATTATAGGCGATTGTGTTACGCATAAAAATTATATGAAGTCAAAATTGTACGACGAATCTTTTTCAACGGAATTTAGGATGGCGAAGACCAAGTGATAGCAATAATTTCTTTTACGGACAAGGGAAAATCTCTGGCAAAAAATATTGCGGAAAAATATTGCGCACTTGGATTTGAATGCAGTGTAAGTTCTGCAAAAAAAGATCTTTCGGAAAACTATGTAAAAACAGAAGGCTGGGTTTGCAAAAATTTTAAGAGCGGAAATTTTCTTTTGTTTATAGGAGCCTGTGGAATAGCCGTCCGTGCAATCGCGCCTTTTGTAAAAGACAAGGCATCTGATCCTGCCGTTGTTGTTATGGATGAAGCTGCCAGCTTTGCCATACCGATTCTTTCTGGCCATTTGGGAGGGGCTAATGATTTTGCCCGCAAGCTTTCTGAGCTTACCGGAGCCCAGCCTGTTATTACAACTGCCACCGATGTTAACAATTTGTTTTCTGTCGATTCATTTGCAAAAGAAAACTCTATGAAAATTTCAGGCATGCTTCTTGCAAAGGAGTTTTCAGCCAGGCTTTTAAAAGAAAAAAAATGCAAACTCTTACTGCCGGATGAAATTTTTGATTGCTTAAGAACTGAGGGTGCCGTTCCCAAAGAGCTTGCCCTTGCTAAAACTTCTGAATCTGACCAGTCCATGCTTAAAGTAATTGTTTCGCCATTTAAAAATACGGAAAGTGAGCCAGTCTTGCGCCTTGTTCCAAGATGTATTGTTTTGGGAGTCGGTTGCCGTAAGGGAAAAGATTCAAAAGACTTAAAAGATTTTATTTTCCGCGAATTGAATAAAATTTCTCTTGATATAAATTCAATTGCTGCGCTTTGTTCCATAGATTTAAAGCGGGATGAGGAAGCCTTGCTTTCTTTTTCCAAAGACTATGGCCTTCCTTTAAGATTTTTTTCTTCAGAGGAACTTTCTGCCGTTAAGGGGGATTTTTCTCCTTCTGCCTTTGTTAAAGAAGTTACAGGTGTGGACAATGTTTGCGAGCGGAGTCTTTTTGCCTATGGTGCAAAAAAAATAATTTTAAGAAAATGCAAATTTGACGGAATGACTCTGGCTGTGGGTTGCACGGAAATAGCTCTTCATTTTAATCCAAGGACGGTGCGTGATGAATAAGTTGATAGTTGCAGGAATTGGTCCTGGTGCGTACGAAATGCTAACGATTCAAGTTGAGCGTGCTCTTAGAGAATGCGATGTGATTGCAGGTTATGTAAAATATGTTGACCTCGTAAAGCCGTATTTTCCAGAAAAGGAAATCCTTTCCTGCCCAATGATGCACGAAGAAGAAAGGTGTGTGCTTGCGCTAAAAAAAGCAGGGGAAGGAAAGAAGGTTGTTTTTGTTTGCAGTGGAGATGCAGGTGTTTATGGTCTTTCTGGCTTGCTTTACAAACTGGCAGAAAATTTTCCGACTGTTCAAATAGAGGTGATGCCTGGTATTACTGCGGCTCTTAGCGGATCTGCCTTACTTGGTGCACCTTTGGTTTGTGACTTTGCAGTTATAAGCCTAAGCGATCATCTTACTCCGTGGGAAAAAATATCTGCAAAACTAAAAGCTGCTGCTTCTGCTGATTTTTGTATTGTTCTTTATAATCCTTCCAGCAAAAAAAGGGCAGGCTATTTGGAGAAGGCCTGTAAGCTTGTTTCAGAATTTGTTCCTGGCGACCGGCCGTGCGGGTATGTAAAAAATATTGGCCGCTTAGGTGAAGAGATTCATGTTTGTTCTTTTTCTGAATTAAAAAATGCAAGCGTGGATATGTTTACGACTGTTTTTATAGGAAATTCTCTAACTTATCAAAAGGACGGAAAACTTATTACGCCCCGGGGATATGCTTCGGAGGTTAATTCATGAGCAAGGTTTTTGTTTTTGCGGGAACAACGGAAGGCCGCAAATTGTTTGAACTTTTAAAGAAGAATAATATTTCCTGCACTGTAAGCGTTGCAACCGATTATGGGGCAAATTTGCTTTCTGGAAATTCAAGATGCAAGGTTCTTGCTGGCAGAATGTCCAAAGAAGAGATGCTTTCTGCCGTAAAAAAATCAAAGTGTCTTTGCCTTGTGGATGCAACCCATCCTTTTGCACTGGCTGTTACTTCGCAAATAAAACTTGTTTGTGCTGAACTTGGAATAAAATATGTGAGGCTCCTGAGGGATATTGACGACCAAAAAGATATGGCTGATTCCCTTTTGTTTTTTGATTCTGTAAAGTCTGCTGCCGAATACGTAAAGGACAAAAGTGGAAATGTTTTTGTTACAACTGGAACAAAAGACTTGGATGTGATTACTGGTACAATAGAAGATAAGAGCCGTGTTTTTGCCCGCGTATTGCCATCGGAAGACAGCCTTAAAAAATGCATCCAGAGCGGTCTGTGCGAAAAAAATATTGTTGCAATGCAAGGGCCTTTTTCTTCTCTTATGAATGAAGCTATGTTCCGCGAGACAAAGGCAAAGTTTGTTATTACAAAAGAAAGCGGTGCGGCCGGTGGCTTTGAAGAAAAAATAATCGCTGCAAAAAAATGCGGTGCAATTACACTTGTTGTAAAAAATCCAGAAAGCAAAAGCAGGGGGCGGTCTCAAAAAAATTATTCCTATTCAGAAACAGTAAAACTTTTGGAAAAAATTCTGGAAAGAAAAATTTCTTATTCTGCCCCTAAAATCATCCTTGCCGGTATTGGGCCGGGTGGTATGGATTTTGTTACTAAAGAAGTTTTTGATGCTGTTCAAGATGCCGACGTGGTTTTTGGCGCAAAGTCTATTCTGGAAAATCCCATGTTTGACGGTAAGAAAAAAATAAATTCATACATGTTTTCTGATGTAAGCGGATATTTGCAGGACCATCCCGAGTGTGAAAATCCTTTGGTTGCCTTTTCTGGTGACAGCGGTTTTTATAGCGGTGCAAGAGCCTTTGCAAAGGAGTGCCAGGGAAAATATTCCTGTTCACTTTTGCCAGGAATTTCATCCGTAAATTATTTTTCTGCAAAAATTGGAAGCCCCTGGCAGGACTGGAAACTTTTGAGTATGCACGGAAAATATTGCAATGTTGAATCATTTGTAAAGTCAAACCAAAAGTGCTTTGTGATTCTTTCCGGAAAAAATGATTTGTATGACTTGCTTGCAAGGCTTGGTGAAGCTTGTAAAAATAAAATCATTCCTGAAGTAAAAATTACAATTGGATTCAATCTGTCGCGGGAAGACGAAAATATAATATGCATGAATATTGGCGCTTCGCGTAAGTTAAAAAAGCAGCCGTCTCTGGAAATGCATTCTTTGGAAAAAGAAGGTTTGTATTCTGTATTGGTGGAACACCAGTCTTCGCCGGATTTAAAATTTGGTATGGGAATAAAAGACAGTCTTTTTTGCAGAAAAAATATTCCGATGACCAAAAGAGATGTAAGGCTGATTATTCTTAACAGAATGTCGCTTGCGGAAAATTCTATTGTGTACGACATTGGTTGCGGAACAGGTTCTGTAACCGTAGAAGCGGCCCTTATTGCAAAGCAGGGGTTTGTTTATGCGGTAGACAAGAATAAAGAGGCCGTGGCGCTTACAAAAATGAATCTTGCAAGCTTTGGAGTTTCCAATGCAAAGGTTGTTCAAAAAACTGCTCCTGATGGGCTTTGTGAATTTCCCGTACCTGACTGTGCTTTTATAGGAGGAAGCTCTGGAAATTTAATTGACATAATCAAGGCTTTGTTAAAGCGTAATCCTCTGATGCGGATTGTGCTTTCTGCCGTTACGCTGGAAACTTTTTGCATGATAAAAGAAGCTGTCTCTTTGCTTCCCGTTGATGACCTTGATTTTACCCAGGTCTCCATTAGCCATTCGGAAAAGCTTGGAAACTATAATTTTGTAAAAGCGGAAAATCCTGTTTGGGTGGTTTCTTTTAGCGGTTCTGCAGGAGAAAAAAATGAAAGCTAAAAAGCGCATACGAAGATTCATGATAGCTTCTCCCTGCAGCGGTTCTGGAAAAACTCTTTTTTCTTGCGCCCTGATGAATTTGCTAAAAAGGAAATTTGGAGTTGCTGCCTTTAAGTGTGGTCCTGATTTTATAGATCCCTTGTTCCATAAAAAGGTATTGGACTTGCCATCCGTAAACTTGGACGGATACTTTGATTGTGGGAAAGATTTGCTCCAGCTTTTTGTAGAAGAATCTTCTGAGGATAAAATTTCTATCGTTGAAGGTGCAATGGGTTTTTTTGACGGCCTTGCAGGAACTTCCCTTCAGGCATCTTGCTACGATGTTGCAGTAACAACAAAAACGCCTGTGATTCTTGTTGTGGATGTAAGGGGTGCTAGCCGCTCCTTGTGCGCAACTATAAAGGGTTTTAAAAAATATGCCAGACGAAATGTAATAAAGGGAGTTTTTTTGAATAAGGCTTCAAAATCATTTTACCCGCTTTTAAAAAATATGATCGAAAAGGAATGCGGGATAAAGGTTCTTGGATTTTTGCCTTTTGATGAGAGGCTTGCTTGGAAGAGTAGGCACTTGGGTCTTGTGCTTCCGAATGAGATTCAGGATTTTAAAAATCAAATTGATATAGCTTCTGCCTTGCTGGAAGAATCTCTTGATGAGCCGGCACTTTTAAAAA
>JAGCWT010000053.1 GCA_017961705.1 Treponema sp.
ACCAACGCCCCCAGGCTGTTTGGTGTTAGCAAATAAAAAGACAGTATCCACGGACTCTGTTCCGCAGCGAAGCTGCCAGAGCCTGTCGTAGCACCTATATCACATTGTACACAATGCGCCCTTCGACTTAGCTCAGAGAACGGCCGACCCCCGAGCTGCTACGCCACATTTGCACGCACTTGCCACGAATGTGGACTCAGGGTCTGTACCACCACAAAATCTATCTTCCACAGATTCCGGGTCTAGCCCGGAATGACAGTCATCCCCCAACAATAGCTCCCAATTGCAAAAAGCCCCTCCAAGCGATATAATGGCAGCAAAACGCAATTGCACAATTGGAGAAAACAATGCTGGAAGTAAAAAATATAGAAGTATTCGGCCTTAACCGCGCACTCAACGCAATAAACAATTCATTCAACGTAGGGGCAATAGACACAACGGAAGCCGTAACAGAAAAAAGGGAAAAAGTTGCCCTCGCTCTTGGAAAAAACATGGAAGCCCACCAGAGCCACGACGCCTTCCTAAAAGGAATCCTTGTAACATTCGACATGAAGCACCACGGAGTTGTTATGCCAGAATTCCAGCGCTACCACTTTGCAGACATTGTGATGAGCCAGTCAACCGTGCACTCTCTGGAAAAATTCATATCGGGCGACCTTGACCCCTACACAAAATACGTAACCCAGCAAAGCAAGGACCAGGTAAAAAAACTCTACAATGCCTGGATAGAAAGCGGCAAAAGCTACGAAAGCTACATGGCACTCCGCCACAACCTCCCCCAGGGCTTTGAAATGTGGGCAACCGTAACCACAAACTACCTGCAGCTAAAAACAATCTGCATCCAGCGCAAAGCCCACCGCAACCGCGAAGACTGGAACAACTTCATAAGCGCCTGCTATTCAATGCCACGCTTTAGAGAACTAACAGGCCTTTCCGGCAAAGAATGGGACATAGTAAGTTAGCAGAACAGGAACAAGTTTATTACCATGTTTATCCTTATTTTTATTGTTTGCCTAGAACTGTCATTTGCATGCAAAGATGCATCCCGCTTAAGCAACTTTAAAAAGCAACAGCCAACAAAAAAAGAAACCCTAAGGTATTTGGGATTCGGCCTTCTGCGCGTAGCACTTTTTTTGCTTGCGGCAGCTTTAGTCTCACTTGCGCTTACCCCCACTCTCTATTTTTATTATTGGGTTGGCAGAAACAAAGAACTTATAGAAGCAGTGAGGCCTAGCTTAAATTCTAATTACTCATTGACCCTTATCGAATATTTTTTATTATTTCTTTTTCCTGTATCAGTCATTCTTGCAGCAATCCTTGTAATCAAAAAAATAAGAATTGCCCTTTCACTCGTCTTTCCCATGATTGCAATTTTTGGATTTACATCTTTCCTAATGCTTGCTGATAATGATCTTATATATTACAAAAACCCCTTGGCAGACACAAAAGTTTCCGAAAGCTTCAAGCCCTTAAACCTGCCGCTCCTAAAAGAAGGAATGACAAAAGAAGAAGTCCTTAACCTTCTGGGAGAACCCCTTTCCCAAAGCGAAAGTTGCTTTTATTATACAGAAGAAAACGGCAAAGGCTGGTACGACTATTTTATCCTAGAGGTGCATTTTGAAAATGACGCCGTTGTAAAAATCCGTAAAGACTGGGGATATGAGGACTAGAAAAAAGTGATAAACATCTTTGACTGCAAGGGGCTTTCCGCCCTTCGCCGTCTTACGCGGCTCATCCCGGCCTCCGTCCGGGACTAAAGGGGCTCCAATCCCTGCCGCGCCTGGAACTGCAAAAACAATTACCCAAGCCGCTAACATTCAGATTTACGTTAACCCCATCAAAATTGCCAATACATAGTCTACTTGTGCCCAAGGTACAAAGGCAGCCTTTTCTAAAAGCCCACTTTATCCAGCAAAAAATCAAACAGGTTCAAAATAAGAATACCGTTCTCATCTCGGTATGTTGGCTGCATTCCGCCTGTAATCACAACTTTTTGAAAACTGTCTTTTATGTGCATCAAAGAACGCAGCTCCTGATCTCTTTTTTCGTCGGAATCAAGTGCAAATGCAGACTGCACATAAACTCTATCATATCCTTTGTTGCAGACAAAATCCACTTCCAGATTCTTGCGCTCGCTTTTGCCCTCTGCATTTTTTGTGTTAAGAGTTACCTGCCCCACGTCAACAGAATATCCGCGAAGCCGAAGCTCGTTGTAAATCAGATTTTCCATAAGATGGGTTTGTTCTGTCTGTCTGAAATCCAGCCGTGCATTCCTTAATCCAAGGTCAGAAAAATAATATTTTGCAGGAGTATCAATGTATCGCCTGCCTTTGATGTCATAGCGCACGGATTTTTCTATCAAAAAAGCGTCCTGCATATAGTCAAGATAGGCTTTTATGGTATCCTGCGTTATACTGCTTTTTTTGACAGATTTAAAAGTGTCAGAAAGTTTTCTGGGGTTTGTAAGACAGCCGATTGATGAAGAAAGAACATTTATCAGCTCTTCAAGGTCATCGTCTTTTTGGATTGCATACCTGTCTTTTATATCCACAATGTAGGTACTCAAAAAAAGCGACTTTAAATATTCCTTCTTTAGGCTTTCATCACTTTCTAATGCAACTTTTGGAAGTGCACCATAAGTCATATATTCAAGAAGAACATCATCTCTTTGTTTGTTCTGATTTATTGAATAAAATTCCTTAAAAGATAATGGCTGAATATGAATTTCATAACCGCGACCCCTGAATTCTGTGATTACGTCTTTTGAAAGAAATTTTGCATTGCTGCCTGTCACATAGACATCGACATTCTTAATGTTCAAATAGCTGTTCAAAACATCTTCAAAATCACTAACCGTCTGAACTTCGTCCAAAAGCACATAGTACATTTTTCCATCGCCGATGCGGGTGTCAATATAGGCCAAAAGTTCATCTGGATTTCGCAAGTTTTTGTTTCGCCTGTCTTCCAAATTTATTTGAATGATGTGCTTGCCATCAATTCCCTCTTGTTTTAGAAAATCTACAAAAAGATTGAACAAAAGAAAGGATTTTCCACACCTTCTAAGTCCTGTAATCACTTTTATCATACCGTTATGGCGGGCAGCAACAAGTTTATTCAAATATAAATCACGATTTATGGTAATCATAATTGATATTATTGCAGATATACGCAAAAATATCAATTAAAAGAACAGATATCAGTCGATATTTTTGCGTATTTACACAATTTTTACTTAATAAGCCAAAAAATACGGCTATCAGTAAAAAAAGCACACTTTGGTTGAACTGCTAACCATCAAGAAAATCTACACTGCCAGCTCACAAAACAGCCACAATGTATTTTTTTTCCGGCGGAAGTTTGGGAGGGAATCTTGCGTAATCCCTTAAGAACCATTATAGCAAAGAAAGATTTACTGCCCTTTTGCAATGTCACAGATGATTTTTACGCACTCGTCAATGCCAAGGGATGATGAGTCCAGGCAGAGGTCGTAGTAGCGGCTGTCTCCAAACTCGGTGTTGGTGTAGTAGGAGCAGTACTTGCGCCTTTTTTTGTCTACGGTGCGGATGTTTGCGATTATCTGCTGCTCGGTCTTTTCCGGCATTTTTTCCTGCTTAAGGCGCATTGCCCTCCAGTAAAGGTCTGCGTGGATAAAGACGTGAAGCGAATCGTCGTATTCGGAAAGGATGCTGTTTGCATTGCGGCCAACGATTACGCATTTTCCGTGCTCGCCAATCTTGCGGATAACATCGCGCTGGGCAGAAAAGAGCCTTTCGTTGAGCGGTGCATTGTACATGTCAAAGAGGCTTTGGGTAAAGCCAAAATTCATGGGCACAACCTCGTCCATGTTGAACACTTCGTCCATGCCAACATTCGCTTTTTTTGCCGCCTGAATAATCAGCTCCTTGTCAAAATATTCAAAGCCCAACTTTTCTGCAACACGGGTTCCTATTTCTCCACCGCCGGCACCAAATTCGCGGCTTATCGTTATCAATTTTTTCATACGGCCACCTCAAAAATTTTGTTCACAAAACCTTGTTCAAAAAACTGATTGTGCGCTCCTGCTTGGGGTTCTTTAAAACCTCGTCAGGGGTGCCCTGCTCTATAATGTAACCGCCGTCCATAAAAACAACCCTGTCGGCAACCTCACGGGCAAATCCAATTTCGTGGGTAACAACGACCATGGTCATTCCGCCTTTTGCAAGTTCCTTCATTACGGAAAGAACTTCGCCTACCATCTCCGGGTCAAGGGCGCTGGTGGGTTCGTCAAAAAGCATTATGGAAGGATTCATTGCAAGTGAACGCGCTATTGCAACACGCTGCTTCTGTCCGCCGGAAAGCTGCTGGGGGTAGCTCTGTGCCTTTGAGTCAAGCCCTACCCTCTTTAGCAAAGCCATGCCAGCTTCTTCTGCTTCTGCCTTGCTCATCTTCTTTAGCTCTACCGGGGCAAGCATTATGTTCTGCAAAACCGTCATGTTGGGAAAGAGGTTAAAGTGCTGGAATACCATGCCTATGTTTTCGCGCACCTTGTTTATGTTAACCTTTTTGGAATTAATGTCCGTGCCGTTAACAACTATTGTGCCAGATGTAGCGGTTTCCAGTTTGTTAAGGCAGCGGAGGAAGGTGGACTTGCCGCTTCCGCTTGGGCCTATTACAACAATAACTTCGCCCTGGTGAATGTCTATGCTTATGTCCTTGAGAACTTCAAGCTTTTCAAAATTCTTCTTTAGATTCTCAACGTGAATCTTTACCTCTGAATTATTTGTCGCCAATCTTGATTCTCCTTTCTAGGACTTTTGCAGCCCGGCTCAAAGATACAATAACAATCATGTAAAGCAAACCGACTATTGCCCAGGTTTCCAAACTGCGGAATGTGTTGCCCGCAATTGTTCGTCCTGTATTTGTAAGCTCAGGATATCCGATTACAGAAAGAATCGAAGTGTCCTTGAGGGTGATTATGAACTGATTTATTATGGAAGGAATCATCACTTTGAATGCCTGGGGGAGGATTACCCTTCTCATGCTGGTTCCGTATGAAAGACCAAGGGATCTGGCCGCTTCCATCTGACCCTTGTCTATGCTTTCTATTCCCGCGCGGAAAATTTCTGCCATGTAGGCTCCGCAGTTCATTGCAAGTGCTATGGTTCCAGCCTGGAGTGCGGGAAGCCTAAAACCGGCGATGATTCTTTTCATTCCCTGGGGAACGCCAAAGTAGATAAAAAATGCCAGTACAATAAGAGGAACGCCTCGTATCGCGTCTACATAAATAGTGCCAATAGCGTTAAGAACCTTGTTGCGGCTTACATTGCAGAGGGCAAAAATAAGGCCTATGATCATGGCAAAGACAAGTGCAAGCAGCGCAAGTAGCAGCGTGTTGGCCAGCGATGATGCCAGCATAACAAAATATGTTTTAAAAATAGAAATCATTGTCTGTAATCCAAAGAAATATAAATTCCAAAACAAGTTCGGAAATGACCAGTTGTTTACTAGCCCCAGAATGACATTTTTGTGCCAAACTCAAAGGGCTAGTATTCATTGTACTAGAAGACTAGAAAGATGTTGCAAAAAACTACTTCAGGTATTTGTCAAGAATCTTCTGGTAAGTTCCGTCTGCGCGGATGTTCTTGAGGCCTGCGTTGAACATGTCCAAGAGTTCCTGGTTCTTTTTGTCCATGATTGCAAAACCATAAGGAGCACCTTCGCTTTCCATTCCTTCCGGAATCTTAAGTGCAAGCTTTGCGTCCTTGATGTTTGCAGCCATAATCGGTGTGTCTTCTACGCAAGCATCTGAGTTGCCAAGGATTACGTCCTGGTACATTGTAGGTGAGTCTTCAAAGACAACTACATCGTAGCCGTACTGGCCCTTGAGCTTGTTTGCAAAATCCATACCTGCAGTTCCGTTCTTTACCGCAACCTTCTTTCCCTTAAGGTCGTCAAACTTGCTGATGGAAGAATTTGCTGCAACAACGAATGTCTGGGTTGCGTTATAGTATCCGTCGCTAAAAATCCAGCCAGAGTCAATGCGCTCCTGCTTGATTGTAGCACCTGCAATAAGTGCGTCTGCCTGTCCAACCTGAACTGCTGCAACGCCACCGTCCCAGCCAAGGCTCTGCAAGTCGTAGCTAAAGCCCTGATTCTTTGCAACGGCTGCAAGGATGTCTACGTCAATTCCAACAAATTCGTTGTTCTCGTTAGTGTATTCAAAAGGACGGAATGCAGTATCCGTAGCTACAATCCATGTTTTTCCAGAAGCAGATGCTCCATCACCGGCCTTTTTCTCTTTCTTGCTGCATGACGTAAGGGCAGTCAAAGCCGCCACAGCCATTAAAGAAAGTACAATCTTTTTCATATTAAAACTCCTTTGCTATAAAGCTCCTTGATTTTACAATTTTTATTAATGAATGGCAACAGTAAAAGGGATGTGACTTTTTTCTTGCGGCAGTTTTTATTGCTAAGGGCTTTCCGGGGGAGCGCTTGAAACTTTGTTGAGAAAATCGCCTTTCGGCTTTGTAGAACAAGCAGCGCCAGGGAGGGCGCGTCATTTCGTTGCATAGAAATCTGTGAGTTTTCCAACGGAAAACTCATGGATAAAAATTGCACGGAGGCAATTTTTATCCAAAATCCCTGCCGTGTTTGGCTTTGCAAAAGGCTAGTTCATTTTGCTAAGTTCGGCATCTATTTCTTCCCTTGAATGCAAAAGACCCGTGTTTATTCCGGGACAAGTCTTGGCTTCTTCTTTCCAAGTGTCCTCGCTTTTTAGGACGCTTTTCCAGAAGGGGTAGGTCCTGCACTGAAGTGGGCGTGCCTGGTATGCAGAGCAACCTCCCTTTTCCCAGAGGATGCAGCTGTTGTTGCTTAGGTCGCGCAGGCTCAAAAAAGTTGAACCGTCATAATCTTCCACGCGGTGGCAGTAGACCTGCAAAAACTGTTCCATGGTAAGGCCAGACCATTCAACAAGGCGGTCAAGGTCTTCTTTTGAAAGGCGCACCACTCCTTCAAAACCGCAGCAGCAGTATGAGCATTGCTTACAGCTAAATTTTAAGCCGTCTTTGTAAAAGGGTTCTTCCATTGGTGAACGAATCCTAGTTACCGTGGTGCTGGCATTTGGCTTCAAAGTTGCCTTTTAGCTCTCCCTTGGCAAAAAGAGCGGCTGCCTGGTCTGCAGAACCGGTAATACCTGGAATTTCCTTTAGTCCCGCAGCAGCAATTGCATCGATTGCACCCTGACCGCGGTTCCCCAGAATGAGGGCTTCCACTCCAAGGTTTTTAAGATATGGAGGCAAGGCATGGTGTCCGTTTCCCCCGTTATCGATTACCTGTGAATTTAAAACCTGGCCATTCTCTATTTCGTAGAGCTTAAAATACTGGGTCTTCCCAAAATGCTGAAAAACATTTCCGCTCTCTTTTTCATAAGTAACTGCAATTTTCATGGCTACATATTAAAGTGTATGTGAAATTTATTCAAGGAAGTTTAGCTTGAATCCTAAAAACAATGCGGAGAACTTCGTTGCAACCTACGCGGGGAACTTCGTTGTAATTCACGCGGGGAACTTCGTTGTGACCTACGCGGGATTGGAGGGGCCGCCGCAGGCGGTTGCGTTAGCAATGGAGGCGAAAGCCGGAACCCCGCAAAGCCCGTGGCGCAGAGGCATGTTGGCCGAGTTAGCAAGGAAACAGTTGGTAGAGCAGGAAAAAGTTCGTCCTAAAAAATCATAAAAATTTTTTGCCTGTCACAAGTTCGTAGCTTTGCCGGGTAAGCGTGCACAAGGTATTAAAATCCGTTGCGGCTGTTAGCAAGACCGTGATCCAGTGCTTCTTGTTCATGTGCCAGGCGGGAAAGATTGATTTTTTGTTTACCAGGTCTTTTATTTTTTCCGGGTCGGCTTTTAAGTTTACAACCCAGACTTCTTCCTCTGCGGCAGAAGAAAGTGACAGCTGGCGGAATTTTATCTTCATTATTAAGGCAAACCATTTTCCGCCGGGGCAGCGGTAAACTGCGTAGTCGGGGCTGTCTTCCCAAGGAAAGTCCGGTTCTGCATCGAATTCTTCTTTTAAAAATTCCAGGTACTTTTCTTTTGGCGATGAAGTTTCAAAGCAGCTCGTTCGGAATTCTTTTACAAGTTCAAGAACCTGTTCACGGATTTTTGCAACAAAGGCTCCGTTTGCGCGGGGCATGTCAAAGAGGGCATATTTTTCGTCTGTTTCAGAATCAAAAACTTCCGCAGTAAGACTTTCCAAAGATGAATTTATTTTTACAAGCACATAAAAATCTTCGCAGGGAGGCCTTAGGTTTTTCTTGCAGATGAATCCACCGCTTTGCTTTTTAAAACCAAATTTGGAAAAAGAATCTTCTCTTGCAAGTGCGGAAGAAAAAATATAGCTGTAGTCCATAGAAAATGAATGTTTGCAAAAAAAAGCTTGCCCAGGAATCACTTAAATCCACGGACAAGCTCTTTTTTATTAAGATGCTTTTAGAAAGCTGCCAAAGTCTTTTCTATTCTTGCAATGGACTTTTCCACTCCAAGAATCAGTATTGAACCCATGAGTGGCGGGCTTACGCGGCTACCTGTTACAGCCATGCGGATTGGCATCATAAAGTCTCCAAGCTTAATGCCAAGTTCCTCTGCACACTGCTTTGCAAGGGCCTCGCTTGCTTCGTGGTCAAGGGAAGGAAGCTGCTTTACAAAATCCTTTGCCTTTTCAAGAACAGCCTTTGTCTTTTCCTCGTCAAGCTTTTTTGGAATGATGTCTGTCTTTGGAGGAACAGCCGGTTCTGTAAAGAGGAAGTGAACCATTTCTGCAGCATCGGTAAGGAAGTGGAGTCTTTCCTTTATGAGCGGCATAAGCTTTAGAAGGGCTGCCTTTACGTCTGCACTGGACATGCCCATGCTCTTGTCTACGCAAACAGGTTCTCCGTCTTCTCCCATTGCAAGGCCAGAATATTCAGGTCCAACCTTTGGCTTTGGCTGAGGATTGTCCGGGTTTATCTCCAGGGAAGCGTCTCCTGTTCCCGTGATGAAAGGAAGAGTCCACTTGTAAAGTTCTTCGTCGGAAAGCATTCTTATGTACTGGCCGTTGTACCATTCAAGCTTTTTGTAGTCAAAGACAGCAGGGGCTTTGTTCAAGTGCTCAAGCTTAAAGTTCTGGGCAAGTTCTTCCAAAGTGTAGAGGTCTTTGCCGTCTTCGTATGAGCAGCCCAAAAGTGCCACGTAGTTTACGATAGCCATTGGCAGGTAGCCTCTTGCGCGGAATTCATTCAGGGATGTAGAGCCGTGCCTTTTGCTAAGCTTTTTACCGTCGGAACCGTTTACCATAGGAAGGTGGCAGAATTCCGGGTGTTCCCAGCCGAATGAGCGGTACATCTGCACGTGAAGCGGAGTGGAAGGAATCCATTCCTGGGCACGCATTACGTGGCTTATGTGCATAAGGTGGTCGTCCACAATGTTTGCCAAGTGGTAGGTTGGGAAGCCGTCGCTCTTTAAAAGAACTGGGTCTGGAGAAATGTCTTCGTTTTTCCATTCAATGTCGCCAAGCAAATGGTCGTGAAAAAGGGTCTTTCCTTCCAGTGGAACCTTAAGGCGGATAACGTAGGGCTTTTTTGCGTCGAGGTTTGCCTTTATTTCTTCTGCGGTAAGGTGGCGGCAGTTGCGGTCGTATCCCGGTGGCAGCTTGTTTTCTGTCTGAATCTTTCTTATGCGCTCAAGACGCTCGCTGTCGCAGAAGCAGTAGTAGGCTTCTCCTTTTTCCACGAGTTCCTGTGCGTATTTCTTGTAAAGTTCAAAGCGCTGGCTCTGGACGTAAGGGCCGTATTCCCCACCCTTTTCGCCGCCTTCGTCCCATTCAAGACCAAGCCATGCCATTGTGTCGTAAAGGTTCTGAACGTATTTTTCGTCATAGCGCGTGCGGTCTGTGTCTTCCAGGCGCAAAATGAACTTGCCGTTCTTTGAGCGGGCAAACAGATAGTTGAACAGTGCGGTACGTACTCCGCCAATATGCTGCATTCCAGTTGGAGACGGCGCATAACGTACTCTGACTTCATCGGACATATAATTTACCTCTGATTATTATAGTAGAAAAATTGCTTACTCCAACTATACCGATTTTAGGGCACTTGGGCAAGTAAGGCATTTGTAAAGTGCAGAAGGTAAGTGCAAGTCTAAATGAAACTTAGCAAGCATGAATCTAACTGCGGAAGCACTTCCATTCCAGTGCTTGCTCACACTATTTTGCTACAGTGCATTCCCTGTTTGTCGCACTTACCTTCTACAAGGTACGGAAGATGGAAAAGCCCAGCCGCAAGGCTGGTTGCTGGTGGGTGAGCTTGTCGAACCCCGGCAATGGAGCCGAATAGGCGATGGGCGGATTTCGCAACGAGCACGAATGTGCGAAGTTTCAAGCGACGGCGGTGACGAAAAGAAACATCCGGTCGAATTAGCCAAGGCGCAAAATGGTAGAGCAGACAAAAGTACCGTCCAAAAAAAGAAGAAGCTTAATTTGCAACAATTAAAGCGCATTTTAGCCAAGAAGTTTTTTGGTCTTTTTGTACCAGGCAAAGTTTTCGGTGCGCTTTAGGTATTTGTAGAGACGCAAATTTTCTTCCATTATATCTATGACTTTTTGAGTGGAAGAAGTGTCGCCGGTTTTTGCAAAATGTTCTGCACAGACGTAGCCCACGCGGAAGTTGCTTGTGTTTGTGAATATGTCCATGAGCTTTTCCCAGTCGCCAGAAATCTGCAGGTCAAGGAGAACAAGAGAGGCATTTTCCAGCCTGTGATTCTTTTTGAATTGGTCCATTAGCGTTTTTGCCATGTCCGTTTTGCCCCAAAGGAAAAGTGCGTTTATCTTTTTTACAAGAAGGTCAGCGTCGTCCGAATAGGGTCCGGTCAGGCATGAGTCGTAAAGTGAGACTGCCTCTTCGTAGCGTTCAAGGCCCACGTAGCAGTCGGCAAGTCTTGTGCGGTTTGCAATTGTGTCCTGCCTTTTTACGAGGGATTCAAGTTCGGTAAGCTTACGGCCGGGGTTCACTGCATCTGCAAGGTTGCGTCCCATTTTTCCAACAGCGTCGCTTGAGATAAGGTCCGGGATTATTTCCATGATGATGTATACGATTCCACCAATATATGGAAGGAAAACGATTAGCCAGAGCCAGAGAAAGGGCTTGTGGTTTTTGATAATGTGAACGATTAGCAGCAACTGAAGGATGTAGGGCAAGGCACCAATTATATAATAAAGCATGTTTTTTCCTCTGCGGATACTTTAGCGGAAATACCGTGTTTTAGCAAGCATTAGCCAAATGCCAACTGCGTAAGCGCTTCCATTCCCGGCTGAAAACGCATCAAAAAGCAAGGGATTTAAATTTAAAATAGAAAATTGTGAATAAAAATTGTGAATTGAATTTGGACGGTACTGCCGACTGCTCTACCATTTTATTTTTTTTGCTAATTCGACAGGACAGGCATCTGCGCCACCGCCGTTTCGCCCTTCGCCTATTCGGCTCATACCGCTGCGCGGTACTAAAGGGGCTACATGGCGGCGTAGGTTTTTGTAAATTGCCTGCCTACGGTCATTCCTTATAAAAACAATTGTAGCCTGTTGCAAAAGTTGGCAAAATCCGCTATAGTAAGCTAATCCAGCCGGGCTGGTGGAATTGGTAGACACAAGGGACTTAAAATCCCTCGGCTAGTAATAGCTGTGCCAGTTCAAGTCTGGTGCCCGGCATTGGTTAAAGGTTCTGTTGGTGTGTCCGGCAGAACCTTTTTTATTTGAGATAAAATAGGACAAAGAGCATAAAAAAGCCCGCCCGTAAATGAAGTGTACCAGACTTCCTGGGCGGTTACATCAACTGCTAACGGAGACGGTCGCTAAATTGCAAGCGTTCCCTTTCTTTTAATATAGCATATACTTGGCAAATGTCAAGTCTTGCTAAGTTTTTCGTAGGGCATGAATAATTCGCCAGCGGATTTTTGCAAATTCAGGCACGGCAGGGATTGGAGGGGCGCGGAACGCGTTGCCGCAAGGCAATGGAGGCGAAGGCCGGAACCCCGGAAAGCCCACCCAAAATGCCTGGAAGTTCTTTTGCCCAACTTTTGGACAGCAGAAAAAAGCGCCGCAAAAAGAATTCCGGACAAAAACATAAAAAGGCAAGCCGTTTACTAAAAACCAACTTTCTGCTATAATCCCTCTACAATCAAACCAAAAGAGGAGTTGCAAATGGCGTTTTTTTATGATGAACCTTCGCACACATTCGGCGAATACCTTTTAATCCCCGGCTACACTTCAGCAGACTGCATACCGGAACACGTGTCTTTAAGAACACCGGTAACCAGATTCAACAAGAAGGCGGGCGAAGAGTCAGACCTTTACATGAACATTCCAATGGTAAGCGCCGTAATGCAGTCAGTTTCAGACGACAAAATGGCCATTGCACTTGCACAGGAAGGCGGCATCAGCTTTATCTACGGCTCCCAGTCAATCGAAGACCAGGCCGCAATGGTTGCCCGCGTTAAAGCCTACAAGGCAGGTTTTGTAACTTCGGATTCAAACATCCGCCCAGACCAGACTTTGGCAGACGTTATTGCCCTTATCAAAAAGACAGGACACTCAACAATAGCCGTAACGGCAGACGGTAGCGCCCACGGCAAGCTTGAAGGCATCATCACAGAGCGCGACTTCCGCATAGACCACGTAGACGCATCATCACCGGTAAGCAAATACATGACTCCATTCAAGGACCTTGTTACCGGAGAAGACGGCATCAGCCTAAAGGACGCAAACGACTTAATCTGGAAGCACAAGGTAAACCAGCTTCCTGTTATAGACAAAAACGGAAACCTTGTATCTTTGGTATTCCGCAAGGACTTTGACAGCGCAGCAGTCCATCCGCTTGAACTCCACGACTCAAAGCACCGCTATATAGTTGGGGCAGGAATCAACACAAGGGACTACATGGACCGCGTACCAAAGCTTTTGGAGGCTGGCGTAGACGTGCTCTGCCTTGACTCTAGCGAAGGCTATTCTGAATGGCAGGCAAGGGCCCTCCACGACATCCACGAAAAATTCGGTGCAAACGTAAAGGTTGGAGCCGGAAACGTTGTTGACCGCGAAGGCTTTATGTTCCTTGCAGAAAACGGAGCCGACTTTGTAAAGATTGGAATTGGCGGCGGTTCAATCTGCATCACACGCGAACAGAAGGGTATTGGCCGCGGACAGGCAACAGCCACAATCGAAGTTGCAAAGGCCCGCGATGAATACTACGCAAAGACAGGCATCTACGTTCCAATCTGCTCAGACGGTGGAATCGTACACGACTACCACATCACACTTGCTCTTGCTATGGACGCAGACTTTGTAATGCTTGGACGCTACTTTGCCCGCTTTGACGAATCCCCAACAAACAAGCTTGTTGTTAACGGCAACTACGTAAAGGAATACTGGGGCGAAGGAAGCAACCGCGCACGCAACTGGCAGCGCTATGACCTTGGCGGCAAAAAGACCATGGCTTTTGAGGAAGGCGTAGACAGTTACGTTCCTTATGCAGGACACCTGCACGACGGTGTGGCCCTTACAATCAGCAAGGTTGTGCATACAATGTGCAACTGTGGCGCACTTTCAATTCCGGAACTTCAGCAGAAGGCAAAGCTTACACTTGTTTCTGCGGTAACAGTACAGGAAAGCGGTGCACACGACGTAACGGTAAAAGCTCCGTCAATCCACGCAGAATAATCTTTTTGGAGGAAACATAAATGAAGGTTGTAATAATTGGTGCCCAGTGGGGCGATGAAGGCAAAGGCAAAATCGTAGACTACCTTGCAGAAAAAGCAGAATACGTAGTGCGCTATTCCGGCGGACCAAACGCTGGACACACAATCGTTGTAGACGGAAAGCAGTATGCCCTGCACCAGGTTCCAAGCGGAATCCTCTATGCAAACAAAAACGTTTACCTTGGAGCCGGTATGGTAATCGACCCAGAAGCTTTGTTCAACGAGCTTCAGATGCTCAAGGACAACGGAATCAACTGGGAAGGCCGCGTGTTCATCTCTGACCGCGCACACCTCATTCTTCCAAAGTACCGCACAATGGACAAAGAACGCGATGCTGCCCGCCCACGCCCAATCGGAACCACAGGAAGGGGAATCGGCATTGCTTACGGCGAAAAGG
>JAGCWT010000054.1 GCA_017961705.1 Treponema sp.
ATAGCCCATTCCAAAGGCGGGATTGATGTTCGCTATGCAATAAGCAAATTGGGACTTGAAGATAAAATAGCATCCGTAACAATGATAAGCTCCCCCAACCATGGTTCCAAAACACTTGATAAATTGTATTCCATTTTTGGGGACTGGTTATTTAAGTTTCTCGCGGTATTTGTAAATTTATGGTTTAAGATTCTCGGAGATAAAAAGCCTGATTTTTTTAAAACGACAAAACAGTTTTGCTCAAGTTTTATGGAAGGCTTTAACAAAGAAATTACAGACTCCCCTTCCATATTGTATCAGAGTTTTGCCGGAAAAATGAAAAATCCATTCAGCGACATTTTTATGTGGTTCATGAATTTTGTAATGAAGTTCTGCGACGGAGAAAACGACGGTCTTGTATCAGTAGAATCTGCAAAATGGGCAAACTTCCGCGGTGTTATTGAAGCGCAGAAGTTTTTTGGAATTTCTCATGCACATGAAGTTGATGCATACCGGACAAATCCAAAAATCAAGGAAGCTGATGGCCTACCAAAAAATTCAAAGACAATCCGTGATTTTTACATTAATTTGGTTGGCGAATTAAAAGAAAAAGGTTATTAATAAAAACAAGGGGGCAGAAAATGCTAAAAACAGATTACTCACAAGTTTCAAAGGTGTACGACTCAAACAAAGGCAGGGTGGACTTTGCCAAAGACCAGGACATAGAGATTCTTTTGCAAAAAAAGCAAAACCTCACGGTACTGGACCTTGCCTGCGGAACTGGAAACTATTTATTCAGCCAGCAAAAATACTACGGCGGCAAAAACATAAAATGGATTGGAATAGACCTGTCCCAAGACATGCTGAACGTTGCAAAAAGCAAAAACATAGATGCCACCTTCATAAACAGCGATGCGGAATCCTACAACATAGAAGAAGAGTCTGTTGATTTGGTCGTATGCAACTTTGCATTCCATCACTTCCCAAACAAGCAAAAGAGCCTTGTCAAGATGTATTCGGTACTAAAAAAGGAAGGAGTACTAAGATTAAAAAACATAGAACCCGAATGCATGAAGGACTGGTGGGTTTATAAATACTGCCCGGAAACCTATTGCGAAGACCTCCTGCGCTTTTGGCCCAAAGACTTGATTATGCACGAGCTAAAGAAAAGCAACTTTGCAAACATATCCGCAAAAAGAGAATATTACGAAAAAAGCAGCCCCATAGAGCAATTGGTAGAAAACTACAAAAGAAGGGACATCTCCCAGCTTGCAATGATAGAAGACGACCTTTACCAAAAAGGAATGAACCGTGTAATGCTAGAAGCAGAGCATGGAGAAAGTGAACACAAAGAAATTACGGCATTCCTGGAAATACGCTGCGAAAAAAACTAAGACACGGAGACAGCATTATGAAAAAACTAATATTACCCCTATTACTACTTGCTTCTTTTATTGCCTTTGCACAAAACACTGCAGAAAAAGTTCAAGACACCGCATCCCCAAAAAGCATAAATGGTTTTTACATGGTAAACGAAAACGACATTTACCTATCTTTTATTGCAATCCACAACGACGAAGCAAGAGTATTAATTAACCACTACCAGGCAGTGCAAATCAACAAGTTCTCCGTAGAAATATGCAGCGGCAACATTATAAAACTAAGCGGAAAATACCACACCTTTAACTTAAAACTCACAGACCAAAACGACTTGCAACTAATAAGCGAAGTCCCAACATCAATTTACAGCCCCTGCCAAGGAAACATCTTTAAGCGCTGCCCCTACACCCCAGAAGCAATCAGACAAAAAGACAAAAGCTTCGACAACAACTTTTCCCTAAAAGACAACTGTCCCGACAACTGGGGAAAGTGGTTCAACGCAAAAACAATAACAAGCAAAGACTAACCCCCAAAAGCATTGGTAAGAAAAATGGAAGAGTTTAAATACATAAGCGAAAACACCCTGAACGACATCTCTTTGCACGACTGCACTTGCGCTAAAATAAGCATGGACGGAGCAGGCTTAGTTTTTAGCATGGAATTTATGGAAGTATGTTCCGAGCACCACTTGAATCCATTTCCTCTTGCCCACCAGACTGGGGAAGGCAAGATTGTTTTTAAAAACACAACGACCTCTACACTGCCATAAACCTTGTTTTTAAGACCCGCGAAAAAGGCCCCGGTTATTCAGAAGAAGCATACAAGATAGTTCTTGGAGAAGAGCTTTACAACCACGAGCTTAACGGTGAAGAAGAAGAATTCATTATAAACGTTTTTAAGTGCCTTGTAATAAAACATTCAGAGCTTGACATTTTTTGCATAGGCTGCCTTGGAAAGTACCCAAAAGAAGATGAATACCAATTCCTTTTTGACCAGCTAAAAAAGTCAATATTCAAAGATGAATTTGTGGCGGTTGCTCTTTTGCGTGAATTGAATTCCTGGCAAGAAGCATTCTACACAGAATACCTTGATTCAATAAAAAATTCCGAACAGCTAACAAAAAAGCTTAAGGACTATATCTTACGGATAATAAAATACAAGAAGCGGGAAATTACAAGCATGTCCGAGCCTGCCGTAAGATACGACGACCAAGGAAAAAACAGATACATTGAATGGAGCTAGCCACAAACACTAATCAGCCCCAAGAATTTTTACGATGCCCTTTTTTGTTTCAAACAGATAAACAAGGTCTTGAGCCCGTGTCCACTCATTCTTATGCTCAGGGCTTATTTTTCCGCCATTTCTAACGCGTATTGCAAAATCGTAAATATCATCCAGGATAAAAAAGTCAATTTTCTCTTTGCCATCCGAATAAGAAAATTGCTCCAAAGTTACAAGCCCCAAAAGGCTATAATGCGGAACCGTCACGGTAATCATCTTAAGAGGAATTGTCACGTTAAGCTTAAAATCATCGTTTGCATAATTTAGACCACGAAGCTGGAAATCCCCATAAACATACTTGTCTGCATCTTTGGCAAGCGTCATGATTTTTTCTAACGCCCTGCAAAACTTTTCTTTGTCTGCCTTGTCCTTTATGAGAGACTCTGCGTCAGAAAACTTCTTGGCAATAACATCAAATGAATGGCTCCCCTGCTTTCTTACAAGTTTCAAAGAGCCCTCAATCTTTTTTGAATCAAAATCGTACCACAAGAGTGCCGGATAGCGGATTCTATCTTCATTAATATCATTGTCGTCAAACCAATTAATTCCAAGACGCAATCCTGTGTTGTAAATACCGATGTCGTATAACTCAAACCTTTCGCTTACCTTTAGTTTCCTAAACCATTCTTGTATTTTTGCATCATTCACGTCCGGTTCAATGACTTTCTTTATGGCATTTAAATACTTTTCCCTATTAACAGCATCATAAAGCTTTCCGTCTTTGTAAACACAGAACAAGACATCGTTTTTGTCCGGATCTTCTTTGGTGTAGTCATATCTGTTGTCCAGAACGCAGTATTCACCGTTGTTTGAAAGAAGAACACAATACATTTCATCTTCCCAATATCTGGGAATCTGCCATTTTTGAATGAACTGTTTTCTAAGCCCTTTGTCATAAACAGCTTCAAAACAAGTCATAGAGTTTTTTGCCTTGTTGCCCGCCAGAAAGAAACGCTCGTTAATAGATGCCTCAACATAATCGTTTTGCAAAGAAACATCTTCGGGATTAACAAAGTTCTGTGCAAAAGATAAAGAGCAGATAAAAATTGCCGTTAAAAACACGAATGATTTTTTCATTTTTAAATTTCCTTCAAAAACTTGTGATTTGTGCATTATACAGGACATTGCCCATTCTTTCAACAACTCTTTTTTAATCCGTCATTGCCCTGCTCCTCGGAAATCAATTTTGGGTGCCGCTCCCAGGCAAATCCGTCTGAAAACCCGCGGTGTCGCGGAATAGGTAATTAAACTCGCTGCGCTCGTTCCGCTCCAATGCGAGTTTTCAGCCGTATTTGCCTTCCGCTGC
>JAGCWT010000055.1 GCA_017961705.1 Treponema sp.
GTAATCCAGATATTTTCATCTTCGTAGCGGACTTCAACGCTTTCGTTACTGCCACCAGTCGCCGCAACAAAAGTCAAATATTCTGCGGCAGAACTTCTAATTGAAATTTCTTTTGACCTTTTTTTTGCCATCTTCTCCATCCATAATAATAGAAGATTATACCACAAATTCCCTCTTTTGTTGCGGAAACATCACCATTTCGCAAAAGTCTCCATGCCAAGGGGTGCTTTACCCCACAAGAAAATTCACGCCGAGTTTTACCCGAAAACACGCCGAGAATTTTTTAAAACTCGCCGTGTTTTAAAAAATTCTCCGTACGTTTTTCCAGGGGTCTCCGTATGTTTTTTGGGAACTGGCCGTTGAATATACCTAAAATGCTAATTTTCTGCGGTTTTTCTAAATTCATCCGATTGTTTTTGACTTTTCTTATCATCTTACTTGACATTTTGGTTAAGTTATTGTAATTTATAACCAGATACAGGATAAAAAGGATAAGACGGAGGTAAGCGAGATGGACGCAAACTTCAAGAGCAGGGTTGAGGCCCTCTTAAAGGCAAAGGGAATGACGCAGCGGGAACTGGCCGCAAGGCTTGGCGTGAGCGAGGTTACGGTTAGCCGCTGGATGACTGACGGTGCAAACGGACGGAACCCCAGCATTCCGACCCTGCAGAAGATAGCAGACATTCTTGAGACTACACCGGATTATCTTTTGGGGAAGGACGGAAAGGAATTGCAGCCAACACAGAACACATCTGGCGACGGCGTAAACTGGGGAGCGATTCTTGCCGGAACAGCCCTGACCGCAACCGCCGTAATCGGACTTGTTGCCCTTGCAAAGGCTATGGGCAAGCTGAACGAAAGCGACAAGGAGCAGATTGAAAACATCCTGAACAGGGAATGAGTGCAGGCCAACCTGCAAGGAGGTAAGCAAATTGCGAGCAAAAAAAAAGACCTTTTAACTGATTGCAGTCAGTTAAAAAGTCTCTAAACAGCTACGGAAAAACCGTTGCCGAATAACTATCAAAATAGTAATGGTTTTTCCTAATTTTTTCAAGTTACAGTAAAGTCCGGCGTTGGTCGTTCGCTATGCGAACTTACCGAATTTGCCGTTGGCAAACTCGCAGGACTGAAAAACTCAAATTAATTTATGCAAGGAGTCGCCTATGAAAGCGAGATACCTTGAACAGGCTGTAGCCGCCTTGAAGAGCTACAAGGAAAAATTATATGAAATACAGAATTGTAAAGAGGATAAATACCCTTAATAAAACAGAAGAGAAATACTACGCGGCATCCCAGTACATGGAGGAGCTGACGGTACTGGATCTTGCAAAGGACATTTCCGATGCATGTACATTAAACGTAACTGACGTGGAGGCGGTTCTAACTTCCCTCGTAAGGAAGCTTCCCCTCTACCTTAAGAACGGATTCAAAATCCAGCTTGGAAACTTTGGCCGGGTAAAACTTTCCTTCTCTTCAAAGGGATACGAAAGCCCTGAGAACGTGGATGCATCAAGCATTACAAGTAAACGCATTCTCTTTACCCCGAGCAGCGAGCTAAAAAACGAAATTGAAAAGGCATCATTTTCAAAAGTTTAATTTGCTAAGATAGAGTAAAACCTTGCCCTGCCTGAGAGGAATCTTGGGCGGGGTGTTTTTATTTACTACCTCAAATCTCCATCCCGAACACCGCCATCACATCCCCATCGTCCATGATGCGGTCGCTTGGCTTGGAGGCGTTTTCTATCATGCTTTCGATTCTGTCCTTGATTGCGTTTCCTATCAGGCGGTCGGTGTCAACACCACGAAGTTTAAAGAAGAGAAGCGGATCTTTGTCAAAGCGGGAACCGATTCCATATAGGACTGCGGCTACGTGCTTGCACATGTCGGCATAGTCGGGGCAGGAGCAGTTAAAGTGTATCTTTGCCATGGAAGGAAAAAGGCCGGCACCTTTTTGGGTAAAAAGCGTTTTTAGGTCGTCGGGAAAGTTGCCTTTTACAAGGTCATCGATGTTCTGGATTTTTGAGGCACACTTTTCTACAATGCTCTCGTACTGTTCTTCGGTAAGCTCGTCGATTCTTACTCGGACATTGTAGGGCTTTTTCCCGCTTCCCTGAACCAGGGCCGTAACTTCTCCCACGGCAATCTGCAAGTCAAGGACACAGTTTGCACGGACATATTTTTTGCCACGCTCGAGTCGGCTTGCATAGTCTGCATAGAGTTCAAGATTTTCGCACCAGGCTTTTCCCCACCAGCTTTTTGCGATTGTCCTTCCTTCAAGCTCAACAGGATTAAGCACCACGCCTTTTTTACGCTGCTCCTCGATATATTTTTTTGCCTTAGCCTTGTGTTCCGCAACTGAAACGTAAGGGGCAAATCCATTGTAGTAATCATCGTAACCCATCGATTAATCCTCTCCATCCAAACGGAACATTTTCATAAGGTCTCTGTCGCTCATCTCGGTTATCCAGCTTTCACCGGAGTCTGCGGAGATGACATTTTGCGCAAGCTCGATTTTGCTTTTTATAAGCTCGTCGATTTTTTCTTCGATTGTGCCACGCGATACGAATTTATGAACCATGACGTTTTTTGTCTGGCCGATTCTGAATGCGCGGTCGGTGGCCTGATTTTCCACTGCGGGATTCCACCAGCGGTCAAAGTGAATTACGTGATTTGCATTGGTAAGATTCAATCCGGTTCCGCCTGCCTTTACCGAAATGACCATGTAGGGAATATAAGTGTCGCTTTGGAATTCTTCCACCATTTTGTTGCGCTTGGAAATCGGAGTTCCGCCGTGAAGGACAAAGCCCCTTATGCCGAATACGCTGGAAAGGAAATCATCCAGTGCAGGGCAGATTTCCTTGAACTGGGTAAAGACAAGTACACGCTCGCGCTTTTCGTAAATCGTCTGGCAGATGTCTTTAAGCATCTCAAACTTTCCGCTGTCTTTTTCTGCAAATCCGTCTGCTCCGTTGAACTGGTCGGGGTGATTGCAAATCTGCTTGAGCTTTAAAAGGGATGCAAGAACAAGGCCTCGGCGTTTCATTGGGTCATCATCCTGCTTTGCTTTTTCCAATAGTTTTGCGAGGTCGTCCACATATTTTTTGTAAAGGACCCGCTGCTTTTTGGAAAGGGTCACATAGTCGGTCATCTCCATTTTTTCGGGGAGGTCTGAGATGATTGACTTGTCTGTCTTTAGGCGGCGCAACATGAAGGGTGAAATCATTGCCTTGAGCTTTGAGTAGCCGGAAGGATTTTCTTTTAGCGAAGATGCAAATCGTTTGAATTCCGTTGACGTTCCCAAAAGTCCCTTGTTCAAGAAATCGTAGAGTGACCAGAGGTTTGTCAGATCGTTTTCAATCGGAGTTCCAGTGAGGGCGATGCGGTTTTTGGCTTTGAGCGACTTTATGCTTTTTGTTTGTTTTGATGAAGGATTTTTGATTGCCTGGGCTTCGTCCAGAATTACAAGGTCCCATTCGGTTTGCTGCAATTCTTCCATGCGGCTTACCATGCTGTAGGTGGTGATGGAAAGGAATGGAGAGTTGCCATTCCGAATTGCGCCACTGTCATTCTGAACTTGGTTCAGAATCAGAGATGCCGAATCAAGTTCGGCATGACGAGTTTCCTTTTCGGCATGACGGGTTGCGGTTTCGGCATGACAGTTATTCAGGCTGGGCTGGCAGTTTTTCTTTTCTGCATGACGAGAAGCAGACGGGTGTAAAATCGTAAGAGGCAAGAGAGGGGCGAACTTTTTACATTCATTCTGCCAGTTGCCCAAAAGGGATGCGGGAACTACAAGGAGAATTTTTGAATCTGGAGCACCCTGCCTTAGACTTTCCAAAAATGCGAGGACTTGAACGGTCTTTCCCAAGCCCATGTCGTCTGCAAGACAGGCACCGAAGTTGCAGGCCGTCATCTTGGAAAGCCACTCGTAGCCCTTTGACTGATATGGACGCAAGCTTGCCTTAAAACTTGAAGGTAGTTTCATGGCCTTTTTGCCCGTGCTTGAAACAGAGCGCAGGTCACGGAGAAGCTCGGAAATCCATGTGGCGTTGGAGATTGCGTTTATGTCGATTTTGTCTTTTGAATCAGAATCAGCATTGCTGGAATTAAGGCTCATGCGCAGGGCTTCCATCATGCTTATGTCACCCTGATATTTTTCCATCTCTTTTAAAAGCAAGTTCAGCCGCTCGTGGTCAACTTCCACCCACTTGCCCTTTATGAGCGAAAGGCCTTCGTCCATGGCAAGCATCTTTTTGATTTCTGCCTTGGTAAGTTTTTCGCCGTCAACTTCAAGGTAGCCTTCCATTCCAAGGATTGTGTTTAGTCCCAATAGGGATTCCTTCTTTGTGAGTGAGACGGAGACTTTTGCCTTTTGCCGTGTTTTTTTCCACCAGTCGGGAATACGGCAGACGATTCCGCTTTCTTCTATCTTTGGAATGTCCCGCAAGATTTGCCAGGCTTCATTTGTCGTGAGGCGCAGGGGATGGAACATTTCTCCGCTTGCAGTAAATTCCCCGATTAGTTTTGAAACCTCAGACGCCCGGTTCAGGCAGGAAAGAAGCTCTAAGATTTTATCCCGGTCATTTTTGTATTCGGTGAGCGCATATTTTAACGGCGCATGCTTTATGTTTCCCTTTTCGCCTTGTGTGGAATAGGTTGCAAGAAATGAAAAGGGATATTTTTCGTCATTTTTGTTTTCCACAAGATGAAAGAAAATCCTCTCCGCAACCTTTAAGCGCTCGTCTTTTTCCGCAAGGTAAAGGGCTACAGTTCCTGAATAATTTTTAATCTCGTAAGAAAAGCAGCCGTTCAGTTTTGTCCAAAGAATCTGAAGCCACTCTGCATTTACGTTTTCAGAGCCGGGTGCAAAGGGGAGTGATGAAAGGAGGTTTTCCGTTAAATCGCCGGTCAGCGAAACTGCCGTGTTTTCCCTGCTGAGTTCAAGGCCTTCTGTTCTGGAAAGTTCGGTTAAAAATGAATCTGCAATTTGCCAGAGGAAAAGTCCCGCATCGTCAACGCTTGCCACAGGGCGCACGCCAAAGCCAAGATTGTACAAGGCTACGATAGGCTCAGCTTTAAAGGCACCGTTGTAAGTTGCATCGTCTACCGCAAATAGGGATGGCAAAAATCTAAAGCGCAGGGGGCCAGCTGCATTTTGTTTTTTCATCTAATAATCTCCAAAGTCATTATAGCATAAAAATTGCGTCCACAATTGCTTCTGCACCTTTTATTCCTTTAGCACATGCTGTATTATTATTTGCATGGGGGAACGGTGATGGATCTGGCAAAGGTTTTTTTGGATACTCAGGAATTATATAATACGAATCCTATGTTGGTTGCTGCTTGCGAATATTCTCGGGGCAAGCAGGTGTTTGTTGGGGCGGATGAAAGTATTGAGTGTGAAGTAAACAGGTTTGATGGGGATTGCAAAATTTTGGTTTCAAAGAAAAGGTCTTTTGAGGCTGCTGAAGGTTATGCCCGTAACGGGGATAGGGTTGCCGTTCTGAACTTTGCAAATAGTTTTAATCCTGGCGGTGGGGTAGTGCACGGGGCTAGGGCACAGGAAGAATGTCTTTGCAGGGTTTCTACGTTATATGATTCTCTGAGGTCAAAAGAGATGATGGAAAAATTTTACAAGCCTCATTGTAAGTCAGGAGATGATCTTGCAAGTGATGATATTATTTATACGCCTAAGGTTCTTGTTTTTAAATCGGATACGGATGAGCCAAAACTTCGTCCGGAAGCAGAGTGGTTTTATGCAGATGTAATAACTTGTGCAGCGCCATGTTTGGAGCCGGATATGCAGGGCGTAACGCACGAGGAGCTAAAGAAGATTCATGCGTCGCGGGCAAGGCACATACTTGGGGTTGCCTGTAAATATGAGGCGGATGTTCTTATTCTTGGAGCGTTTGGCTGTGGGGCTTTTTCTAATCCGCCGGAAATAGTTGCGGAGGTTTACAAGGATGTTTTGTCTGATTATCTGCATGCGTTCAAGGCGATAGAGTTTGCGGTTTATTGCAGTGTGCGTGATTCTAAGAATTATGAAGTTTTTAAAGAAACTTTTTGTGAATTTTAAATTGCAACCTACGCCCGATTGGAAGGGTTGCCACAGGCAAGACCGCCGCAGGCGGGCCGAAGCGGTAGCGGAGCCCTGGAAAGCGGGTGACGCAAAGGCCCCTTCGGTCGAGTTAGTCAAAGAGTAATTTGGTAGAGCGGACAAAAGTATCGTCCAAAAAAATACCGTCAAAAGAAATGAGAAATTTTCCTTTAAATTCCCCTAAATATTCCTAAGTTCTGCAAGGATGCCGTCAAAGTCCGGGGCGCGGGTGTAGCCGACAAGCCTTTTGTTTATGGGGATTGTCTGGAGCAGCTTTAGCTTTACAAGGCCGGCCAGGTCGGAGCGGATGGTTTTTACGTTTACGTTAAAGCGGACAACGAGTTCCTTGCATACGAACAGAGACGAGGGTTTTTGCATGCAGAGCTTGATGATTTGTGCCTGCCTTTCGTTTATGCTGGGGATTTTTAGTTCCACGAGGGAGTTTTCTTCTTTAGACTTCCTTTCGAGGTAGAGTTTAAGTTCCTCGTAGGATTCTTTTAGGACTTTTAGGTTGAATGTTACAAAGTAGCCCAGGTCCAGGTTGTCGTGTTCGGTGTAGAGGAAGGCCTTTTCGTACTGGGATTTCTTTTTGTAGATGATTCGTGATATGGAAAGGAATTCCGTCATCCAGTAGCCTTTTTTTAGCATGTACCAGTAGAAGAGGGAGCGGGCGGTTCTTCCGTTTCCGTCTACGAAGGGGTGCAGGAAGGAAATCATAAAGTGGATGATTATTGCCTTTAGCACGGGATGTATAAAGAATTTGTCTTCGTTTGCAAAGTCGCAGATTTGTTTTAGGATTGTGTAGAGCAGGGTGCAGGGCGGCGGTTCGTGGGCAACTTCGCCTGTGATTCCGTTTGCTACTATTATATTGTCTTCTGTTCTAAAGCGGCCTTCGTCCTGGGGGGTGTCCAGGGTTTTTTCTGTTATCTTTTTGTGGATGTCCAGCAGCAGTTCTATGGAAAGGTCTTCGCTCTGGTGTTCGGAAAGGTAGCGGATTGTGTTGTAGTTGTTTACAATCATCTGCTGGCTTTTGTCTTTTGGTTTTGCCTGCTTTCGGAGCATTTCTTTTGCAACTTTGCGGGTTGTGTTGGCGCCTTCCATCTGGCTTGAGGCAATGGCTTCTTCCATGATGGAGCTTAGGAGGTAGTACTGGCGGTTCTTTTCGGAGATTACAGCGGAGGAGGTGAGAGTGCCGCCAAAGTTCATGTCAAATTCGTGGAGCAACTGCTGCATGTAGTTTGTCTGCTCCAGCTGGAAGTTGTAGGGGGCAAAGGCAATCTGTTCGCCACGGCGGGAATATTTTACTGCTGCCCAAAAATTTCTTGAATCCAGGTCTTCGGGGGTTCTGTACTTTACCTTGTCCCAATAGAGGTATTCCTGGTTTATCCTGTTTATTGCATCCTGGTACTTGGGGTTCAGCAGGATGGGGATAGCCTGGTCTAGAAAGTTTTCGTATTTTGGCGCTTCTTCTATCATATAGAAAATGATAATGCAGTTTTTTTGCCATGACAAGGAAATTAGGGGAAAAGAGTGGAAAATTTCCTTTGTTTTGGCTTGCGGTAGGTCTATGGCATGAAATTTGTTTTTACAATATTTTTTATGCAAAGCAGCCAAAACTGATTTCCGGTGTCTTCTAGACGGTGGTTTTGTTTGCTCTACCATTTTGCCTTTTGGCTAATTCGACTGTGCATGCCTTTGCGCCACCGCCGTTCGCTTGAAACTTCGTTGCGAGAACCGCCCTTCGCCTGTTCGGCTCATACCGATTCGCGGTACTAGTGGTTGCAAGCAACCCAGGGCTCCATGGCGGCGTAGGTCTTTGGGTTTTATTGTGATAAAATTCACATAAATCGTAAATTCAGCCCGGTTTTTGCCAAATTCCCTTGAATTTTGCCTGGAAAATCAAATTTTGGCAAATTTTTACTGGATAAATACTTTTCAAATCAGTAGAATACATAAAACTTGCTAAAAAAGCAGTCAGTTTTTTGTGAAAACATTCACAGATGCGGGTGTTAAAGTAATGAAAACCATTCCCGGCCCTTCAAAGAGAAGGCTTGTTTTACTGGAGCGGCTTCTTGCGGGCCTAAAAGAAAAAACAATTACTTCTCAAAGGATAGAAGAGCTTACCGGATGGTCGGCTGCCGTTGTGCGCAGGGACATTTCTCTTTTGGAAGTGAAGTGCGGTGCCAGCAATGGTTACAAGACGGAAGAGCTAAAGGAAGCTTTGTGCCGTGCCTTTAACATTTCCAAGGAGCTGCAAAAGTGCTGCATTGTGGGGCTTGGCCGTATGGGTCAGGTTCTTCTGGACAACATGGAGATTGAAGGTTCGCCTTTCAAGATTGTGGCCGGCTTTGACAGCAACGTTAACAGGACGGAGGTGCTCCGTTCGGTCTTTCCCCTGCATCCTACCACGATGCTGGAGAGCGTTATAAAAAGCGAGGGCATTGCGTTTGCAATTCTTACGGTTAACCCGGAGGAGGCGCAAAGTACAGCAGCCCGCCTTGCCACTTGCGGAATAAAGGGAATCGTAAACTACACGCCTTGTGTTCTTTCGGTCCCAAGTTCAACAAACGTGGAGAATGTTTCGCTGCTTACTGCTTTGGAAACATTGAGCGCTTGGCAGCAGGGTTAGCTTGTTTGTTTTTTTATGCAATTACATTATCGGGCTGGGCCTGGTAAAGACAAAAACTATATGCAATGGAGTAAAGCGATGAGCAGAGTGTACAATTTTAGCGCAGGACCAAGCTGCCTGCCGGAAGAAGTGTTGAAGGAATGTGCCGCCGAGATGTTGGACTATAACGGAACAGGTCAGTCCGTTATGGAGATGAGCCACCGCTCAAAGGCTTATGAGCCAATCATTCAAGATGCAGAAGCCATGATCCGCAAACTTATGAAGGTGCCGGACAACTACAAGGTTCTTTTTGTACAGGGTGGCGGTTCAACACAGTTTGCAATGGTTGCACAGAACCTTGGCATTCACACTGGAAAGGCTGCTTACATCGAAACCGGTGTTTGGGCAAAGAAAGCCGCTGCAGAAGCAAAAAAGCTCGGCGTTGAAGTTGACGTTATCGCTTCCTCCAAGGACAAGAACTACTCTTACATCCCCAAGGTAGAAAAGATTTCCGGCGACTACGACTATGCATACATCTGCTTTAACAACACAATCATGGGAACCCACTACGAGTACATCCCGGACACAGGAAAGATTCCTCTCGTAGCAGACATTTCTTCTTGCGTACTCAGCGAACCACTTGATGTTAGCAAGTTTGGCCTTCTCTTTGCAGGTGCACAGAAGAACCTTGCCCCGGCAGGTGTTACACTCGTAATCATCCGCGAAGACCTTATCCCGGAAGTGGAAAACTGCCGCGCTGGTACTCCTACAATGCTTGCATACAAGACCCACGCAGACAACGGAAGCATGTACAACACACCGCCATGCTACACAATCTATGTTTTGGACAAAGTTCTCCACTGGATAGAAAAGAACGGTGGTGCAGAGGGAATGCTAAAGCGCAACAAGGAAAAGGCTGAATACCTTTACAATTACCTGGACAGCAACGAGGGCAACTTCTATCACGCAACTACAGAAGTTGGAAGCCGCTCATTGATGAACGTTCCTTTCCTTACAAAGTATTCAACTGGCGCAGAAGACGAAGCTTCTAAGGCCAAGGAAAAGGAAATCAACGACAAGTTCGTAAAAGAAGCCGCCGCTGCAGGACTTGTAAACCTTAAGGGCCACCGCTTGGTTGGCGGAATGCGCGCCTCCATCTACAACGCAATGACCCTTGACGGAGTAAAAGCCCTTGTAGACTTTATGAAAAAGTTTGCCGCAGAAAATAAATAATTAGTAGAAGGAAATCGATATGTATAAAATTCAGACATTGGACAGAATAAGCGCAAAGGGACTGGACAACTTTCCCCGTGATGACTATGAGATTGCTAGCGAGATCGTAAAGCCGGACGCAATCCTTGTCCGCAGCCACGACATGCTTTCCATGGAACTTGACCCAAGCGTAAAGGCAATTGCAAGGGCAGGTGCCGGCGTTAATAACATTCCATTCAAGGAACTTGGCCAGAAGGGCGTTGTTGTATTCAACACACCTGGAGCAAATGCAAATGCCGTAAAGGAACTTGTAATGCTTTCACTTCTTTTGGCAAGCCGCCCTGTTATTGCCGCCAACAAGTGGACAAACACACTTGCCGGTAAGGGTGCAGAAATTGCAGGCCTTGCAGAAAAGGGCAAGAAGAACTTCATCGGTCAGGAACTTAAGGGAAAGACTCTTGGTGTTATAGGCCTTGGCGCAATCGGTGCAATGGTTGCAAACTTGGGAATTGAATTTGGCATGAACGTAATCGGCTACGACCCATTCCTTTCCGTAGACGCAGCCTGGAAGCTTAACAGCGCAATCAAGCACGCAGAGACAATGGACACCCTCTTTGCAAAGGCAGACTACATCACAGTCCATGTTCCCGAAACACCGGACACAAAAGGCACAATCAGCGCAAACACAATCAAGAACATGAAGAACGGTGTGCGCATCATCAACATTGCCCGCGGCGGACTTGTAAACAACGAAGACGTTCTTGCCGCAATCAAGAGCGGAAAGATTGCCTGCATGGTAACAGACTTTGCAGCAGAAGAGCTTTTGAACAACGACAACGTAATCTGTATGCCACACCTTGGAGCTTCTACTCCAGAAGCGGAAGACAATTGCGCTGTAATGGCAGTTCAGCAGCTGCGCGACTTCTTGGAAACAGGTGCAATCAAGAACAGCGTCAACTTCCCAAAGTGCAAGATGGATTCAGAAATCCCTGCAAACGGAACCCGCCTCTGCATTGCCCACAAAAACGTTCCCAACATGATTGCCCAGTTTACATCCGTATTGGGAGAGGCAAAGCTCAACATCAGCGGAATGGTAGACCAGAACCGCAACGACATTGCCTACTGCCTTATCGACGTGGACGGAAAAGTGGACGAAGCTACGCTGGATGCCCTTAACAAGAAGGAAGGCGTAATCAACGTGCGCCCAATCTACGCATAAAAAAAATTAGAAAAATTCTTTTGCGGCACTTTTGTATGCAAAACATTTGTGCCTTAAAAGAAGCTCTCGTCATTTTTTTGAGGGGCTTTCCGGGGTTCCGGGGGCCCCAATCCCCCTTCATTCGCGGACAAGCCGCGAACGCTTCGCGCCCCTACAATCCCTGCCGTGCTTGATATGCTATGTGGACGCCCAGTACAGCTTCAATGTACCCCAAATTTGGCAAAGGCAATATGCAAGTTTAAAAAAATCTGATAAAATAGGAGTGTTTTAGGAGACAAAAGAATTGGAATTTCTAAGGCAAAATCAGCTTAGCATCATGCTTTTTTTGAGTGGTAGCTGCTGTATTCTTGCAGTGTTGAGTTTTCTGACAAAATCCATGCCCAAAAAAAGAAGGCTGTACTTAATTTCTATACAGCTGGGGGCGGCAATTTTGCTGATGATGGACCGCTATGCCTATATCTTCCGCGGTGACCTTTCGCAGTTTGGATGGTGGGCGGTTAGAATTTCCAACTTTATGGTCTTTTTTCTTTCCCTTTTCCTTATATACTATTTGGATTTGTACCTTATCGATTTGTACCTGCGCGAGGGAAAGCTTCCTAAGGTTCCAAAAAGGCTTTATGCCGTGGGGATTTTTCTTGCCCTTGGCTTGGTCCTTCTGATTGTTACCCAGTTTACCGGCCTTTACTATGCCTTTGATGAATGCAACCGCTATTACCGCAACAAGTGGTTCCCGGTCTGCTACATAATTCCATATTTGTGCCTTCTGATGCAGTTTTCCGTTATTGTGCAGTACCGGGGCAGGCTTAGGCCTCTCGTATGGATTCCGATTATTTTGTTTGACCTTGGGCCACTTCTTTCTATTATTGTTCAGTTTTTTACATACGGAATTTCTTTGCAGAACCTTACCATTGTAGGCCTTGTTATTTTGCTCTACATTTTTGTGATTGTGGACATGAACAAGACGGTGGAGCAGGCCAACAAGCTAAAATTTGAGCTTATGGAGCAGGAGCAGCACAAGATGCACACCTTGTTTGAGCAGACTGCTGAAGCCCTTGCCACTGCAATCGATGCAAAGGACAAGTATACCCACGGTCATTCTACCCGCGTGGCAGAGTATTCCAAGCAGATAGCAGTTCTTGCGGGAAAGTCAAAGGAAGAGTGTGACGAGATTTACTATGCAGGCCTTCTCCACGACATAGGAAAAATCGGTGTGCCAAGGAACATAATCAACAAGGAAGGAAGGCTTACCGACGAGGAATTTGCCGAGATAAAGAAGCACCCGGTTATGGGTAACCAGATTCTTTCCAGTATTGGCGAGTCTCCCTACCTTAGCATTGGTGCCCACTACCACCATGAGCGCTATGACGGACGTGGCTATCCGGAGGGGCTAAAGGGTACGGATATCCCAGACATTGCGCGCATTATAGCCGTTGCAGATGCCTATGACGCAATGACTTCCAAGCGCAGCTACCGCGACCCCATTCCCCAGCAGAAGGTTAGGGAGGAAATTGTTAAGGGGACGGACAGCCAGTTTGACCCCCAGTATGCAAAGCTAATGCTTCACCTGATTGACCTGGACTCCGAATACAAAATGAAGGAGCAGCAGGAAGTTCGCGAGCTTGCGGGTAAGAATGAACTCAACTGCACCGGATTCAGGCAGGAAAAGTCTGAGGGCATTGTTGTTTCCGATTCAGTTACAAAGATTCACCTTCGAAGCAGGGCAACAGGGGATGTGCCGTCTGAAAATTCAATTCCAACTCTAATTCTATTTGACTCGCTTGATGCCAGGGTTCACGAGACGGAATTTAAGCGCAAGGATTTGCTTTATCTTGAATATGCTACAATCCGCCTGGACGGGAAGACTGAATGTGTAACCGCCCGCAAGATAGAAAGTGATGTGGAGAAGCTTTTTACGGAATGGCCTGACTGGCTTACGGAATACAAAAAGGGTATAGACTGGGACATTGAGGCTGTGCGTCAGGGCGACCACGTTATGATTACCCTTGCAAATAAATTCCAGGTCGTAAGGATTGTAATTGCCCTTCAGTACATTGCCCGCTGGACATATCTTTCCATTACGGGTGAAAACTGCTTTATTTCCGATGTCCAGATAGAAAACAAGGCTGCCCCTGCAAAGGAAGGTCTTATTCCCCGCATTGCACCGGAAATTTCCTATATAAACGGGCCGGAAGGGGACATTCCCAATGTGCAGATTAACGGATGGCGGACTGCCGCAAGCGAGGCCTTCCCTGTTAAAGACGGAATGAAGATTACCTTCCACTCCCGGAGCTTTGACACGGCTAGGCTTATCTGGCACTGTCCCTTTGTTTCACTTTTCTATTCCGATGACAAAAAGGTTAGGGGAAAGAATTTCCATGAATTTGTACTTGTGCGTCTTGACGGCGAAACGTGGGATTCAGATGCCAATGCAACGAATACAATCGTCATAAATAAGAGCGACCTCTTTGAAGGTTGGAATGAATGGAAAGAGGCAAACCGCAGGGGCATTGACTGTACGATAAGCCTGCACCGCACAGGAAGGAAAATTACCCTTGTTACAGAAAACTCCGGAATCTGCATAAGGAGCGACACCGTTCTAAAAGAAGACTTCCCGGAGGTTTATGTAGCCCTTACCGGCGACCAGTGTGCCCTTACGAATATTAGGATTTCAAAATAGCTTCTTTGCTACAGCTTTGTAGATTCGTTTCCACGATATTCTATTATGCAAAGCAACCGGAAATAAAAATGAGCTAGCGCGTTTTGATTTCCTTTCTGCTTAATTGCAAATCCCCCGATAATATTGTACAATCATGCCATGAAAGAACTTGAATTAAAGTACGGATGCAACCCCAACCAGAAGCCTGCGCGGGTTTTTATGGAAGAAGGCGATTTGCCCATTACTGTAGTAAACGGCAAACCCGGTTTTATCAACTTGCTCGATGCCCTTAACGGCTGGCAGCTTGTAAAAGAGCTAAAAGAAGCAACCGGGCTTCCTGCCGCCACGTCTTTTAAGCATGTTTCCCCAGCCGGAGCTGCTGTTGGAAGGCCTCTTTCCGACACTCTTAAAAAGATTTACTTTGTGGATTCAGACGCAGAGCTTTCTCCCCTTGCCTGTGCTTATGCCCGTGCCCGTGGTGCAGACAGAATGTCTTCCTTTGGAGACTTTATTGCCCTTAGCGACAAATGCGACAAGTCAACCGCCCTGCTCATAAAAAAAGAAGTCAGCGACGGAATCATTGCCCCTGCATACGATGACGATGCCCTTGAAATCCTTAAGGAAAAGAAGAAGGGTGGCTACTGCGTGCTCCAGATTGACCCTGCCTACAAGCCGGCAGACCTTGAACGCAAGCAGGTCTTTGGCGTAACCTTTGAACAGGGGCACAACTTTATCCAGCTTAACGATGAATGCCTTAAGAACATCGTTACCCAGAACAAGACCCTTAGCAAGGAAGAACGCGACAACCTTTTGATTTCCCTTATTATCCTAAAGTACACACAGTCAAACAGCGTATGCTACGTAAAGGATGGACAGGCAATCGGTATTGGTGCCGGTCAGCAGAGCCGCATCCACTGTACACGCTTGGCAGGAGACAAGGCAGACAAGTGGTGGTTGCGCCAGAGCCCCCAGGTCTTGAACCTTCCCTTTAAGAGCGACATAAAGAGAGCCGACCGCGACAACACAATCGACGTTTACACAAGCGACGACTACGACGACGTTCTTGCAGAAGGTGTTTGGCAGAACTTCTTTACCCAAAAGCCAGCCGTCTTTACAAAAGAAGAGCGCAAGGCATGGATAGCAAAGAACACGGATGTGGCTGTTGGAAGCGACGCATTCTTCCCCTTTGGAGACAACATTGAGCGCGCCCATAGAAGCGGTGCAAAAGTAATAGCCCAGCCAGGCGGTTCAATCCGTGACGACAACGTAATCCAGGCCTGCGACAAGTACGGCATGGTCATGGCCTTTACCGGCGTTCGTTTGTTCCACCATTAATCTTTAAACAACAAAAAGGGGATGCTCAAAGCCTTACTTTGAATACCCCCTTCTATTTTTCTTAGTAAGGGGGGGGAAGTCTCCCCCTCGGCTACAATTCGTCGCATGCATGCGCACGCTCCTCATTTCCGCCTACCCCCTCTGCGGGACAATCTCTTTGCTAAGCCCCGCAACGCCCCAAGGGGGATTGGTGTTAGAATATAAATCCGCGAGTTACGAAGTAACTCGATAGCACGCGTAGCGTGCGGACAACGCCTGCTGCCTAAAAAGTTACCTTGTAGGCACACTTGGCTCCGGGCGGAACAAAATCAATCTGCTCAAAGTCAAAAGACAAGTCCTTGTCTCCGGAAAGCTTTTCAACTTCGTCCTTTACGTTTTCGGTTACAAGAATTTCCCATGACTTTGCCGAGTCTTCGCCAAGTTTGCTTGCGGCATTCACTTCTGCGCCAAAAACATCCGCAAAGCCAATGTTCAGGATGTCACCATAGCCAAGCCCAACGCATAGCAGGATTTGCTCTTCTTCACACTTGGTCTTGTTGTATTCATGCAGAATCGCGTGGATTTTCTTGCAGCACAAAAGTGCCTTTTCGGGGCGCTTGAACAGGACAAGCAGGCTGTCCCCCTCGCTCTTAATCAAAAATCCGTCAAAATCTTCTATAATCGGCAGGATAAGCCGCTCGGATTCAAAAATGATTTGCATAAAGTGGATGATTCCAAACTTCTCCGTCCCCCTGGAAAATCCGCTAAGGTCGGTGAACATGACGCACCATTTTTCGCCAAAAGAATCCCAGATGCGCTTGTCTATTTTTTCTTTGTCTGCTCCGGGTTCGAGCCGTGCCGTCATAAGGCTTTCAAGACGTTTTTGCGGGGTGGAAGTGTGCTGGTTTATAGGCATTTTTAGCCTCCTTTTTTCTTTCATTTAAAAGTATAACATACTTCCGCCAAAGTTCAATTAAAATGTAATTCGGATAAAAACTCCTTAAAGCCCCCGCTTTTGGGAAGTTCAAACTTCACCGCTGGCATCTTCAAACAACTTAAAAAGCAGCAGGGCAAAGCGCACAGCGTTTGTGTCCAGCGAAGAAATTTTCTTTTTTAATGTCCTTTCGTCATAAAAGGTGAGCTGGTAGTTTACCGCCACTTCTTCGCACAGCCTTTTCTTTTCCGCGATTTCTTCTATCTGGTAAAA
>JAGCWT010000056.1 GCA_017961705.1 Treponema sp.
AACTTTAAGGCCATCTTCACCCAGAACACACAGGCTTCAAAGATTGCGCTAAAGTCCTTCCTTTCTGCTGCAATCGGCAGGAATGTTAGGGAAGCTACCGTCATCCAGAATGAGGATGCAGCCTTCTACAAATTCCAGCGGTCTGTGGACTACGACATAAACTGCGAGTTTGCGGACGGAACCAAGGCCCAGGTAGAGATGCAAGGCTTTGACCAGCAGTACGACTACGGCACGCGTGCTGAATACTATGCGGCCCGCCTTGTGTCGTCTGTGATGGAGGTGGGTGACGAATGGAACTCTGTGGCGCAGGCCTACCAGATTTCCGTGCTGGACTTTGTCTTTGACAGGGGCAACACAAACCCCATCCACCACTACCAGATGGCAGACCTGGGCGACGGTGCAAGGCTTTCCGGCAGGCTGAACGTAATCTTTATGGAGCTACCCAAGCTTCCAAAAGTGGTAAGTTCAGATGATGTAAAAAACTTGCCAAGCTTGCTCAAATGGTGTAAATTCTTAAAGGAAGCGGACAATCCTGGAAGTCAGGATTTGATAAGAGCGATAGTTGAGTCGGAGGACGGCATAATGAAGGCAAGCGATACCCTAAAAAATATAAGCGACGACGGCTGGCGCTGGGTAATACAGGGGCAGATAGAGGGTAAAAAGCGTGACTACACAAGCGGCCTTCTTGCGGCAGAAAGGCGAGGTCGTGCAGCAGGTCTTGAGCAAGGAATAAAAGAAGGTCTTGAAAAGGGCATAGAGCAAGGGCTTGAACAAGGAATGCTTCAAAAAGCAACTGAGACTGCAAAAAAGTTACTGGCAGAAGGTATTGCTCCCGAAATGATTGCAAAGTGCTGTTCCCTTCCGCTGGATGAAGTTCTTAAGTTAAAAACTGAATGCTAAAAGCCCAAAGCTGGATTTTTTTTTTAAGGCCGTATTGCTCAACATATCGCGATACGCCTACGCCAACGTGGAAGCCCGCAGTTGCCTCATAAAAACCATCGCCAATGCCTTCCCTTGAAAAAGCATGGTCAATTTTGCTATAATACGCATATAAAATTCCAAAGAGGTAAATTATGGCAGTTGATTACAAGAAAGCCGGTGTTGACGTAAACGAAGGCTACCGTGCTGTTGACCGTTACAAGAAGGAAAGCGCACGTGCAAAGGTTCCTGGCCTTCTTACTGATTTAGGCGCATTCAACGGAATGTTTGCTCTTCCCAAGGGCTTAAAGAACCCCGTTGTTGTAAGCGGAACTGACGGTGTTGGCACAAAGCTTGACATTGCCTTTCAGCTAAAAAAATACGACACTGTAGGAATTGACTGCGTTGCCATGAGCGTAAACGACATACTCTGCTCTGGCGTTCAGACATCATTCTTCCTTGACTATATTGCTTGCGGCAAGCTTGATGCAAAAATTGCCGGTGAACTTGTAAAAGGCGTAACTGACGGCTGCGTAGAAACAGGCTGTGCCCTTCTAGGCGGCGAGACTGCTGAAATGCCCGGCTTCTACGATGAAGGCAAGTACGACCTTGCAGGCTTTGGAGTTGGCTTTGCAGACAAGAGCCAGATTATCAGCGGTGCAAAGATAAAAGAAGGCGACGTTCTTATTGGACTTTCTTCCACAGGCCCCCACTCAAACGGTTTTTCACTAATCAGAAAACTTGTAAAGAATTTCAATGCCCCCTATGCCCCCGCAGGAAAGGTTGGCAAAAAGACAATCGGAGAAGTTCTTCTTACACCAACCCGTATTTACGTAAAGCCCGTAATGGAAGCCCTTAAGAAATTCCCCGGTTCCGTTCACGGAATGGTTCACGTAACAGGTGGCGGCTTCTACGAAAACCTTCCCCGCATGTACCCCCACGCAAAAGAGGGCAAGAAGCAGCTGTGCTCCGTAATCAAAAAAGGCAGCTGGGAAGTGCCGGAAATCTTTGATGAGCTTGTTCGTCTTGGAGCAGACAAAAACAACATGTATTCCACCTTCAACATGGGAATTGGATTCGTCCTGGCAGTAAGCAAAAAAGAGGCGGATTCAGTGCTCGCTTTCTTTAACAAAAATGCAAAGAAGTACCACAAGGCTGGAATCCCGGACATGAAGGCTTACAAGATTGGCTACGTTGGACACACAGACAAGGTTATAAAGGGAGAATTTAAGGGCAACAAAGAAATGACCCGCTTTGAAGACTAAAAGGGCAAACTTCGAGTTTTATATTTGCAGCAGAAAAATTGGCTCCCAGCGGTTTTTGCCCCGAAAAAAGGCTTCCGCGCTATCCCTTCGGGCACGCCGAACGCACTTGCTACGACGTGTGTGCAGAATTTTTTTCGGTTCAAAAATCGCTTCCGCCAATTTTTCTGCTGCACTACGGAAACTCGAAATTGGACCTAAAACAAAAAGCCACCCTTGGCATTTGAAGGCTTGTTAGATTGCGCCTCATTTGCCAAGGGTGGCTTTTTTGTATCTTACTCTAGCTTAGTAGCCCATGTCTGGAGCAGGAGCTGCTGGAGGTGCCGGAGGTTCCGGAATGTCTGTAATTGCACATTCTGTAGTAAGGAGCATTCCTGCAACAGAAGCGGCGTTCTGCAAGGCACAGCGGGTTACCTTAGCCGGGTCAATAATACCAGCGTCCATCATGTTAACCCATTCGTCCTTTGCTGCATTGTAGCCAACACCAGCCTTTTCGTTCTTGGCCTTGTCTGCAATAACAGCACCATCTACGCCTGCATTCTCTGCAATCTGGCGGATTGGTTCTTCAAGGGCACGCTTAACAATCTTAAAGCCAACCTTTTCGTCTTCGGTAAGGTTTGCCTTTGATTCGTCAAGGGACTTGCTTGCTTCGATGAGGGCAATTCCACCACCGCATACAATGCCTTCTTCAAGGGCAGCGCGTGTTGCGGCAAGAGTGTCTTCTACGCGGAATTTCTTTTCCTTCATCTCTGTTTCTGTGATTGCACCAATGCTGATTACTGCAACTCCACCGGAAAGCTTTGCAAGGCGTTCCTTGAGCTTTTCCTTGTCGTAGTCGGAAGTAGACTTTTCAATCTGCTTCTTGATTTCTGCAACGCGGTCAGCGATAGTTTTCTTGTCACCAGAACCGTCAACGATTGTTGTGTTGTCCTTGTCAATCTTAACGGACTTTGCGGTACCAAGGTCTGTAAGCTCAACAGAATCAAGCTTGAGGCCCATTTCCTTAGTGATTACTTTGCCACCAGTAAGGATAGCGATGTCCTGCAGCATTTCCTTGCGCCTGTCGCCAAAGCCCGGAGCCTTTACAGCACAGCACTTGATTGTTCCGCGGAGTGAGTTTACAACGAGAGTTGTAAGTGCTTCACCGTCAACGTCTTCTGCAATGATAAGGAGTGAGCGGCCAGAATTTGCAACTTTTTCAAGAATTGGGAGCAAATCCTTCATTGTGGAAATCTTTTCGTCGTGGATAAGAATGTATGGGTTTTCAAAAGTGCATTCCATGCGCTCGCGGTCGTTTACAAAGTAGGCGTTTACGTAGCCGCGGTCAAACTGCATACCTTCAACAGTCTTAACGGTTGTGTCCATGTTCTTGGACTCTTCAACTGTAATAACACCGTCTTTGCCAACCTTTTCAATGGCTTCTGCAAGGATTTTACCAATTTCCGGGTCGTTGTTTGCAGAAATTGTTGCAACATGGGTAATATCGTCGTTGCCCTTAACTGCACGGCTGGACTTCTTTACGGCTTCAACAGCGATGGCTGTAGCCTTGTCAATACCGCGCTTGATTTCTATAGGTGTCATGCCGGCAGAAACAGCCTTAAGGCCTTCGCGTACGATTGCATAGGCAAGAACTGTAGCTGTTGTTGTACCGTCACCTGCAACGTCATTTGTCTTAGAAGCAACTTCGCGTACAAGCTGGGCTCCCATGTTTTCGAATGGGTCCTTAAGTTCAACTTCTTTTGCAACGCTTACGCCGTCCTTTGTGATTGTAGGGGCGCCGTATTTTTTGTCAAGCATAACAAGGCGGCCGCAGGGACCGAGCGTAACTTTTACAGCCTGGGCAATCTGTTCAACCCCGCTGAGCATCTTCTTGCGGGCTTCTTCATTGTAAATCAACTGTTTAGCCATTTTCTTACAACTCCTATAATTAAAGCGCCATTTCCGCTATGGGAAGGCGTAATGTCTTATGTTTACTATATAAAATACAAAAAAAAATGCGCTTTCGGCAAGTCTTTTGTGAAATTTTTATCTTTTTTGGACGATGCCTTTATTTGCTCTACCATTCTGTCCTTTGGCTAATTCGACCGGACAGGCCTTTGTATTACCGCCCTCGCTTGAAACTTCGTTGCGAAAACCGGGGTTCCGCCATTCGGCTCCATTCTCGGTAATGCCGCCCCTTCGACAAGCTCAGGGAGCGTCCTCACCGAGAACGCTGCGCGCCCCTCCACGGCGGCGTAGGTTCTTTTGGAATAATCGTGCTACAGAGCCATCAATTCTCGGTACTTTTCAATTGTGGGTAGCACCCTCTCTTTTGCCCAGTCAGGAATTTCATCAGCCTTCAAAAGCCCTTTTTCGGCAAGCATTTCAAGAACCTCTTCGTTTTGCGTTGCAAGGCCAAAGCAAGAAAATGAACCTCCCGCTTCAAGATAGATGTTGGGACTGTAATTCAGCATAAGGCTAAGCAGTTTTCCGTCATGAAAAAACTCTTCTATACCGTCCGGGGTTGCCCAGATTAGCGGAGTGGCATCAAATGAACTTACTTCGTTCACGTCACCGCCTTTTTCAAGAACAAGTTTGAATAGTTCCAGCATGGCAATTTCATCAGCCCTTGAGGTTTCGTAAGAGTTCCAGTTCCATTGAAATGAAAGGTTCCAAAGCACAGAATCTCCTTTTTCGTCCCGAACAGAGCAGTCTGCCCCTAAAAGGATAAGCTCTTTTGCCTTTGCAAACTTTCTTTTCTTTATTGCGCGGAGTAGGGGCGGAAGTTTTTCTTTTTCCTTCCGCTTTTTTCCAAAATTAAAGCTCATATTTTACCAAAGGCAATGCACAGCAAGGCAAAGGAGCCAAAAATCATCAGAATATGCCGAATTGCATGTTTCTTATTATTTTCAAGATATTCCGCATATTCCAAATATTCATTTTTATTGCTTTCCTCGTAGCGCGTATAGAGTCTAAGGCATGCATTCGTTACGGAAAATGTTTTCCTTAGGCCGTATTCCTCGCCGTAACATTCTATATAGCCGATTGCCTTTAAAGTTTCATTGTCGCCTTCCAGCCGCAAAAAATCCACCATCCGCTTATACTTTCTGTTGTATTCGAAAGCAGCTTTTGTCACGAAAACCCACGATGCAATAAATGCGATTGGCGCGACTATCTGAAGAAAAATCATCTTTATCAACGCTCCTGTCTCGTGATTTTACATTATTTTGGGGTAGCTAGCAAGCAAAATGCCATTAATCTTTGTTTTCCTACCAAGCGTTAATGAAGAGGCTTAAAACTTCCGTACCGTTGCAGAGTATTGTTGTGGTTACGTCACATCGACTTGCAGGTATACCAACAATTGCCAAGTCACTGGAGTTGCAGAGAGCGGTGGAAAGTGTGTAGTAATACCAGTCGCCATTGTCATCGTTTCTCAATGTAAATTTATAGGTGCATGAAGGTGGGAGGGAAATACATTCGAAATCTGGAGCGGAAGGGTTGGCGGTATAATACAGTTTTGAAACGTAGGGTGCTGTCGCCATGGTAAAACTATTCCCAAGACTTATGCCCTGCATAGTAACGTGGGCTGTCTGTTCGGTGCCGCCTATAATGATAATTTCGTCGCTTACACCTATTGCACCAGAGAATCCGTCTGAGTTTTTTACGGCACAGGCAACGCTTATTTTGGAACCAGAAGGTATGGAGTCAAAGGTTACAGTAGCACTTGCGTTTGAGCCTGCAACACCTGCCGTTGCAGAAGAAGGCATGGCCACTGTCTTTTTTGCCACATAATCGCCTGTTATAAATACCGTGATGGTCTGTCCGTCTATTGATCTTTGCGCCCTAGAAGGAAGAGCAATGCTTATGCTGCCTTCTTCTTTTCCTGCCGAACAGGAAACAAGGTTAAGCATGGCTGCAAAAACTAAGGCTGTAAAAGCTGGAATATATTTAAATATTCTTAAAACTGAAAGGGGCAAAAGATTCTTTTTCATAAAAAACAGTATAATTACATTGCCCTTAAAAAACAAGTTGGACAATAAAAATTTGTAGAAAGAAGGAGCGAGTCTTAATCAAAATATGCCGCATTTCTTGCCCCAACCGAAGCAACCTACGCCCGATTGGAAGGGGGGCGCAGCCAGACCGCCGAAGGCGGGCCGGAGCGATAGCGTAGCCCTGGAAAGCGGGTGGCGCAGAGGCATGGACTGTCGATTTAGCCATAAAATGAATGGTAGAGCCTAAAAAAGTACCGTCCAAAAAAGTATGATAGACTTTTAAGAATTTGTATGATATAATTTGAGTAATTTTATAGATGGAAGAAATGTCCGTTATGGAAAATTCTAACGAACTAAACAGAATGGAAGCCTCTGAATTACCGGATTTGAACGCTGGCTATACACCCGTAAGCCTGGATACGTTTTTTGATTCGTCCGAAAAGCCGGAAGATTTGATTAGCACGGGAATTATTGTCCTTACGGCTCATCAGGAGGAACTTTACAACAACCTGCTTGCGGCCCTGGAAAAAAATGCCCCCGACCGTGTGGAAAAGCTGACCGACCGCCTTGCAGACATTAAGCAGCTGGCCCAGGCTTTGGCGGCATTCCCTTCTTTGCTGGAAAGGGCCACTTTGAATACGACGGTACGCACACCGGAAGCCCTTGTGGAAAGCCTTATTTCCTACCAGGAAGACGGTGATACCTTGTTGCACATGCCATCAAAGGCCATTTTGGGCAAGGGATTCCTTGTTGCAAAGATTCACACTTTTTATTCCATGTCCAAGCTGGCACGCGACTATGCGGGTATGGACGAAAAGACCGTAAAGAAGTATTCCGACGAGACTGTGAGCATGATGTTCACCCTTATGGCGGAAGACGTTTACCTTAACCTTATAAAGGATTCATCGCTTTCCATGGATTTGCGCAGGGAACTTGCAAACAGCCTGATTATCCTTTGGGAACACCGCTCAGACCAGAACATTTCGGACATTGCGCCGGTTTTGCAGAGCGTTTGGTCTGCCAGGCGAAAGATTGCCCCTGCATTTGGCACAATGATGGGTACCAGCGAACTTTTGCTGGTTTCCATTCAGATGGACGAACAGTGGACCTCCTTTATTAAAGAGCGTCTTGGTGACAACGAAGTTTCGCAGGCAATGGAAGAGTTCCTCTTTGGCATTTCCTACGAGCAGATTATCCGTTTGCGAGAAATTCTTCGCGAGCAGGGTATAAAGGCTATTGGCCGTGATGAAGTTAGTGCCCAGCTTGGTGAACGCGTAAAGACAGACATTAGCCTTGACTACCGCGACTTTTACCTTTTGTATACAGTCCGCCGCGACAATGCCCGTGCAAGAAGCAGGCTCCACCTTCCCGGCCCAACAAAAACTTTGGAAGACTTCTTTATCCGCTTTATTATGGAAAAAAACAGCGAAAAGCAGAAGAACGATGCCTTTGCAAAGCAGCCCTAGCTTGCTGTGGTGTGTTTATAAAAGGCTGTTGTGTTATGGAAGAAAAAATTACGGAAGCAAAGAAGTCCTACCGTTTTGGGGACAAGCTTAAGGACGTCCGCGAGAAAAAGCATCTTACTCTAAAAGCCGTGGCAAAAGAAGCAGGGGTTAGCGAAAGCCTTGTCTCGCAAATTGAGCACAACCGTGTTTCCCCGGCAATAGACACGCTACTTTCTTTGGCAGATGCCCTGGACATTAACCTGGAGTATCTTTTTGAGGAATACAATCAGAGCCGCCCCGTTACGATTGTAAGAAGCGGAGAAAGGCGCAGCATGAAGGAAGACGACGTTGCCTACGAGGAAGTCCTTGCTCCTTCAAAAAAAGACGGCGACCATTCGATTGAATGTTACCTGATTACCATTCCCCAAGGAGGCCACACTCACAGAGGAAGCTACGGCCACCCCGGCAAGGAAATGGGCTTTATAATCGAAGGAAAGGGAAAGCTTGTCTACGAAAAGAGCGAGCACGAGCTTTTGGCAGGAGACAGCGTTTCCTTTAGCGCAACTTCCCCCCACACCATAGAAAATACCGGCACTGGCATCCTAAAGGCCGTCTGGATTGTTACGCCAGCCCAGCGGTTTGTGTAACTTATGGTCATTGAGCCCGTCGAAATGACCTTGCATGGTAGTTTCTACACTCATTTGCAGCAAGTGTGGCATAGCACTCAAACAAAAGCATTTGGAATTTTATAATCTTCTGGAGCACATGCCTTTTTTAACTGTGTCCGGCACTACATGCCGTCCAGACTCCTTTGCATTTTCCCCTAATCGCAAACAAGTAGCGCCAAGGACGGCGCGTTATTTTTTTGCAAATAAAACTGGTGAGTTTTCGCCAGAAAACTCACGGGATAAAATGCCAAGGATGGCATTTTATCCCGCTTTCCAGGGTTCCGGCTTTCGCCTCCATTGCCTAACGGCAACGCGTTCCGCGCCCTTCCAATCGGGGCTAGGCTTGGTGGCAAGAACGCTGTTCCAGAGGAAAATTATTTTTGCAAATTGTTTTGTCTTTTGGCGACGATGGATTTATAATTAAAAATAGCTTTTCTTTTTGCAAGGAGTGTTTCATGGCTGACAAAGAATTTGAAGATGAATATGAGGCTGGCGACTTGGTGAGCATTAGCATTGACCCGGATTCCAAAATGGTGGTTCTTCCTGGCGGAGACCGTTGGATGGGTATGACTCCGGTAACTCAGCGTCTTTACAAGAAGGTGATGGGGGTAAACCCAAGCTATCACCAGCTTTCCAATGAGGAACTTAGTGATGAAGAGCGTTCTGCTCTTGAAAAAATTGGAGATACGTCAAACAATCCTGTGGAAAATGTAAACTGGTATGATGCCGTATATTTTTGCAACAAGCTTAGCATTATGGAAGGCCTTACTCCTGTATATTTAGTGGATGGCGAGTCAGATCCTGAGAACTGGTGGTACAAGCCGCATAGTGAAGATAGGCATGGATGTTTTGAGGGGGTGGTAGAGTGCGACTGGTCTGCAAACGGCTACTGTCTGCCCATGAACGTGGACTGGGAAGAAGCCGCCTGTGAGGATGACGACTTAACCTATTCAGGCAGCGACGATTTGGATGAAGTTGGCTGGTATAAAGAAAACAGCGATGACGTTACACATCCAGTTGCACAGAAAAAGCCAAACGCAAACGGACTTTACGACATGAGCGGTAACGTCTGGGAGTGGATGTGGGATTCAGACCCCGATGACAATGAACTTAGGGACATTCGCGGTGGCTGCTACGAGGATAAAGAAGATCTTTGCGAACTGGATACCAAGATTTCAAAAGATCTGGTCATGCCGCTCGAATACCTTGGCTTCCGTTTGATGCGCAACTTTGACACGTTTGATGACGAAGATGACGAAGATGATGAGGAGTTGTAAGTTAAACATTAATTACTTTCTTTGCAGCGAATGCGGTGCAGCCTACGCCCGATTGTAGCGGCACGAAGTGGTACCGCCTTGGCGGTACTGAAACCGCGGAAAGCGGGGAAATGCTAAGGAGTTTGCCCGGACACAGCGTGCCGGGCACAGTAAAAGTTGGCCTGCCGTCCATCAGAACAAATTGCGCAGCAGGATCTCAGGTCCTATTTGCCCTGTTATAGTGCAGTCCTTGTAGACACCTTCGAATGCCCCGTCTCCTGCAATTTCGTCAAAGTCCCACATGATTATTGAGCGGAGGTTCTTGCAGTCGCGGCAGAAGTTGTCCGGGAATTCCACCTTGTCGCAGCCGGCAAGAATCAGGTAATAAAGATTGTTCTGCTTTGCAAGGAAGTTTCTGGGGAAGGGGATGTTTTCTCCGGTAAGAGGGTCTCGCGCATAGGCTGAGTGCGAAAAATCCACGACGTATTTTTTGTCCGGGTTGGATTCCAGTGTGTTGCGCAATTCCTTGATGATTTTTAGGCTGTGGACGTCTTCCACCGTGTAGAATTCAAAGTTTGCCTTTATTGGAATGCCCCTCATGTAGTTTACCTTTAGCTGGGAGATTGAGTATGCAAGCCTTGCAGAAAAGTCCTCATCGCTGACCAATGTAAAGTCCATGAGCCCAATGCCCCTGGAATCTATTGGATCGGAGAAATTTTTTATGCCAGAACCAAAGACGATTTTTTTTGCGTACACCACAAGGCTGTCGTTTGCAAGGAATGCCACTTTGTCCGGAAGGTATATGTTCCTGAACTTTCCGCAGATTGAATAGCTTCCTAGCCAGCGGCACTTGCACTTTCGTAAGTCCAAATCCAGAGTAAGGTCTTTTGGGGACTCGTCTGCCGAAAAATAATCGTAGAACCTTTTAAGCTTTTCCATGTCGCTTTCTATGTCTTCTGCAAATACAAGGCGGTAGTTCTTTCCGGGCTTTAGGGAAGCGATTACTTTTGCAAAATAGTTTTCCGCGTCTTTTGCAAAGGAACATTCCACAATCTCCGTGTCTTCCCAGTAGCCGTCATCTTCTTTGTATTCCGGAATGTATGCATCTTTGTCTTCAAATTCAAAGTCGCCAAAGGTCCATGAATCCCAGTCAAAAGGTTTTGCGTCCTTCTTGGGCTTACTGTGGTAGAGCCAGTAGAGTTCATCATCATCGTCATCTGAAACCTTTATGTTGTACATGGAAAGTTCATGCTTTGCGCTGAATGATTCCGGGTCCAGCTGCAGGGCTTTTTTTAGAAGTTCTATTGCCTTGTCAATGTCCTGCACAAAGTCATTCTTTTCCTTGTCAAAATAAGTCCCGTCCCGGTACATTTCCGCAAGGGCGTTCAAGCAGTTAGCGTCTCCTGCATCTGCGCCTTTTTCGTAAAGTTCGCCTGCCTTTTTTGCGTCACAGTCACAGATGTCGCCCCATTTGTAAAAGTTTGCAAGCGGATAGTATGCATTTTTGTATTCAAGGTCTGCACTTTTTGTGTAGCAGTCAAATGCTTTTTTCTTTGCCTCTATTGTGGAAGAGTTGTCGTAAATATTTGCAAGCAAATACCATGCCTCTGCATCGTAAGGATTTTCCGCAATCCTTTTTTTTAGCCCTTCCATTTCTTCCTTTTGCTGCCTATCCCACATTGCCCGCTTAACCTGGTTTTCTTTTGAATTTGGATCGTAGGGGTCATTCGTGTAGTCAAGGAATTCCTTTGCATCCGAAAGTCCGTGTGCGTCCAGGTATTTTTCTGCCGCTTCCTTTGATTCGTTAAGGTACTTGTAGTATGCAAGTGCAAGTGAACAGTCCTTGTTTTTTTCTGCATACTTTTCGCAAAAGGCAAGTGCGTCTTTTTCTTCTACAAAGGAAAGGTCGTCCCCGTAGTAGACAAGGTAGGTGCTGGCGTATTCATCCTGGCTTTTGTTGTAGCGGTTGATAAATCCGTAAACCTTTAGCTTTCCGAATGCAGCTTCGTTTATGTCTTTGATGTAATAGCTAAGCAAAAACTTCTTGTCTGGGTAAGATTCCACTGCCTTGTCAAAGTAAAAAACCGCCTTCTTAAAGTTCCTGCTTTCAAACTTTCCTTCTACAAGCGTTGATGCAAGATATGCGCATGCATCCCCGTCTCCCTTGTCCGCAGCCTTTATCCTCCATTCGTAGGCCTTGCTTTTGTTTGTGTGCCTTTGGGAATAGTCATCGTAGTAGCTTACAAGTTTTTTTATTGCATACAGTTCTCCCCTTTCTGCCCTTTTTAAAAGGTAGGGAAACTTTTCCTTTGCTATTCTTTCCTTTTCTCTTTGCATCTTTGCCCGCTCTTCGTGGTAGCGGCGGTACCATTTTGCCCTGTTTGCCCCGTTTGTTCCGTCTTCATCATCTTCGTACTCTGAATAGATGTTGAACCAAAGAGCAAACATTGCATCCCTGTTTCCCCTTTCTGCTGCTTGCAAATAATATGGAAGGTATTTGCTTTTTTCTTCGTTTAGGGTCTCCCTGTGGAATACAGCCAGGTAGATGTAAACCGTGTCATTGTCGGGATAAAGGTCCCGGATTTTTAGCAGAGTCTCTTCCGCTTTTTCCAGTGATCTTTCGCAGCCCTTTCCTTCTTCGTAGCAGTCCTCAAGATTTAAAAGTGCCGTCATGTAGTTTAAGGACGCAGCTTTTTGGTAAAGCCTAAATGCCTCTTCGTCTGAATCTGAATATGCCCCCAGAGTGTTTATGGCCGGTGCAAAATTCTTGTCCGCAGCCTTTTTTAGGTAGCTTTTTCCTTTTTCTGCAGAAGCTTCCGTTCCCCTTCCGTTGTAGTAGCAGTAGCCGACTGCACACTGGGCAATAAGGTTTTCCGGCTCTTCGTCTGCAATTTTCTTGTATTGCTCAAAAGCCTGCTCCAGAGTCATTTCCATGTATTCCGATGCGCTAATATAGGGTGGCAGCGGATTTTCTGTCATGGATCTTACGCGGGCGGTGTATTCAGTTATGTCCAGAGCGTATTCAAGCCGAATCTGCCTTTCGTTTGTAGAAAGCCCTTTGCCTGCCGAAAGTTTTTCTTTTGCCGAATGCCCTTCTGCAAAAGATGCCGCAGAAAGCATAGCCATAATTATAAAACCAAATATTTTTTTCATGGGCGAATTATAGCATTTGGCCAGAAATGTATCTAGTGCAAGCATTTCTCTTTTTTTTGGAGCGTATTTTCTGGTTTAACTGTGTCCGGCACTCCGTGACCGTCCAGACTCCATACAATTTCTACCCATTCGCAAACAAGTAGCGCCATGGACGGCGCGTCATTTCTTTGCATAAAAAATGCTGCAAGTTTCCGCAGGAAACTTGTGGGTAGAAATTGCATGGAGGCAATTTCTACCCGCTTTCCAGGGTCGCTCGAAACTTCGTTGCGAGAACCGGCTTTCGCCTCCATTACCGCTTTGCGGTAACGCTTCGCGCCCTTCCAATCGGGGCTAGGCTTGGTGGCAAGGCCGCTGTTCTAGACGAAAATTATTTTTGCTTCCCTTTGCCATTACAGAAGATACTTAGTGTGACATTTTTATAAATGCAATTTTTTAGGTCAAATGTCGGGTTTTTAGCAAGAAATGTGTCATTATTGGGCTCGCTGGGAACTTCGTTGCGAAAGACCCGATAATCCGCTTTGAAAGATTGCTCACGTCAAGCCCGGCAACGACAGGTCTGTTTCTAAACTCGAAATATAACCTTTTAGTAACTGCCACTTTATTGTGCGAATCAACAAGCGGATTTGCTTAGGTCTAACGACCTTCACTTTTTGCTGAGCAACGTAAGAATAAAAGGAGCCTACGCCCGATTGGAAGGGCCCGCGCAAGCGGGTTGCGTTAGCAATGGAGCCGGAAGGCGGAACCCTGGAAAGCGGGTGACGAAAGGGGCGTTCGGTCGAGTTAGCCATGGGGTAAAATGGTAGAGCAAACAAAAGCATCGTCCTAAGGAGTATCGTCCTAAAGAAGAATAATAAAAAAAGACTTGCCCGGAAAAATTGAGCTTCCGAACAAGTCTTTTTGATGGTCATTTGGATTGATTAAAGCAGGGGCTTTTAGTCAATCTTGATTTTGTTGATTTTCCAGATGTCGCGTACGTAGTCTTCGATGGTGCGGTCGGAAGAGAACTTGCCTGAGTTTGCAATGTTGATGAGTGCCATGCGTGCCCAGTTGCGCTTGTCTGCGTAGGCTTTTGCCACTTTTTCCTGAGCCTGTACGTAGCTGTCGAAGTCGGCGAGGATAAAGTAGACGTCTGGCCTTTGTCCTTCGATTCCGAATACGATGCTGTCGTGCAGGTCGCGGAAGAGGAGGCCCGTCTTGTCGTAGGTTCCGTCCACGAGCTGGTTCAGGATTTTTGCCAGCTGCGGGTTGCGGTCCAGGTACTTCTGCGGGTTGTAGCTGTGCTCGCTGTTTATCTTGATGATTTCGTCGGAGTTGAGGCCAAAGATGAATGCGTTGTCTTTTCCTGCTGACTCTACGATTTCTATGTTTGCACCGTCCATTGTTCCCAAGGTGAGTGCGCCGTTCATCATGAACTTCATGTTTGAGGTTCCGGATGCTTCGTATCCTGCGGTTGAAATCTGTTCGGAAACATCGCTTGCCGGGATGATTTTTTCTGCTACGGATACGCGGTAGTTTTCTACGAATACAACGCGGAGCTTTCCACCAACGCGGCGGTCATTGTTGATTCTTTCCGCTACGGTGTTGATGAGCTTGATTATCTGCTTTGCGCGGCGGTAACCAGATGCGGCCTTTGCTCCAAAGATGAAGGTGCGGCTTGGCGGGTTGAATGACGGGTCTTCCACGATGCGGTTGTAGAGGTACATGATGTGGAATACGTTCAAAAGCTGCCTCTTGTATTCGTGCAGTCTCTTTACCTGGGTGTCGAAGATGCTTTCCGGGTCAAGGAATTCGTTCTGGGCGTGCTTGAGGTAGTCTGCCAGCTTCTGCTTGTTGTGCTTTTTGATTTCGGTAAGCTTGTTGAGGCTTTCGTCATCGTCTGCAAACTTTTCGAGTGCCTTGAGTTTGGTAAGGTCTGTTTCCCAGCCGTGGCCAATGCGCTCGGTGATGAAGGATGCAAGTTCCGGGGTGGAGCAGAGCAGCCAGCGTCTGTGTGTTACGCCGGGTGTC
>JAGCWT010000057.1 GCA_017961705.1 Treponema sp.
AAGCATTTAGGCCGTCCCGCACCATCATGGCAGTTTGCAGCATCAGGTACTTGCCCTGGTCAAGTTCCGCAAGAGAACCGTCGCTTTGCAAAAGAATCTGAACCATCTCGTCCAGGGAAATGGGTCTTGCGTAAAGGCGGCTAATCTTTTCCCTGTATGCACTGAACCTTTCACCGCTTTCCGGCAAAAGGACGCTTGCATTCCAAAGGCCAGGTATTATGGAAGGGAGAGTCCTTATCCCCTGCCCTACCACAGGCTTTGATGTGCAAAGGTTTATTCCCTCGCTTGAACCAGCACGGTCGCAGAAAAGGCCAGCCCTTAGCGTGTTGGTTCCAACAAGTGCGCTTATAAAGTCCGGCGCACCGCAAACAACCGGAATTCCGTCTTTTATTCCGCCAAGAAATGACGCTGCTTCTTTTGTAAGAGTCCCTGCTATGCTTGCGGGTGGCACAAAAGGTGGGAGCTTTTGCATGGCAATTTCTGCATCTTTTGTGGAAAGACCTGCCTCTTCAAATCCGCTCTTGCTCCAATAGGCTTCCAAAAATCTTTCTTCCGGCAGTATAGAAAGTGCTTTTCCTGTTAGAAGATAAATCAAATATTCCGGGCCAGAAAAAACCGTGCAGTCTTTTTGCTGCCAGTAGCTTGGGAATCTTTTTGCAAAGCCCAGAATGCGGGGAATGTAAAGCGATTTTGTGTTAGCAGAAGAAACAGCTGTGCCAGAAGCGCCAGCGTTAGCAGACAAAACAGCTGTGCCAGCGGTTGCACAAATGTCAGCACCAGAAGTACCAGTGCCAGAAGCCCCCGCGTTAGCAGACAAAACCGATGTGCCAGCGGTGTCACAAATGTCTGCGTTCCAAAGAAGAGTCTGCCCATCTCTTCCGCAAAGAGTGGGACCGTTTCCGCTTATGCAAATTGCATCGATGGAGATTTGTGTGTCTTTCCCAGAAGCGCCAGCGTTAGCAAACAAAACCGATGTGTCAGCGGTGTCACAGATGTTAGCACCAGAAGTACCAGTGTAAGAAGCGCCAGCGTTAGCAAAAGAACCTGATGTGCCGGCGGTACCAGTGCCAGAAGCGGCCGTGTTAGCAGACAAAACCGATATGCCAGCGGTTGCACAAATGTCTGCACCAGAAGTACCAGTGCCAGAAGCGCCAGCATTAGCAAAAGAACCTGATGTGCCAGAAGCAATGCAATCCCCCAAAGCCTTGCGCAAAGCCCCAAGCCACTCCCCAGCCACATGGTCCGTATAAAAAAGCCCAAACTGCACCCGGCTAAAAGCAAGCACGCGCCCACTAAAATCAATGAGCGCTGCCTTAAGAGAGGAAGTTCCAATGTCCGCACAAAAAACTGAATTCAACTTAGGCTATAGGATCACAGTTGTTCTGAACCTTATTCTTTGCAGGAGGGTCCTGAATCTGCGCATCCTTTGTTTCAGCAGGACGGCTAGCTTTTATAAGCTTATCAATAATGGAACGGTTGTCCAGCAAGTCACCCAGCGACTGTTCGTGGTGCAACCTTGTGATTACGTTTGCAAAAAGACCGCTTACGTTCGTGCTGATGTACCATTCCCTGTTCAAAAGGTCTTCGTGGTAGACGGCATTCGTTCCGATTATGCGGTAGAAAAGCCCCTTCTGGTAAGCCTCATCAAAAAGCTGAATTGCGTTGCCAGTAAAGAAAGGAAGGCTTATTGCAGCAATAACCTTTGTGGCTCCCTGCTCATGAAGGAATCCCATTGCCTTAAGCAAAGTTCCGCCCGTACCAAGCATGTCGTCTGCAAGGAATGCAACCTTACCCTTTACGTCTCCCAAAAGCTTTATGCTCTTGATGTTGGTATTCTTTGCATCCTGAGTTACTATTGAATAGTCCCTTTCCTTGTAAATCATGGCAAGCGGCTTCTTAAGACCTGTGGCATAAAACTTGTTGCGGTCAATGGCACCAGTGTCCGGGCTTACAACAACAAGGTCTTCCTTGGTAAGGTCCACAACGCGGGCAAGCTCACGGATAATCTGGTATGAAGCGTGAAGGTTTTCAAGGTGGGTATGGCTAAAAGCGTTTACAATTTCGCGTGAATGAAGGTCAAGGGTAATTATGCGGCGCACTTCCATGCTTTCAAAAATGTGGCCAAGAAGGGCAGCTGTAAGACCTTCCCTACCCTTCTTCTTGTGCTGGCGGCTGTAAGGATAAACAGGAACAACAAGTGTAATCTGTCTTGCACCCGCCTGGCGAACTGCATCAATGGCAACCAAAAGGCTCATAACGTGGTCGTTCACGCTAAGCTTCTGAATGTTCTTTCCGTCGTTAAGGGGAATTGCCTCGTGGTTCTCAACATCCTGGAAAATAAAAACATCCTTTCCACGGACGCATTCGTTAAGCTCGCACTTGAACTCACCGTTTGCAAAATAGGTAAAGCGCGCGTTCACCTTAAAAACAGGCGGACGGTACTTGTCAATCTGACCGCGTATGCACAAATCGCTCGTATGCAGGTCATTGTCCAGGTTAATCTGCTGAACAAGTTCTCCCTTGTCCATGCTGTAACGCTTGGAAATAACATCGTTCTTTAGCGAAAAACGGTGCTTGTACATGTGACGCAAGTGTGTAATCACTTCGTTCGCGAAAGATTCCCCGCCGGGACACGCAACCACTGCAAGATTGGTAGGTTCAGAATACGGCATTATTCAATCCCCTTAAAAATTGATAATTCATTATACCGAATTGCCCGCGCTTTATCAAGGGCAGTAAAATTGGCTGTTTTTCTTCTTATTTTTATGGACGACCTTTTAAACGCTCTACCATTCATTTTCTCTCTAATTCGACAGACATGCCCATGCGCCACCGCCGTTCCGCCCTTCGCTACCGCTCATACCGCCCTCCGTGCGGTACTGCCGGGGCTCCATGGCGGCGTAGGCCTCTGGGCTCCCCTGTCACGCAACAAATAAATTATTTTCCTACACTTTCCGCAAAATTTTTACTATATTTAAACCATGTGCAAAAAAGACATAACAGAAAAAAATCATTAAACTCTTTTTTAAATCTATTCTTATGCAAAGCAACCGGAAATCAGTTTTGGGCGCAACGGGAAGCAAAATATGGCTGAAAATCCATTTGCGCGGAGCGAGCGAAGCGAGCGAAAGTCCTATTATCGCCGCACCATGGATTTTCAGACAGATTTTGCTGGTAGTGGAGCCCAAAACTGATTTCCGACTTCTGATAAAAATATCCTGTTGCAACACTGGTGCTTTACTTTGGAACAGAAACAAAATGGACTGCTCCCAAAAAACTGCATGACTGCTTTAAGATTCCAGACAAGCTAAAGCCCTTTGTTAGTGACTACAAAATTAATGTCTTTAACATAGCATGGCTTAGCGACAAAACAATCAGCATGTTCAAAAGCGACTTTAAATTTGTAGCAAAATACTTCCAAACAAAGCGGAAAAACAAAAAATACAAGCCAACAAAAGAAGAAATAAAACACGTTGACTCCCTGCTTAAGATGTTCTCCGCATTAACAGGTGACAATAAATTTGAAAAGTTGTATAATGAAGGTAACTACAAATACGTAAAAGGAGGTGTTACCATGTGCGAGATAGTCCAGAGCTTCATAGACGAAGGAATCGAACAAGGCAAGGCTCAAGGCATTGCTCAGGGCATAGCTCAAGGCAAGGCAGAAGAAAAAGCCCAACTCATCAGAAGAATGCTCGATGAAAATTTTGCAACCCCGCAGCAGATAGCAGGCCTCCTTAAAATCTCCGTAAGAGAAGTAAAGAAGCTCGCCTCCAAAATACCGGCAGAAGCCTAGGCCTTACACCATCTGCCTATTTCATCACCTCTTCCAAAAGCCGCCAGTCATCACCGTCCATGTCGTCGCTAAAGTGTTCGGTGCAGATGCAAAGCTTACCCTTCTTGTTGGTGCGCACAAAGCCACCCTTCAAATTGTTCTGGACAAGATAGTTTTTTAGCACGTCAAATTTTCTTGGCGCAAAGTCGTCAATGTTCTGGCTCTGACCGCTTGCAGAAAAACCGCCCTTTGTTTCTATTATCCACATGCCATCCTTTGTTCCCACCACATAATCAGGATAAAAGAGGCGCATCTTTCCAGTACCGTCCTTGTATACCACGGAATAAAAATCATTGCCCTTATCGCCGTTCTTGTAAAACCAAGTTACAAAACCGCAGTTCTCACAGAACTCCTCAAACTTGCGCTCTGGCATTGACCTAACCTCTGCCGACTCCCGGTACTGGTCATATACATTCTTACTGTAAATTTTTTGCGCCTTGTCTGAACCGTCATAAGTAAAAAGGCAGGTCTGCGGAATATGAAAATCCTTCTCCACAATTTTTGATGGATCAAAAGTCAAAGCCATTTGAGCTGCGTTTCCAATTTCCGTAACGGCCTCATGAAAATCTTCTTTTAGAATGTCCGCATTGTTTATGACGAATGAATACAAGTCCCTGGTTCCAAGACCAAGCAGGGAATATTTTGCATACCTCTTATCCCGACTTGCCCTGTCATCCCGGCTTGCCCTGTCATCCCGGCTTGCCCTGTCATCCCGAACTTGATTCGGGATCTTCGTATTCTTATAAAAAACGCGGCGTATAACCGTAATCATTTTTTCGTACTTCAAGCTCACTTCCATTCCAAGGATTCCCACCTCGTGGTGAAACTGCCGTCCGTGGGTATGCGTGTTAAGCGGAATTGCAAAATCAGAATCATACATTTTATTCATCTTGCCCGCATCAAGAAATTCCGTCCGCCCCATTTTTGTGCTAACAACAATCTTGCTGTTAAAAATATATCCCGCCTTTTCTAGCAGACTTTTGTTGGCCTCAAAATTCTTTCCGTGTGTTAGGGAATATTTTTTTTCGTAATGCAGCACAAGACTTTCCATCGTGGCAGTAGCATCGTTTTCGTCTACAATGTCAGGTCTCTGCTGGCTTTTTAGACTTACCCCCTTGTACTCTTCCTTTAGATGAATGTAGGTTGCATCCCAAGCGCCATGCTCAAGAAAGGCTTTTGCCCCTTCCGTAAACTTGTTGTCCCAGGTGTAAAGGTAGCAGCTGTCCAAAGCCCCGTCCCCGTAGTGGTGGGCATTTGGCATACGGCGTATTCTTCCGAATGTCTGTATTTCAAATTTTTCTCCTTCATGGTCGCGCAGTTTTACAAGGATGTGAGCCCTTGGACAGTCCCAGCCAGTTGCAACCGCCATCTTAAAAATAAGGGCTTCCTGTTCTGCATCATTCGCTGTAATTCCTTCAAGATTTTCGTGGCGGCTGAACTTGCTCTTTCCGTTTTCAGAAAGCCAGATTGCAAGCTTCTTGTTCTCGTAAGAAATGTCGTGGTCTTCAAACCAAGTCTGAACTTCATCCAAAAGTGAATCAGATGAATTTGGCATCTGCACCAAGATAAGCGGATTTACATCTTCTCCCTGCTGCAAAAATTTTGTGCGCAAAAGTTTTTGTTTTTCCAGCGCCTTGTTCAAAAGATAGGAAACCTGGCTCTCCCCATCCAGCTCTGTAATTTCGTTTGTAAGAATCGTAACAGGAAAACCTTCGTTTATAATCAGCATCTTTTTTATAAGGCCTTCTTCGATTACATCTTTTTCTGGAACCTCAATAAATTCAATCTTGGGATTATTCTGGTCGTAGCCGTTTGGAGTCGCACTTGCACGGATAATCGGAATGTCCTTTTCTCCGCTCCTAAAATAATTTATGATTACCGCAGACTTTTTGCTGTCGTTCATGTGGCTTTCGTCAATTATTAGGATAAAGTTCAAGCCGCCATCTCTTGCCTTTTGAATGTATTCAATAAAGTTGGTGTGTTCTCCGTTACGAACCGCAAGGTTGTCGTTTTTATTCAAAAGCTCCCAGTTAATAAAGCAGCAGTCGTTTTCAGAAAAGCCGCTTGTCATTACGTCGCTAAGAAGCTTTGTCTGTGAGCCGTGGATATACAAATCCATTTTCTTTTTGCTCTGTTCTTCCAAGTTTCCCTTGCCCGGAGTAAACCAGATAAAAACTGTGTCTGCATGGCACTTTAAATATTCATCCATAAAATGAGTAAGCATGATTGTCTTGCCGCTTCCTGTGCATGACTTTAAAATAATTTCCTGCTTGCCCTTTTCTATTGCCGCCTGGAGTTGTGCGATTGCCTTGCGCTGAAAATTCAATAAGTCCATTTGATTAGTTACTCCTGTCCTAAAATTTTATGTGCATATAACAAACGGATTTGTTCGCAACTAACGTTGCTCACGTCAATATTCAAAGGCGAAAATCGTTAGATTTGAGCAAATCCGCTTGTTAATCATCCATAAGAATTCGTTTTATAATGCCAGTTCCCTGTAGTAGTAATCCGGGATCACATTCACGCTAATGTTGTGTGCCTTTAAGATGCGCTCCTGTTTGGCAGAAAGCAGAACATCGTGCCCCAGGTAAAGCGTCTTGCACTGGTCACAAAGTATTTTGCGCCGGTCACTGAGCGTAGTCGAAGTGCCACTCTTCCCCCTTGCCCCGTCACACTGAACTTGATTCAGGGTCTCTTTTCTACGAGATTCCGACTCCACTTCGGAATTACAAAGCTTGTCAGTAAACTCTTCCATCTCGTCATCATCCAAGACAATTGCCACACTTGTGTCCTTTTCAAAGTTCACCGCATTTTCCAGTTCCACAAGTTCGCGCACATGAAGCAAAAGTTCGTCCGCATATTCGTAATACATTTTTTCGCTGATGGGGATAAAGTCGGTTTTAAAATATTTGAGGCTGCCAGGGAGACCGTCTGAATATTTTGACTTGTCCTTGCGCTTTCCTGTGATTGCGGTTTTTAGTCGCTGGTAGGTAATGTCACGGCAAATGTTATTTTCATTGTTTGTGCAGAGGATAAACTTGCGGTGGCCGCCGTAATCTCTGTTACATTCAAGAACCGCTTGCCCAGTTGTTCCTGAACCAGCAAAAAAATCGAGTATTGTACCTCTTTCATTTGTTGACTGGTAGATTAGTTCTTCAATCATTTGAATTGTCTTTACTGTTTCAAATTCATGATCTTTAGTTCCAAGAATTTTGTTGAGTTCATTTTTTGCGGACTCTGCCGTACCGAATTGTTCTGCACTAAATAACGCCCAAAATGGTTTCAAACTTTCAGAAGATTCATCAAACGGTCTTATTTTTCTATAGACTTTACCATTTTCTTCAAACAAATCATTTCTTGTAATAAATTCATTTATCGTATCTTGCCCAAGTTTCCATTGATTGCCTTCCCTTGGATACACTCCAAGAATTGGAAAAATCATAGTTCCACGCCCTCTTATTCCACTAGCTCCCATTTGACCAATTTCTTCTATTCTGTATTCTCCTTTCTCATCAGTTTCAGGATAATTCTTGATTCCAATTACATGACAATTAAATTCGGCCCTTGTATTAAAGTTTTTATAAACAAGAATATATTCGATTTTTGGTTGAAGCATTTTTCTTGCTGTATCAGTATTTTGACATTTCGTTCTTTTTTCCCAGCCGATTGTTGTTAAAAACCTTGCCTCTCCAAATATTTCATTACAAAGTAATTTCATCACTGAAAGCTCTTTATCATCTATTGAAATAAAAATGAATCCCTTGGGTGATAAAAGAGTTTTGGCAATCAACAATCTTTCATAAATAAACGATGCATATTTACTATGTTTAAATGTATCATTATCGTCTATTATTTTGTCATCATATATGAAACTGTTCCCCGTATTGTACGGTGGATCAATGTAAATCACGTCAATCTTTCCGCGGTGGGTCTTTTCCAAAAGTTTAAGGCTTGCAAGATTGTCGCCTTCAAGCAAAAAGTTCAGCTCGCCGCCATTGTCCACGAAAAGTTTTTTTTCTTCTATAAATATAGGGGCATTCTCTTCCAAAAGCTCGTCAATCTTTTCGTGGTGCTCCTCAAAGACAAGGCCGTACTTCTTGCCGTTCACTTCCCGGGACAAATCACCGAGGTAGGATAAAAGCTGCGAGGCATTTTTTTCGTCTGCATTCTTTTCTATAAAAGTTTTTATCTCTGCAATCTTAGAAAGCAAGGCTTCCCGCTTTTTGCCTGAAATATTTGTGGACATATTTAGCTCCAACACTTAGTAAAAGTTATAAAATTAACTAATAACTTAGTTTTGCTAAATTTACCACAAAATCAACTTAGTTTCACTATAAATTTGCATTTTTTTCTTAACTAAACTGCTTTTTATGGAAGACTATTTTGAAATATTCAGACTTAACATGAAATTTTACCGGGAACAAAGGAAAATGTCGCAAAGTCAACTTGCAATCGGAGCAGATTGTACCAACGGATTGATTGGTCAAATTGAAGCAGGAACTACAAAACCCTCTTTTGACAGAATAATAAACATCGCCGCCGCCCTGAAAATCCACCCGGCAGACCTCTTTTTGCGCAACGCATCCACCACGGTGGCAAACACAAAGGAAATTCTCCGGGAAAAACTTTTGCCACAGATTGAGACCTTTATTGAAAGGGAACTGTGAGGTTAGTTTTTGTTACGCTCTTCTTCTTCGATTTTCCCTACATCTTTTCCCTGTAGATACAATTCACGGTATTTGTTAAGGGAAAAATAATTTGCACCGCCGTTAAAATCAGGGTTTACAAACTGAACATAATCGTCTTCCCAACCGCATACGTCGCAAATCTCGTTCATTCGTTCTTCTGAAAGAGTTTCTTTTCCGCAGCATGGACATTTAAACTTAGAAATCGTTGCCATTACAGTTTTTATTCCTTTCAAATTCTGCCTCACGTTTTGCCATCTCGACTTCGTGAATGCACCCTACATTGCCGTCATTCGATAGATTATAAAAATTGACAAAAAAACACTGAAAGTGTACTGCATCGCCACCACCACGATGGCAAACACAAAGAAAATCCTGCGCAAAACACTCTATTCAAAATGATGTTCCGCTGCAAGGCCTAGGATGCGTCCGTTTTGTTCCTACTCTTATTCCCAGTAAAAATCGCTGGAAGAAAGTTCGCAGGTTTGGGGATAAAATCTGTAATACCGGCTGGGGGCAAAGTCGTAAGTGGGAAGGCCTTTTTCTTCCATTGCCTTTTTGTCGCCGCCGCCATATATGTCTATGAGGAGGGATGAGTCTTCATCCAGTATGAAAAGCTTGATGGTATTTGAATCCTTTTCATAATAATACCTAGCCTTTATCATGTTTTCGTGCGCGCCTTTTAAATATGCGTGGGTGTACTTATACTTTAAGTTTTCATGTGAACCTGAATGAACTGAATCCTGTATCTGTAAAATTATTTCCCTGTCCTTTTTGTCCTGAACCAAGGGGAGTGTGGCAGACAAAAGCTCGTCCAATTCCGCAAGGCAAAGCTTGTCGATTTTTGCAGCGGTTTCTGTTTTGCTTGAAGAATGAAATTCCTTTGATTTAAAATCGTACCACTTAAGGTCAGAAAACATGTCCAGCACAAGGCCGTCTTCAAAGACCGAAAGAATGTAGCCGACGAAGCAATGGCCCCCAACTTGGTTTTCTTCCCTAAATTGCTTTATGTCCTTTACCAGTTTTTTTGCCTTAACGCTGTCCTTGAGCTTTCCGTCTTTGTAAACTGAAAAAAGGATTGCGTCTTCGTCAAAATCCAGGGGCAGGATTCCGTTGCAGTAGTCTTCTACCAGAATGCTGGACTTTTCAAAAATGCGCTTTGCTTTTGGCTGGTTCTTTGGCTGGGACTTATGCAAGACAAGAACTGCTGCCAGGATAATTATGGCTGCAAGTGCAGAAAGAAGGATCAGAATTTTTTTCATTTTTTTATGCATCCTTTTTAATTTATGAAACAATTATAACAGCTGGTTACTAAAAGTCAATCATGCAAAAAAAGCCATTTCTTATCATATTTAACAATTACTTTAACCAAGCCGCCACGGCAGGGATTGGAGGGGCGTAAGTTGCCGCTAGGCAATGGAGCCGAAAGGCGGAACCCCGCAAAGCCCTTAGCAAGAGAAACTGCCGCAAAAAAATAATCAAACTACAGCCTTTTATTTACTACATTGTACTTTTTAGGAAAATCCGCTATAATTGTACGCAAAATTTGTATTCCAAGCAAAAGAGGTAATATATGTATCCGTTCAGCACGATTGAACCAAAATGGCAGAAATACTGGGACGACAACAAGACTTTTAAGGTGGAAGAGGACACCCATTTTCCAAAGGACAAGCGCTGTTATGTGCTTGACATGTTCCCCTATCCTTCTGGAGCAGGCCTTCACGTTGGCCACCCCGAGGGCTACACCGCAACGGACATCTACTGCCGCTATCTTCGCATGAACGGCTTTAACGTACTGCACCCGATGGGCTACGACGCATTCGGTTTGCCGGCAGAAAACTATGCGATTAAGACCGGTACACATCCGGCAACGACTACTTTTAAGAACATTGAGCATTTTACCCAGCAGATTAAGGCTCTTGGCTTTAGCTACGACTGGGACAGGGAAGTTATTACCTGCACTAGCGACTACTACAAGTGGACCCAGTGGATTTTCCTCCATCTCTACAAACGCGGACTTGCCTACGAAGCACAGACTCCAATCAACTGGTGTCCTTCATGCAAAACAGGTCTTGCAAACGAAGAGGTAAAGGAAGGCCACTGTGACCGCTGCGGTTCTCCTGTTACACACAAGACTATCCGCCAGTGGATTCTTAAGATTACCGCCTATGCAGACGAGCTTATCAAGGGCTTGGATGAACTTGACTGGCCTGAAAGCGTAAAGCTTATGCAAAAGAACTGGATTGGACGCAGTGAAGGTGCAGAGGTTGACTTTACCATTGCAGAAGGAAGTGCCGCCGCAGGAGAAAAGCTCCGCGTATACACCACAAGGTGCGACACACTTTTTGGTGCCACATACATGGTTGTTTCCCCGGAGCACCCCCTTGTTGCAAAGCTTACATCCGCAGAACAGAAGGCTGCCGTAGAAGAATACGTTGAAAGCGCCGCAAAGAAGAGCGACCTTGAGCGCACGGACCTTGCAAAAGAAAAGACCGGTGTCTTTAGCGGAAGCTATGCCGTTAACCCTGTAAACGGAAAGAAGATTCCTGTTTGGATTGCAGACTACGTTCTTATTTCTTACGGAACAGGTGCAATCATGGCGGTTCCAGCCCACGACACACGCGACTGGGAGTTTGCAAAGAAATTTGGTCTTCCAATAATTGAAGTATTAAAGAGCCAGGTTGACGTTCAGAGCCAGGCTTGGACGGAAGACGGAGTTCACGTTAACTCTGAATTCCTTGACGATCTTAACAAACAGGATGCTATCAACAAGATGATTGAATGGCTTACACAGAAGGGCATTGGCAAGAAAGCCGTAAACTACAAGCTGCGCGACTGGGTATTTAGCCGCCAGAGGTACTGGGGAGAACCAATCCCGCTGGTCCACTGTCCAAACTGCGGAACCGTTCCTGTTCCAGAAGAAGAGCTTCCTCTTGAGCTGCCGGACGTTAAGACCTACCAGCCAACAGGCACAGGCGAAAGTCCTCTTGCGGGAATTGACTCTTGGGTAAACTGCAAGTGTCCAAAGTGCGGTGCCGCTGCAAAGAGAGAGACAAACACAATGCCACAGTGGGCGGGAAGCTGCTGGTACTACCTGCGCTATCTTGACCCCCACAACGAAAAGGAATTCTGTTCAAAGGAAAAGGAAAACTACTGGATGCCGGTAAACCTTTACGTTGGTGGTGCTGAACACGCGGTTCTCCACCTGCTCTACAGCCGCTTCTGGCACAAGGTTCTCTACGACATTGGAGCCGTTAGCACAAAGGAGCCTTTCCACCGCCTTATAAACCAGGGTATGATTACAAGCTTTGCATTCCAGAACGCAGCAAAGTCGCTCATTCCTGTAGACCGCGCAGAAGAAACTGCATCTGGCGAATTCAAGGACAAGGAAACAGGTGAAAAACTTGAGCGCATCGTTGCAAAGATGAGCAAGTCACTCAAGAACGTTGTTAACCCGGACGAGATGATTCAGCAGTACGGAGCAGACAGTGTGCGCATGTACGAAATGTTCATGGGTCCGCTTACTGTTTCAAAGCCATGGAACACACAGGGTCTTATTGGCGTTAACCGCTTCCTGGAAAGGATTTGGTCAATCTCCGAAAAGGCTGTTGAAGACATAGACATTACCGGAAAGCTGGAAGACGAGGCACTTGTTTCCCTTAGAAAGACCTACGCAAAGACTGTAAAGAAAGTTACGAACGACACGGCAAGCCTTAACTTTAACACTGCAATCAGCCAGATGATGATTTTTATCAACGAATGTTCCAAGGCAGAAAAACTTCCCCGCGCAATTTGGGAAGGCTTCGTAAAGATGCTCAGTGTATACGCACCACACCTTGGCGAAGAACTCTGGCAGAAGCTTGGCCACGACAAGACAGTTGCCTACGAAAACTGGCCTACATTCGATGAAAAATTCGGGGCAGAAGACCAGCAGACAATCGTCGTTATGATCAACGGAAAGCTTCGCGACAAGTTCCAGGCAGCTCCCGGAGCAGACAACGCAACGCTTGAGGCTATGGCAAAAGAAACTGAAGGATTCAAGAAATTCACAGAAGGAAAGTCCATTGCCAAAGTGATTGTCGTTCCAGGAAAACTGGTTAACATCGTGGCAAAATAGTCTTAATCTTCTGATGCAGGATTCTTTTAAGACGCACTACATAAGGGTTGCGGGAACAATCGCACTGGTTGGGAACGCAGCCCTTGCATTCATAAAAATTATTCTCGCATACTTTTCAAAATCCCTTGCCGTGATGGGAGACGGAATTGACTCTTCCACCGATGTTCTTATTGCAATTGTAACGCTTGTAATAAGCGCAATAATTTCAAGGCCCAGCGACAAGGAGCATCCCTGGGGGCACGGAAGGGCAGAAACCACGACGACGCTTGTTCTTTCATTCATCATCTTTTTTGCGGGGGCACAGCTTGCAATCCAGTCTGTTACAAGGCTTTTGAATCCGCAGGACGTACAGGCAATAGGAAGGGGTGCTGTCTTAGCGGCAATAATTTCCATTGCGGGAAAGACGGTGCTTGCCCTGCTCCAGTTCCACTACGGAAAAATTGCTGACTCGGACATGGTAAAGGCAAATGCGCTCAACATGAAGAACGACATAATCATGTCTTCGGGAATTCTTTTGGGGCTTTTTCTTTCCGAACAGTTAAGGCTGCCAATCCTTGACCCAATCATAGCATTGCTTGTTGGACTTTGGGTTATAAAAAATGCCTGCAAGCTCTTTTTGGAAATCAACTTTGAACTTATGGACGGCAACGCGGACAATTCTCTCTACAAAAAATTGTTCACTGCGGTTTCTTCCGTCCCAGACGTGCACAATCCCCACAAGGCCAGAATCAGAAAGATGGCATCCCTCTTTGACATAGACCTGGACATAGAAGTTGACCCTGCCATGTCTGTCTACGATGCCCACGAAAAAGCTGAGCAGGTGGAAGAGGCAATCAGGGAAGTTATACCCGAAGCCTACGACATACTCATCCACATAGAGCCGCTTGGAAGTGACCAGCACCAGAGGGAAGAAAAATACGGCCTAAAGCCAGAAGACATGTAGCAAAGCCTTATTTTTTTACCAAGAGAACCAGGGTAGAATATTCTGGTATGCAAACTTTTCCATTCTTTACAGGCACTTTCTTTCCGTCAGTTGAAAAAACAACTTTTGCCTTGCCCCAACTTTCGTCAAGTTTTAAGTCCAGCTGCTTGCTTCCTAGGTTGTTGAGCACAAGGGAGCATTCTGTATTGCTTTCCATTGTCCAGCAGGAAAGGGTTGAAAGGTCAGATGTCTCATCCTCATTTGTAATTTTTTTTGCAGAATAAGATGCAAACTTTCCGTTTACAAAAGAATCACGGCTGTTGCGGAATTTTATTAGCCGCCTGTAAAAACTTAACAGAGAGTTCTTGTCTTTTTCCTGAACGCTAACAGGAAGGGTTTCCTTGTTGTAGATGCAGTCTTTTTCCGAAGCCCATGATGTCTGAATTTTTTCTTGCGGAATGCCGTCAATGCTTTTGCCCCAAAGGAAAGGTGTTCTCTTTGTCTGGTCCTGGGCACCGCTTTTCATGCCAAGTTCTTCACCATAATAGACAAATGGCACTCCCTGGCAAAGGATGTACATTGCAGAAGCAAGTTTTAGCTTGGCAAGGTCGCCCTTCAGCAAACCGCCAGCACGAGCCTGGTCATGGTTTGTAAGGAAAGGAGCATCAGTAAATTCCGGGTTGAATTCTCCATAGCGCTTAAGCTCGTTTTCCATCATCAGTGCAAATGAATTGTTAACTGAGTTGCCGTTGTTTATCTGGGAAATTATGTACTTATCCCCCATGTCAAAATGGAAGCAGGAAAAAATCCCTGTCATATATTGGGCGCGTATTCCAGATGAATCCCACACTTCACCAACGCAGTAGCAGCCTGGATTTACGCTCTTACAGTAAAGCACCATCTCCTTCCAGAATTCCACAGCACGGCTTGTTCCATCGGAGGTTCCAGCGGGAAGTTTTACCAAATCATACAAATGGCCAGCAGCGTCAAAGCGGAAGCCGTCAACGCCCTTGTCCAACCAGAACTTCATCACCCTTTTGAATTCTTCGCGCACTTCGGGATTGTCGTGGTTAAAGTCCGGCATGGAAGGGCTAAATTCTCCTGCATAAAAATTGCCCTTGTAAGATTCATCTTCATTCCAAAGCTTGTGTCCCATGGCGCTTGTGTTTGTGTTGTAGCGGCTGTCGGATGCTTCTATCCATCGGTACCAGGAATGGTGGGCATCGGAGGGATTTCTGGAAGCCACAAACCATTCGTTGTGCACGGAAGAATGATTAAAGGGCATGTCGATTATAAGAGAAATTGAACGCTTTTTGCATTCGGCAAGGAGAAGCTCAAAGTCCTGCATAGTGCCGTATTGGGGGTTGATGGAATAATAGTCGTCAACATCGTAGCCGTGGTATGAATGGGAAGGCATTATTGGCAAGAGCCAGATTCCCGTTATGCCAAGGTCTTCTATGTAGTCCAGCTTTGAACAAATGCCCTTAAGGTCTCCAACACCGTCACCGTCTGAATCTGCAAAGGAACGGACAAAAAGGCTGTAGTAAACGCCCTGCCCCGCCCCTTTTGCCACGCGAAGCTCTTTTGAATTTTTTGAACAAGAAAATAAAGTCATAATTGGAAATAAAATAAAAGTGATAAAAAAAATAGAAGGAAATTCTTTCATTGGAACCACCTGCTTTAAAACAAGAAACTCCGGCATTGAACCGGAGATTAAATCTATTCAGCTTTTTTCCACGCGTCTATGAACTCTATCATGAACTGCTGAATGTCGCTGAACCATTTCTTTTGGAAGGCACAAGCCTCTTTGCCAATGTAGCGGAAATGCCAGCTTTCCCAGCGGAATCCCGTTACATCTTCATAGCCTTGCGGGAAGGAAAGTGACCATCCGTATTCCTCGGCATGTGTATAAAGCCACTTGCCCATGGGCTTGTTTGCAAAGTCATTGCTAAGCTCGCCATAGTCAACCGCAGTACCAAGCTGGTGCTGACTGGTTCCTTCGCGTGCGCTTTCCCTCTCCGCTTCCTTTAGACCGTCTACTTCCACCCAGTGCTGGAAAAGGCTCTTCTGGTACTGGTAGGAGCGGTATGTGGAAAGCACATGAATCCTTACCCCGTCCTTTAGTGCGGCAGTACTCATTTCCTTTAGGGATGCCTCTGCCTCTGGACGCAGGGAAAGGTTGTTGCGGCTTATGGTGTACAAGTCATTCTTTACAAGACCCTGCAAGTCTTTGGGAACATAGTTCTCGCCAACGTTGTGCTTTTTGTCTATAAGATACAAAAGCGAAAGGTCGTCGCTGCGGGTATTTTTGTCCGCATCAAGAACCTTGTGCAAATCGGCAAGAAATTCTTCCGGGCTTCCGTTGGGGATTGCCTGCTTGGCCCTCTGTGACATGGAAGACAAAACACGGCCCAGTTTTTCCACTTCGGGATTAACCTGGGGAGCCGGTGCAACTTCCGCCACTTCATTCTTCTGCGCAACCTGGACATCCTCATTTTTAGAAGCATTGTCCTTTGAGCCTTGCGCAACAGCTTTGTTCATGCATGAAGAAAAAGTAAGTGCAGTAAAAGCCGCCGCCAATGCAAGCAAAACAAATCCAATATTCCTACGCATCACTAACCTCGGTAACAGAGTGAATTATAAAAAATGTGTCGTAGAAGCCCGTACGCTCAAGGGCATGGTGGGCAGCATCCGACGGATTCATTATAAACACTTTTGTTCCGAATTCCAAGCCGTCATTGATGCAGGCAAGAACAACCCCGGTTCCAGCGGAATCCATAAAGATAATCTTGTCCATATCAAGCACGACGTTCTTTTCTTTTATATAGCTGTAAACCTTTTCCGAAACTTCCGTAAGGTTGTAGGCATCAAAAACACCCGAAAGCTCAAGAAGCCTGTAGTTGGGGCCGGTTTTTTCCAGAACTGTAAGCTGGTCCATTATTTATTGCCTCCCAGATATTTGAATATAAGAATTGTAATGTCATCATCCAAAGCGCGGGACGTAAAATGAACGAGTGAATCGTAGGTAAACTGGGCCATCTTGTCTGCCGGGAAACGTGAATTTTCCAGAAGCGATGCCTGTGAGCGGTTCTTGCCAAACTGTTCGCCACGGAGAGACTTGGATTCAATAAGTCCGTCCGTACAAATCATGGCAATGTCTCCGGCAGAAAGCTTTACCTTCTTTACGTGCAGATACTTTTCCAAATCCTTAGAGAAGCCAAGGATATGTCCTTCACCCTGAATTTCGATTACGTTGTTGTAGGCCCTTGTGTAAAGGAAGATGGACGGTGAGCCGCAGTTGATGTAGTACATGGTGTCCGTAGCAAAGTCCAAAAGACCAAAGGTACCGCTAAAGATTGTTCCCTTGGGCAGGTTGTTTCGTATAAAGAGGTTTACCTTTTCCACCAGGCTCTTAAAGTCGTGTGTTTCCGCAAGGAAGGTTCTTGTGATTGACTTCATAATGACCATGCTCATGGAAGCCGCAATACCCTTACCGCTCAAAGCACCAATAATAAAGAGGTGGCGCGTGTCGGTAAGGCGGATAAGGTCTACGAATTCACCACCAATGTTGTGGGCAGGAACCATTCTGTAGCCGCAGTCAATCTTTGGATTTTCTATGCGGTCCATGTTCTCCTGGATAGAAGTAATGATCTGGCTGGACATCTTGATTTCGCGGTTAACGGTACCAACAACAGCCTCGTTCATTATGTTCTTTAGGTAGTAGCCAATTACAAAGAAGTTTGAATAAAGCCTTGTAAAGACTTCCATATCGTAGTCATTGTAGATGTTTCCAGAGTCCTTTGCACCAAGGAATATTATTCCAATAATGTGCCGGCCTTCGTTGAGCATTATGAATGAATCGGAAGAAGTTTCGTTCAGCAAAGAAAGAATTTCTCCGCGCACCCTTTCCAGAGTGTAGTCCCTCTTCATAAGCTCCCTGAAAACAATCGGCTTCTTTAGGTTCAAAAGCAGGTCAAATGCTTCGTTTGCAATCGGAATGGTAACCTTGTTCTTTTCGTCTTCCTTTTCGAATATGGGTTCAAGGTAGCCGTTGCCAACGTCAATAAAAACTTTTATAAAGCCAGAGTCAACGTGCTTTACAAATGCATCTTCCACACTGCGAACAACCTCAGCAGGATCATCTTCAAATTCAATGGAAGTAATGTCTTTTTCAAAAGCGGCAGCATAGCGTGTGTCGCGGAAGAAGGCCCTCTTGTTTGCAAAGTTGCTTATTGCGGTGCAGGCAAAGATGATAAGCAAAAGTCCCACAACAAAAAGCAGGTAGAAAAGCTTTGTGTTAACCGAGTTGAGCTTCCACAGCAGGGCAAAGAGGCTTCCACCAAGAACTGCCGGCAAAACATAGCGGATAAGGAATGTAAGCGATGAACGCAAGAAGTACTTCTTGTCCCAAATTTCATTGGTAGAATCCGCCTTTATAAAGAACATAACCTGGGGCAAAAATCCTATTGTAATAAGGCTCATAATCATTGTCTGGTAGGTCGTCGCATAATTCATAAAGCCAAAAAGGGAGAATGAAAGGAAGACACCCAGAATTACAATCATTATGCGCTGGCGGTTAAGCAGGCTCTTTGTATTTTCCGCACGGACAAGCAGCATGAGGACTGCAAGCAGTGGAAGTGCAATCGTATAGGTAAAAACATAAGTCGGGTACCATGTGAGCGGGAACTTTCTGCTAAGCAGGCCGGAGAAGATAAGCCCAGATGGAATCTGAAAGTCGCCCTCCTTGGTAATGACAAAATTGTTAAAGGCATTCTTGTGGAATACAATGTAAAGGGCAAGCAGGTTCAAGACCCACTGCATAAAGGTAACAAAGCGGTTCCTCTTTTCGTCCGGGAATTTGACTATAAAGACGCAGCAGGAAACGCTGAACCATCCAATAAGCATAAAGGAAACCTTACCCACAAGTTTTGCCATCTGGTTTGGACCCCAAAGGCACATGGCAAGGGTAAGGGCCATCATTCCATAAACCGCAGAATTAAAGAGGATTATGTTAACAAGCTTGTTTATATCCTTTTTCTGAGAGTCCTTCTTTGAATCCGCACTAAAGGAAAGCAAAAGCAAGCCTACGGCAAAGAATACATTCAATATAAAAAATATCAGTCCGTTCATTTTAGTCCACCACCTTTGCAACCATCATAGTCACATCGTCGCGAAGTTTTTTGCCGCCGTTATAAGAAAGAACAAGGTCAACAATATCGTCAACAAATTCCTTTGGATGCTTTTTTGCGCTGGAACAAAGGGTATTCTTGTAAAGCTCCGTATCACCAAGCTCCGTGCCGCTGTCGTCCATTACTTCGGAAACACCGTCGGAAGCCATAAGGATAACGTCTCCCCTGTAAAGCTTCTGGGTTGCAACCTGAACGTCCGGAATGTCAATAATTCCAACAACCGAGCAGTTGGAGGTAAGCGGCTTAATCTTGTAACCGCTAGGCGTCCTTGTAATTACAATCGGGTCAGACATGGATGCGTTTACATAAGAAATGGTCATGGCGGAAGTGTCCACAATGCCAAGGAAAAGAACCGTATACTTGTCCTGCAGGCTCATGCTCTTGATGGCCTTGTCCACAGCCTTTATCATGGCGGGAAGATCACTCTTGTTTTCAAGAATCTTTACGGTGTTCATCACCAAGCCCATAACCAATGCAGCGGCAAGACCCTTACCGGAAACGTCCCCCAGCATAAGAAGCGTCTTTGTGCGGCTAATTGGAAGCACTGAATAATAGTCACCAGAAACGTTTACAAGCGGACGGAAATATGCTGCAAGCTCCAGGTGCTCAATCTCCGGCATAACCGCAGGAAGGAAGGAGCGCTGGGTTTCTGCAAGCTGCTGCCATTCCTGTGAAAGAGAAGAAATTTCTGCAAGGTCGCTGATAGTCTTTGTACGGTTTTCAAAGCGGCAGAATTCAGAATAGAGGTTGTTATATATGGTAGAGTCAAAAAGCTTTGTATAGCGGCAGAAAATGTAAAGATGCTGGCCTTCGTTCACCATAAAGAATCCGCGGGATTTCTTAATAGAAGAAACAATACCGTAATTGTCTCCTATAAAATAGACACCGTTCTTCCAACTCTCCGGAAAATTCATGCCAAGAGTGTTCAGCACGTCCTTGTCGCAGGTAAGGCGGTTGGGGCTGTTGTAAAGAACGTAATTCTTCTTGCGGTCAATAAAAAGCACTGAACAGTCGGCCTTCTTTTCCAAAACCTCGGAAATATTGTCGTAAAAGTCGTCCAGTGAGTAGCAGTAGCGCAACTGCTCCAAAAACTCGGTAAGGAAAGAGGTTTCGCCCGTAAAAAGAGCAGACTTGTAAAGTTCGCCGTCAAAATAAGAACGCAGCTTTCTTGTTATCAAAAGAATGGCAAAGAAAAGGGTCGTTGCAGAAATCCAGGAAAACAGCGGTGAATAAGATCTGTTCTCGTTAAATTTTGGCACTATACTCACAGAGAGGAATATAAACACCACCAACAAAATAGCGTCCGTTGCCAAAATCACAAGCCGGCGTTTTGTTTTATACATAAATACCTCTTAAAACTAAAAGTCCAATAAGTCAATTTACTATCGGCATTTTTTGAAATCTTCTATATAATTACAGTGTATACCGAAAATTCCATTCGCGGTAGTAGCTATTTGCAGATTTTAGAAATTTTTTTTATTCGGACGGCATTTCTTCTTCCACTGTGCCCGGCCCTCCGGGTCCGGTCAAACTCCGTGGTATTCCCCGCTTTGCAGGGTTCCGGGGGACCGGGAGATTGTAATTGCAAGTGCAACACTTAAAATAAATAAAAAAACTTCATAGAATGTTTTAACCCAAAAACTACCACATTAAAGGGAAAAACAAACTATGAAGTCATATAGTCATTTTACACAAATGGACATATGTTGTCTATTTTCTTTGTTGCAGCTTGGAACAAGCCAGAGTCAGATAGCACGTACCCTGAAAAAGCACAGGTCTTCTGTAAGCAGGCTTATCAAAAGATGTCCGGGAGGAAATTTTAATCCAGAAGTTTCGTATGAAAATTATCTGAAAAAAAGAAAAAGAAGCGTAAGAAAACAACGAATTCAAAAAGGAACAAAATTATTTGAATTCATACAAGAAAAGCTTTATCAATACTGGAGTCCTGAAATTATTGCACTTAAATGGAATGAACAGCACAAAGATGATTCAATTTCATTTAATACGATATATTCAGCAATAAAAGCCGGTGTTTTCGAAAGTATCTCAGCTCAATCACATTTGAGACGAAGGGGAAAGCAAAAATACGGTCATAGAAGTCAGTATTGTACCATACAGCCTGACAAAACAATTCACGATTTACCGGAGGAAGCGAAATATCGAGAGCGGTTTGATGACTGGGAAGGAGATACAATACGAACAACACCAGGGAAAGGCTGTATTGTTACTTTGCTAGATCGAAAGAGTCGGTTGCTGCTGGCAAAAAGTGTTGATAATGTTTCTTCAGGAAAAGTTTGTAATGCTATAAAAGATGCATTTAATGAAAACGGAATACATCCAAAAACGATAGTTTTTGATAATGGTTCAGAATTTGCAAAATTTAGGGAACTGGAAAAAGACCTTAAGACTTCAATTTATTTTGCAGATCTTCACAGTCCATGGCAGCGTGGATCAAACGAAAACATAAATGATTGTTTGCGTTTCTTTCTGCCAAGAGGCATGGATTTTAGAAATTTGGATGACGGCTATTTAGAAGCGGTAGTTTCCCTTCTGAATAACCGTCCTAGAAAATGTTTAGGGTTGAAGACGCCACATGAAGTCTATTGTTGCACTTGACTTTGCAATGT
>JAGCWT010000058.1 GCA_017961705.1 Treponema sp.
GTCTACTGCCATGCAGAGCTTTACAAGTCCTGGGTGCTCCATGCGGGTAAGCTCGTGGTAGTGGGTTGCAAAAAGGGTCTTGCATCTTATTCTGTTCAAAAGGTATTCGCTTACTGACCATGCTATGGAAAGTCCGTCTTCTGTACTTGTTCCCCGCCCTACTTCGTCCATGATTACAAGGGAGCGTTCCGTGGCAGAGCGCAGTATGTGGGCAGTTTCCGTCATTTCTACAAGGAAGGTTGACTCTCCGCGGGCAAGGTTGTCGCTGGCTCCTACGCGGCAAAAGATTCTGTCAACAATTCCAATGCGGGCACTTTGACAGGGAACAAAGCTTCCTGTTTGCGCAAGAAGGGCTATGAGTGCGTTCTGCCTTAGGAAGGTACTTTTACCTGCCATGTTGGGGCCTGTGATTAGGGCAAAGCTGCATGTGTTTTTTTCTCCCGCAAGGCTAAGGTCGTTGGGAACAAATTCGCCGGAAGGAAGGTGCTGTTCCACTACGGGATGGCGGCCGTTTTTTACTTCAAAGGCAAGGCTTTCGTCTACGCTTGGGCGAACCCAGTCGTGAGTGCAGGCTGCCTGTGAGAATGAAGCACACACGTCTGCATAGGCAATTTCTGCTGACATCTGCTGAAGGTAGGGAATGTATTCTTTTAGCGAATTGCGCACTTCAAGGAACAAATCCCTTTCCAGCTCTAAGACTTTTGTGCCGGATTCATTAAGGCTTGTCTCTAGTTCCTGAAGCTTTACCGTGGTATAGCGGTCTGCGTTTACCATTGAACGGCGGATAATAAAATGTGCGGGAACCATAGAAAGCTTTCCCTTGGTTACTTCTATGCAGAAGCCCGCGTTGTTGGTCTTTTTTATCCTAAGGTTGGGAATTCCTGTGTTCTGCCTTTCTTCTTCTATATATTCTTCCAGTATGCGGGTAAAGTCCGTCTGAACACGGCGCCAGTGGTCAAGCTCTTGGCTCCAGCCTTCACGGATGATTCTGCCTTCCGTAAGTATTGTGGAGGGGTCGTCCAAGATGGATGAAGCTATTAGCTCTACGATTTTTTGTGCGGGGGCAATGTCTAGCGATGCAAAGTTAAAGCTGCCCAAGGTCTGCTGGGCCAAAAGCCATAGCTCCAAACTGTGGCGCAAGGCCTGAAGGTCTTTTGCGTGGGCCTTGTCCATTGCTATTCTTCCTGCAAGCCTCTCTATGTCCAGGATTCCTTCTATTTGCATGCGGAATTTCTTTAGGAGTGAGCGGTCTGTTGCAAAAAGCTCTACGTGGTTCTGCCTTGAAAGGATGCGCTTTAAGTCTGTAAGGGGGAACATGAGCCATTCCCTTAGCATACGGCTACCCATTGCAGTGCGGGTAAAGTCCACGCATTCAAGCAGGCTGAACTGTGATGAGCCGTCCCTAAGGTTTGCGCTTACCTCCAGGTTCCTAAAAGATGAGTCGTCTATTATAACATAATCGCTGTCGCTGTAGATGTTTATGGAGCGCACGTGGGGTGAAAGCGTGTTTGTTGTCTTTTCCAGATAGTCAAGAAGGAAACCTGCTGGCGGCACTTCGGGTGAAGTTTCCGTTAGGGAAAAGGAGCGGAGGTTTGCGGTCTTGAACTGCTTTATGAGCCTCTTGTAGCTTAGCTCGGCATTAAAGTTCCAGTCTGGGTACCATGAAACAGAAAGGTTTTGGTTAAGGTCCAGGACAGACTGAACTGTGCGGTTCTTTTTTAGGCTGTCGGGAAGAAGTATTTCCCTTGCACGGCAGCGCAAAAGTTCCTTGGGAAAATTCTGCTCTAGCGTGTCTGCCGGAAAGCTTGTAGCCCTAAATTCTCCGGTGGTAACGTCTATGCAGGCAAAAGCGGCTGATTTTCCGCTTACAAAAAGAGATGAAAGGAAGTTGTTTACGCCGCCTTCAAGGTATTCGCTTTCCAGTGCGGTACCGGGGGTAATAACTTCCAGAACCTTGCGTTCGGTAAGCCCCTGCCCCGGTTTTGCCACTTCCCCAACCTGCTCGGCAATAGCTATTTTTTTTCCCAGGCGCAAAAGGCGTGCTATGTATATTTTGCTTGCGTGATATGGAACACCGCACATGTGGCGGTCTCCGCGGTGAGTCAGAGTAAGGTTTAAAAGGCGCGACACCTCATCGGCATCGCTGTCGAACATCTCATAAAAATCCCCGACCCTAAAGAAGAGAACTTCATTTCTGTAGCTGTCCTTTAGGGTCTGGTATTGTATAAAAAGAGGAGTATCTTTTTCTTCCGCCATGACGGACTACTTTCTAAGCTGGGCAATTACTTTGTCTGTTATATCTACAGAATCGCTGTACCAAAGGATTGAATTGTTCTGCTGTGGGCTCAAAACCATGCAGTAGCCTTCCTGCTCTGCTACGCTTCCGATTATCCTGTAAAGCCTCTTGTAGAAAGCATCGCCAGATTCCATGCTGCCCTTAATGCGCTTAAGTTCTGCGTTCTTGCTTGCAGTATAGTCACGAAGGTTCTGTGCCTTTGTGTTTATTTCTTCCTGAAGCTTTTCTGCTTCTGCATTCTTTCCTGCCACAGCATATTCGCTCTTGCGGGTCTTTAAATCCTGAAGCTCATTGGTATGGCGTGTTATTTCTGCCTGGAAGGAAGCCTTTTTTGCTTCATAATTGCGCATTGACTGTGAATTGTTAAAAAATGCCTTGTAAACACGGTCTGTGTCTACAACTGCAAATTTTGTAATCTGTTCAGCAAAGATGTTACTTGCCAAACCGCATACCATAAAAGCTAAAAGCAAAACCAATTTCTTCATTTTAATCACACTCCTGTCTGATATAATTAAAGAAGTCCCAAAACATACGCCAGTCCTCATCCAGCGGTAGTTATTAGGATTCCGAATTACCTGTTTACCATGTTGAATGAAAGGACAAAGTGCATGCTGTCCCTAAAGGTGTCCACGATGTCCGCATCATCGTCACGCCATGTGAATTTTCCGTCTTCCATCTTGAACTGGCTTACGAAAAGGAGGCGCAAAGGCAACTGCTGCATACAGCACCTGATGCTTGGTCCAAAGCTGAAGTACCAGTCGTCAAGGTTGGACAAATCGGTGAACATATCGCTAGGCTCGTCCTTAAGGCATGAAGCGTCAAAGAAGAGGTCAAGGGCGATAAGGTTGGGGATTACAGGCATGCGGAGTTCAACAGAGTTGTTCCACAAAGCCCTTCCGCGTCCAAAGCCAGAGTTGTAGATTGTCCATCCGCGGCCGTAGAACATACCGTCTATGTAGAGCTGGTTTGACTGCTTGATTGAGCTGTCGAAAGCCGGCAACTGGAATGAAAGTCCTGAATAACCCATAAGGATAACCTTAAAGTCCCAGGTTTCCGTAACAGGCCAGTCGATAAGGGTAAAGTACTTTTCTGCCTTTGTATCCGTGCGGAGGAAGAATTCTGATTCACCCCATTCGTCGTCGAAAGGAAGGATTCCCTTTGGAATAAGACCATGCCATGTAAAGCGCTGGCTAAAGAACCAACCCTTTGTTGCGTCCCAGGCAATGTCGCGTCCGTCAAGAGAGAGCTGGGTAAAGATGCTTGTCCTTGGGCGCAAGTTTCCGTTGTAGTCTGAAACAGTCGTGTCTGTTGCAATATAGGCCTTGTCATCATACTTGTTGTTGAGCAAGCTGCCGCTTATACCGCCAGACAAAGAAACAAGGGCAAAGTCGCGGCTCCACCTTCTTCCGATTGTGTCCGAAAGGGTGATTGCATTCTGCTCATACTGCATGTAATAGTACTTGGAATTCAAGCTTCCGTCCGGCATGTAGAAATTGCGGGCATCGTATTCCTTTGAATGTGAGAAGCTAAGGGATACGGTGTTGCTTATTGGACGGTCAAAGAGCCAGTTCTGTCCGTAAGAGAAAGAAAGGGACTGCTGGTCTGTTGAAAGCGTTAGGCCTGCGGAAATAGACTTTCCTTCGCCAAAGAGGTTTCTGTCCTGAATCTTTGTAAAGAGGGCCACCGGGAATTCATCCGGATCGGAAACACCACTGAATGTAAGACCAAAGTCGAGCGATGTTGTTGACTGCTCTTCCACAGTAAATACAAGGTCTACCAGGTTGTTTTCTGTACCGGGGTTAACCTGAGGAGAAACATGGGAGAAGAACTGGAGGTTGTAAAGGTTTCTCATTGCGGCATTTACCTTTGCATAAGAGAAGATGTCTCCGCTTTCGATTGGAATTTCACGGCGGATAACTTCTTCCTTAGTCTTGGCATTACCCTTTATGATAATTTCTTCAACGTGGCTTCTTGCGTTTTCCTGGATGTGCATTACATAGGAAACTGTGTGCTGCTCAGCATCCTTCTTTTGGTCAACTGCAAACTGGTTTGAGGTGTAGCCGTTTTCGTAGTATTTTGTCTGGACTGCAAGAACGGATTCCTGGAATGCAGTCTCGTTGTATGTTGAGCCGGTCTTTAGGGTTACCAGTGAATTAAGCTCTTCAGTAGAAAAGACCTTGTTGCCAACAAATTTAAGCCCCGTAAATTTATAGACAGAGCCTTCCTTGATGTTAAAGCGGATGGCAAGTTCCCTGCGTCCCTTCTTCTCGTTGAATGAAGGTGTCGTGGTAACGTTAATAACCTGGGCGTCAACGTAACCTTTTTCCATATAATAGGCAACGATAGCCTTTTTGTCCTGCTCAACCATGGATTCCTGGTAAGAGCCCTTGGTGATAAGGCCTACTTCCTTTAGCGAAATCTTGCTCTTGAGTGCGCGGGAAGACATAACGTTGTTGCCGGAGAACTGGATGCTGTTTACAACAGTCTGCTGGCCTTCGGAAATCCTAAATGTAATCTGAAAGCCCTTTTCCTTCTTTTCTGCAGTGGACGAGACCTTTATCTCTGAAAAGCCCTTGCCAATGTAGAGGTCAAGGAGTGCCTTTTCGTCATTGAGGCGCTTCTCCTCGCTGTATATGTCCTTTTCCTTGGATGAAATTGAATTCTTAAGCTCGGATACGCGGACCTTGTTGTTGCCCACGAACCTTACCTTGGAAACTATGGGGAATTCAACTACCGAAAGCTTGATTATTACGTAGGAATGGCTTGCATCACCAACAGCCTGCGGGTTAACCTCGTCAAAGTAGTTGAGTGCGAAGATGCGGTTCAAAAGGTCGGAGAAAACTTCGTCTGAAAACTCTTCTCCTATAAAATTGCTGGTTACACCAGTCAAATCGCTCGGCTTTATATTATCAAGGCCTTCGAAGACAATCTTCTTGATGGGCTTTCCGTAGTACCAGTCACTCTGGGCAAATACCGGTGAAAGGTGGCAAAATACAGAAAGGGCAAAAAGTGCCAGCAAAACAAAGCGACGTTTAGCAGAATGCAGGATATGCATACAATTCCTCTTTTTTTAAAAACTGAATCTCCACGAAAGGGTAACTGACGTTGCAGGAACCCATGACTCTTGGAGCTGACCCATTTCCGGGGCAAACTGCCAGCGGATGTTTGCAAAGGGAGCCATAAGCTCAAGACCAAATTCTGGCTGGAACACAAGCCCCCCGTTTTCCGAGTCATTAAAAAGCACGTCGTTTTCGTCGTATGTCCACCGCAAAAGGCCGTCTACATAAACTGAATTGCCGAAGTACTTTCCAATATAAACAGTCGTATTGTCAAAATAGTTACCAAATGTGGTATTTTTTGACTGCGAAGACATATTCTGCGTTATGGCATTCTGCAAAAGCGATGTGCGTATTGAGAATATATCAAAATTAAGCAAGTCGCGCAATCCTTTTTCGACTTTTCTTAGAATAAGTGTCTGGGTAACAAAATCGCCTGCCGTAACCGCAAAAGAACCCATGGAGGTGCTGTCGCCAGTAAGGATCTGGCCAAGCATTTCCATAATTTCCTTCTCTGACCTTGCGGGGCTTGCCGTAAACGTTGGGTTGAACTGGGAAAGCGGCTGGTTCTGGGCAGCAAGGGTAATCGTTACGGAGTTGCCGTTTTCGTCGCGTTCACGGGTTTCTGCGCGTACTGTAAGGACAGGGTCAAATTTTGCCTGCGTTTCGTTAAGCGTGATGCGACCTTCCTTAAGATAGAAGTTCCTGCTGAAGTAGAAGACTTCTCCGCCCCTCAATGCTACGTCGCCCTCCAAAGCCCACTGGTTGGACGAAGTGTCCATGGTAAAGTGGATTGGGGTGTCCGGTGCCACAAGACCACGGATAAGCGGGTTTATAAGGAAATTTACCTTCTGGCCAATGAGCAGGTTCAAGTCTATGTTCATCTTTAGCTTTCCTTCCGCTCCAGAAGACTCTGCTTCGATTTCTTCTATTTTTTCCTTCTCTTTTTCCTTTTCCTCGCCCTTTTTGCCGGTAATGATTGCAAGTCCCTGGCTACCCAAGTCTTCCATAACGGTTATCTCAGAATTTTCAAGCGCAACAGAGCCCTGTAGGTTGAATGAATTGTCTCCGTAGAGGATGTGGATGTCTACTGCCGTGCGTCCCTTTAGGGTTACGAGGGGCAGCTTTATGTTTACAGGAATTCCGTCCTTTTCCGTGGCAACAGCAACGTCCAGGGAATCCAAGCTTAGCCTGTCCAGGATTACCGACACTCCCAGCTGCATGACGCCGTCCTTTATCCTAAAGAGGGTGTCGCTAACGTCTATTTTGTTCTGAACCATGGTAACAAGCATCTGGTCTGTCTTGATGTGGTTATCCACGAACATTGGCAGTATAAAGTCCAGGTTGGAGAATACTATGGAGCCGTCTATGTTGGGGTCTGATGAAAGGCCAGAAATTACCGCCTGACCGTTCAAAACCCCGCTGTAGACGGAAAGCATGGAATTGTCCACGAAAACCGCCAGCTTTGGAATGTCGCAGAAGAGGTTTGTGAGCACCAGGTTAAGGTAATTGCCCTTTACGTTTCCGTTAAGGTTAAAGTGCAGGGGCTTTTTTTCGTCCACGGATACGTTCAGAGTGCCAGAATTGTGGAGAACTGCGGAAAGGCCCAGTGACTCGTCAGACTTTACGCTAACATGCTCTGGTGTCTTTTCCATCTCCAGGTGAATCGGGACGTATTTTTTTAGAAGGTCGCCGGACATTTTGTCAATGTCAAGCTTTACGGATATGGAGCTTGGGATAAGTGGTTTGTCTTCGCCCTCAGCCTCTTCTCCTAGCTTTTCAAGCGTTATAGTTGCAGGTGCAAAAAGCTTCTTTCCTGCCGCCTTAAGGGAAAGGTCAACCGCCATCTGCCCCGCAAAAGATGCAAGGTCAAAGGATGCGGTTAAGTTCCTGGCGCTTATGCTGCCCCAGTCCACGCTCATGCCAGGAATGCTGAATGCCCCTTCCACAAAGGCAAGCGTTCCGGAGGCCTTAAGCTTGTTTCCCCCAGCCTTCATGGAAAGCTTTGCCAGTTCCAGGGATACGTAGGGGTTTTCGATAGTGCCGCTTGCAGTAACGGTTCCGGTAACGAGGTCTTCTGCCCCCTGCCCCTTTATTACGCGGAAAAGAGGGAAATTTTCAATCACCACGCGGGAATTGAAGTAGCAGTTTTTCTTTAGCGCATCCCCGGAAAGTTCCCCGCCAAGAGGATTCGTAAGGTCTGCGTCAATGCTAAGCGTTTCCAAGGTTGCAGCGTTGGCCATGTTAATGGAAAGGTTTGCGGAGTCAAACACGCCCTCGTTTACGTTCCAAAGGAAGTAGCCCTTTCCGTCCAGTGACGATTTGTCATCAGTATAGCTTACGGTGTTCAAGACTGCCCCCTTACTGTCTATCTGGCCAGATACGGAAATACGCGGCATTACAGGAAGGTTTCCGCTTGTTTCGGAAAGGGAAAGCTCCTCTATGTTAACAAGAAGCCCTGTCTTGCTGCCGTAGGAGAACTGCATGTATGTAGAAAGAGAAAGCATGAACTTGGAAAGTGCCACAGGGAAAGACTGCACCTGGAAAGAACCGAAGATGTCGTCCCTAAAGTCCACCATGGCCTCAAGACCGTAGTCACCGGTTACGTTTACCCAGCTGTCAAATGAATAGACTCCCGAAAGGTTGTAGGGAATATTGTTCACTTCCATGGAAGAAGCAAATTCTATCTGCCTTTTGGGCTTTGAAATGTTTGCGTCCACGGTTGCGTTCATGCTTATGCCGCCGTAAACAGCCTCCATGCGTGAAACCTTGATGCTTCTGTCGTTGCCTTCAAATTCCAGAATAACGCTCTGGTCTTCCCTTGCAGGGTTCCTAACAACAACTGAAGGGGAAGCAAAAGAAAATGAATTGAAGTCCGTAAAAAACGTAATCTCGGAATCCGTCATATATGAAGAGAACTTTGGCGCTAGGCTTTTTATTGTCTCGGACTGCTTTTCATTCATAAAGAAAGCCACATATTCAACAATCGTGTCTGCAAAGAGTCCGTCCACATTCAGCTTGGTGTTTAGGAATTTTCTGCCGGAAAAAGAAGCGTTGCCCGAAAGACCAATCTTTGCAGGGGATGAATAGTCCTGCAAGTGGGAGTTGTCCGCTGCGGAGAAAGAGAAGCTGTAGCCCCCAGCAAACGGCTGCAAACTAATGAGCACGGAAGAAAGTGTCTTTTCCCCAAAGCTTATACCCGGAGAGCTTACCGACAGTCCCTTGCCGGACGGACGGACATATACGTTTCCGGAAACAGAGTGGCCGTTGGGGAAGGTATAGTGGGAAAGGCTTATGTCTGCGGAAGGAAGCAGGCTTGAAAGTTCCATTGAGCCCTTAACCCTTACGCCAAGGGTCTTTCCGCTTGCACTTACTGAATCCACGTACACCGTAGAATTGTCACCGTGGACGGCAAAGGCTATGTCTTCCTGGGTTGGCAGGTAGCCCTCTGGCAGAACGAATGAGCCGTTTCCGCTCCAGCCGTATTTCTTTGTTAGCAGGTTGCAGTTAAATTCAAGGTCGGCGGTGTACTCGCTCTTAAGGAAGGAGCTAACGTGCTTGTTATCCATGGGAATCCTTATGATGGATGCAGGACTAAGCTTATTCATGCTAAAGCTTGACTCAAGGTTTCCGCTGTAGAGGTTAAGGCTTGCAAAAAGGTCGTAATTGCCAAGCCCCTGGGATGAGCGTATCACAGCCAGGCCATTTGAATAGCGGGCAAGGAATTCCATCTTGCTCACCGTATAGTCTGCCCCCTTGTAGCCGTCAATCGAGACAATCATGGAGCTGCCGTCAACAGAAGAAAGCAAGTTGCCGTTTATGCTAAAGTTTGCCCCAGCCATGAGGTTTGAAAACTTTGCATAGGCATAACCGTCAAGGTTTGTTTCCACGGACACCCCGTTCTTCTGCCTATTCAGCGAGAGGGAGCGGATAGCAGCCGTGTACTCCTTGCCAGAAGACTTGTAGGAAGCCCTAACGTTTCTTGCATGCACGTCAACTGGAAGGAAAGAAACCGCCATCTTGATAGCACCGATAAGGCTTTCGTCCATAAAGCCATTCTTGTCAGACTTGTCTTCCTTGCCACCCTTGCCCAGGGCTTTCAATTTTTCCAAGACTTGTGTATATTTTTCCTTGTCAAACTCAAAGTCAACGTCGTTTATGAGGACTTTTGTGAAGGCACCCTTGAAATTCTTGTGCAAAAGCTGGCTAAGACTGTATTTTACGGAGGCCTTTCTTACGGTAAGGATCAGCTCACCGCTTTCAATGTCGTAGACTTCTATGCCCTGAATGTGGATTCCGCTGAAAATTGAAGGGGAAAGACTCTTGTACCTTACGCCAAGCCCCGTCTTGTCCCTGAGCAGCTCCAAAGCCTGGGATTCGTAGGAGCGCACAAGCCTGGTGACGGAGACATAGATTGGACGCAGCGCGGTCAGTATGACCACAAAAATGAGGAGAAATATGCCAGTTCCAATACAGTTCCTAACCCAAGTCTTCATCAGTGCCAGAGGGAAATAAAGATTCCCTTAATTAACGGTAAAACTAATTGTAACAAAAAGCGATAAATTAAGGAAGGTTTTTTATGATATTACAGAATTTTATTGTTTTTGAAGGAATAGACGGAGCCGGAACCTCCACCCAGATAGAAATGCTAAAAAAGAGGCCGGAAGCAAGGGATTTCCTCTTTACAGCAGAACCAACTTCCGCCCCAACAGGCAAATTCCTTAGGCAAATGCTAAAGGGAGACTTTCCCCTGCAAAACGAAAGCGCAGCCTACCTCTTTGCAGCAGACAGGAACGAGCACGTAAACGGAAAGCTCCTTACCCAGGGCAACACACTGGTAACCGGCATAAAAGAAGCATGCCAGTCCGGCAAAAAAGTCGTAAGTGACCGCTACCTCTTTTCTAGCCTGGCCTACCAGTCAATAAACTGCCCGCCAGAAGTGCCCCGCCTCTTGAACAGCCTCTTCCCCCTGCCAAGCCTGCTCTTCTACTTTGAAATTTCCCCAAAAGACTCACTTTCCCGCCTGGGCGACCGCAACTTCCGCGAAATCTACGAAAAAGAGGACTTTCTAAACAGAACCGTCCAGGAATACCACAATGTTTTAAGCGAATATTCAGAAAAAGCCAAAAACCAGGGCATGAAAATAGTCTTAATAGATGCAAAAAAAACAAAAGAAGAAATAAGCGCAAATATCTGGCAAGAAATAAAAAATCTGCCGATATATGATAAGTAAAATGTCTAAAAATAATTTTCTTATGCGGATTACAAACTTACTCAAGAAGGCAATAAGCGCAAAATTTGCCCACGCAAAACTTGTGCACACAAAGATTGTGCTTGCACTGGCCACAGCCATACTAACCGTCTCCATGGCAGCCCCAAGCGCACACGCATACGTGGTAAAATACAAGGAAGACTACTACAGGCTCTACCACGTACACCACCAGCAGTTCCCCGAAGACTGCCTTGAAAACATCTACTGGCTGGAAAAAGCCGTAAGCGCAGACTTCGCAAACCCCTACTACGCCTTTACAAAAGTGGAAACCGAGCGCGAGTGGGAAAAATACCGCTACCTCTTCCAGATGCACCTGAACCTTAAGCTAATAGAGCAGCACCTCCGCATGGCCCGCATATTCGACAAAAAAGCCGCATACTTCTACGACGCACCGTGGAAAGACGAATACCTGCGCAACCTAAAGCAGGCAAAGTCCTACTACCAGGCCGGCTACTACTACTGGCAGGAAGCAAAGCTCTGGGCAGAAAAGGCAAACACATCGCAGTTCAACTTCCTCTACATCACATCCCTGCAGAACTGGGAAGACGAACGCGAGCGCATCGTAACCGAGCAGCTGAACTACAAGGCCATACTGGACCGCGAACTTACCCGCCTCCAAAAAGTAATCGACGACCTTGAAGCCATGACCCAAAAAAGCTACTAAAGCTCAATTTTCTTCTCTTTCTTCTTGCGGCACTTTCTTTTTTGGCCAAACGCCTGTCAAAAGAACATCTTGCCATTTTTTTTAAGCGCTTTCCGGGGTTCCGCGGGACCAAACAGATGTAAAACAAGCAGCGCCAAGGATGGCGCGTCTTTTGTTAGAATAAAAAACAGGTGAGTTTTCGCAGAAAACTCATGGTAAAAAATTGCACGGATGCAATTTTTTACCAACAGCCCCTCCAATCCCGGCCGTGCTTGCATTTGCAAAAGTCTTACCACACAGATGCCTCTTCATCCCAGGAAAAATTTATTTTATATTCCATTTTTTTTCCTCCATACATTCATTATACCACATTTTAGATTTCTTGCGTCAAGTTTTCATACATCTTGAACAGTTCTGCGACGCACTCGCTTTCTGTCATTTTGGTGCTGAATCCATACGCTAACATTACGGCCTTGTCGTTTTCCAATTGGGGCTTTACGGAGTTCCGGTGGCATCAATGTATCATTTCGATAACTGCATTGTTGATTTTCTCTACAATAGAAAGAGGTAATAATGAAATTTTTTCAATGAAGCACATCTTGTCCAAAGCTGTTACAAGAGGAATTATTGCAACTGAATCTTTTGAAAGTCCGCTTTCTTTAGCTGTTACATAGACATTTGGCTTATAGTCGGCCAGATTGAGATTGCTTGTAAAAGGAACAACGATAACTGTATTCAAAGCGGTGGCATTATATTCATCCGATTGTAAAATAAGAGCCGGGCGACGAAAACCGGCCGCACTCCCCACAGGAACGCCAAAATCTACCCAATATAACTCACCACGTGTCATTCTTTATTTGCTCCCAAATTGTTTCTCGTGCTGACTGTGTTATTGCACTTGAAATAGAGCCAGCCAGCTGATTATATGTTTCATCAGGCATTTTTTTCTGGTTTTGTTGAATGTGATGTGAGCGATACTGCAAAAAATTCAAAAATACCGAAACTTCGTCCAGAAGCTCTACAGGAGTCGCTTTGACCTGTTCAATTACAGTCTCATAACTCATTTTTCACCTCCATGTTTAATATACCACAAATTTACGCTTTTTGCACTAATTTCTCGTAGAGTTTGAATAGTTCTGCCACGCACTCGCTTTCTGTCATTTTGGTGCTGAATCCATACGCTAACATTACGGCCTTGTCGTTTTCTTGATGGGCTTTGCGCAGTTCCGGCGGCATGAGCGTTTCGTCGTACAAATCTGCAAGAGATGAATCTGGGTATTTTGCACGTGCGTCAAGAATTGCCTGCGCGGTCTTTTCGATTTTGGCTTTCTGTTCGTCTGTGGGGTTGCACCATGGAAAGTTGTTGTAGACAATATCATTACTGTAGCGGTAATCGCTTTTTAGGCGGCCGGACACAGCACGCATCCATGCCATGTGGATAGAACTTGTAAGAACTCCGAATTCATACAAGCTGGCATTTGGTACAAGTTGAACCGCATCGCTTGCAATTACATCTGATGAAATATAACCAATTGGAATGTACCTGCGCCTTTCAGATGAAACGCGAGGAATCAAAAGATAACTGCCGCTTTCCGGCTGACGATTTTCCGTAAATAAATACGGATACGCGGCCCAATTCTTTGTAGCTTCTTTTGAACTTGCAAAACGCATCTCTTTTACGGCTTCCACACGTTTCATAACAAGTGGCATTTTCCGCATTTCTGCAGGACTCGCATTAACAAGCCACAGACAATATCTTTTTTTGCCATTTATGAATTCTTCTGCACCTAAAAACTCACGTATAAATTTTATAGCTGACGGTTCTTTCTTGATAAAATCGGCATAATCCTCTGCACTTATGATTAGGTTTCCTCCGTCAGTAGGTTGACTGCCTTTATTTATCTTTGAAACATTGCATAATGGATTTTTTCTTTTTTCAATAAATACAATAGGAGCTTCAATCAAATAGGGGTTTATGCTATCGACCACTTGTCTAATTCCGTCTTCATCAAAAATGAATTTCGTTTTTTGAGTGCTGTTCCTATCGCTGAATCCTAAAATAACACAATGAACATGGGCTTTTTGAGAACTTTCAGAATCCCATATAAATGTTCTGTATGCAAAATCAAATTGAATGTTGTCTTCCTCAAAAAGAGGTTTCCAAACTTCAGCAACTTGTTCGCCCTGTGTAATTGAGTTAGTTGAAACAAATGCACATTTCGTTTGTGTTCCTTTTATGAAATGACTTGCTTTTACATACCACCCAACTACATAATCAATATTTTTACTCATATTGTTTGCAACAAACTGCAAATCCTCTTTCTGGCGCTCTGATTGAAATGTGTAACCTACAAACGGAGGATTTCCGATGATGTAGTCGTAGGCAACAGCTTCTTTTTCCGTTTTCGGAAGTTCTTTTTCTTCCACTTCCTTTGTGATGACATTCAGCTCTTTATAATGCCTGCCGTATTCAAGCTCCGGCTCATGCACTTCCAAATTTCCCAAGTTGGAATCAATCTTGTAGACGTTAAGTTTGTCGGCGAACAAAAAGTCTGTCTGTTCTTCTTTGGCAAGCGTTCCCCAGTCCATGCGCAAAGCGTTGCCTTCAACAATGTTTGCGCCTGTCTTCAAGGGCAGAAAGTCAATTGTCCGACTGATTACCGATTCTGTTTCGGCTGCCATCTGGCTTTCTGCAATCCAGAGCGCGGTCTTTGCAACCGTAACCGCAAAGTCGTTAATCTCGATACCATAGAACTGGTTGATATGCACCTTAATGAACTCGTCAAAGCCAAGAAGGGTTTCGCCCTTGTTCAAAATCGACACAATCTTGTTTTCAAGACGGCGGAGCGAAATGTAGGTTTCGGTAAGGAAGTTTCCCGAACCGCAGGCCGGGTCTAGGAATTTGAGCGAGCCGAGCTTTGCCTGAAAATCGTGCAGCTTTTCGGTCTTTTGCTTTGCAATTTTGGTTGCGCAGATTGACTCAAATTCAGAGTTCAGGTCGTCCATGAAAAGCGGGTCTATCACTTTATGAATGTTCTGAATGCTCGTGTAATGCATTCCGCCTTTGCGACGTGTTTCCGGATTCAATGTGCTTTCAAAGACCGCTCCAAAAATTGTCGGGCTTATGTCGCTCCAGTTGAACGGCGCACAATGGTTCACGATTACATCAACAATTTCCTGCGTAAAGTTCGGAATTTCAATCTGTTCGTCACGGAACAAACCGCCGTTCACATAGGGGAAAGGCTTCAATTTTAGGTCATATTTGTCGCGGTCTTTTGAATCTAAGGCCTTAAACAGTTTGATAATTCCGTCACGCAAATTTTCAACTGCAAATGATTTTATGTAATCTTCAAAAGCTGTTTTGATGGCAAAAAGCCCTGCATCTTCAGCGTAAAGGCAGAAAACAATTCTTACGCAAAGAATGTTCAATGAGCGCAGGCTTTTTTCATCCGGGTCGATGTATTCTTTTATGAGCGCGTCATACAATTTGCCGACAAGCACACCAGCTTTTAAGCTTAGTTCTTCTTCACGGCGTATATTCTCGTTTTTCCGGTCAACAAGGAATTGCAGGCGGTAAAACTCTTTGGGTAAATCTTTCAAAAAAATCTGCTCTGGCTCACTCTGCGGATTTTCCAAATCGTAAACAAGGAATTCTCCAAAATTGCAAACGACAATCCAGCGCGGTCGGATTGAATTTGGTAATTCATCAGCGTATCTTTTCGCTTGTTCAAACGGTGTAAGAATTGCTCCGTCTGATTGTTCATAAGCCTTGTGAATGTCGATTTTGCTTCCTTTCTGTTCGATTAAAACTTTTGTATCGGCAATATATGCGTCGATGTAGCTTGTATGCGAAAGCTGCACCCGCTTTTCAAATTCAATGTATTTTGCAGGATTTGCAACGTCAAGCACATTCTGTAACAAATCAATCCAAAATCTCTGCGATTCCTGCTTTTCATCGCCCTTGTCTTTCCAAAATTCTGCAAATTCTTTTGCCGCTTTCTGCTGTTCAATTTGTGTCATGTGCTTATTATAGCAGATTATCAGATAAAAATCAGCATTTTTTACACATTCCGATGTGAATGCCATCCCAAAGCAACCTACGCCGCCATGGAGGGGCCCGCCGCAGGCGGGTTGCGAAACGACGTGGAGCAATGGAGGGGTTGGGCCCTCGGAACCCCGGAACGGCGGTGACGAAAGAAA
>JAGCWT010000059.1 GCA_017961705.1 Treponema sp.
CTTCCCTTCCTTAACTACGACAGGGTGCTTTCTCCAGTTAAGGCAACTACGCTTGTGAACTATAATTCTGAATCCATGTGATTGTGAATCTATTGGATTCTTTGAATTTATTTGATTCTTTGGAGCGTATTTTATATTTTACCGGAGCTTTTTTTTGCTTCGCTTAGCTTTTTTTTGTTACGGGCTTTGCGGGGCTTGCCTTACGGCCGGTACCCTTCGGGTACTTGCTCTGCAACCCCTCCAATCCCGGCTAGGCTTTTTTTTGCAAACAGGGTTACGGTTCTAGAAATATTTCTCCGCATTCGCTTTCTGCTAGGGTTTCCACTTCGTCGGGGAGGTTTGCAAAGAAATCTAGGCCTGTTCTTTCTTCTGCCTGGTCTACTGAACAGATGAATTTGTATATGTCTTTGCCGCTGCCTTTGTTTGGGATTATGAAGGCTGCACACTGAACACGGTAGGCTTCTATTTCCTTGCCATTAATGCCGCTTATTGCGTCTGGGGATGAATTGCTTTCTTTGTAGACCGGGATGAATACCAACAGTGCCTTGTAGAAGTATTCTGGAACTGCAACTTCGCTTTCTCCGATGGATGGGTATTCATTTGGCTCTTTTTCTAGGACGGGTCCTGTAACCACGTAGATTGTTCCGTAGTGCTGGGCCCACTGCCTTACCGCTTCTTCCAGGAGCTTCCATATTACCCTGTTAAAGGCTGGGGCTTGGGGGCTCATGTTGCTCATGAGGAAGCTGTCGTGTGCGCTTTATAGGCTCCATGCCATGTCTGCGGCCGGTGCAAGGTGTCCCCTGTCAAAGCCTGAACCCTTGTAGTCTGCCGGTTTTGCAGAGCCGGTAGAGATGAGCGTGTCTGCCCTAAAGTCGTTTGTGCGCCCTGTTACCTTGTGTTCAAGCTGACTTCTTGTTAGGCTGTAGGAAACCCATTCTGCAAGTTCGTAGCTTTCCCTGTAGCAGAGTGTGTAGCCTGCGTATGTGTGCAGCTCGTGGTCTTTTGGCGGTTTTGCGTCTTTTTTGCTTTTGCTTTCTGTTTCTTCATTGCCATCCAAACCGACAACGGTGAATGAGTTTCTTATGTTCTGATTAAGGAGGTGGCTTGTTGCCTTGCAGAGGGGAATCTGAAGGGCAAGCGTGTCCTGTCCTGAATTCCAGACTCCGGTGAGGTAGTTGTATTCTTCGCTAGAAATGCAGCCTGGGGCAAGTTCTTGGTGTATGCGTCCACTTTCTTCTATCTCTATATGGGATAGTGGAACAGATGAGCAGCCTGTAAGAATAAGGAGTGATGCAAACAGAAAAAGATGAAGCTTTGTTTTTTTCATGCTGGCTCCCGCCAAGAAATAAATTCTTCTTTGCGTTAGCGATTGGAAGGGCCCGCGCAAGCGGGTTGCAAAGCAATGGAGCCGAAAGGCGGAACCCTGGAAAGCGCGGCCCCGCGCAAGCGGGGAAACGCCCATATTAGAATAAAGGAATTATGCGTTCACAAATTCTTTTTTGAGGAAGTCAAGGTCAAGGTCTTTGTAGAGCACGTGTTCGCCAAGGAGCTTTTGTACGCGTTCCTTAGCCTGCTTTTCCGTGGCTTCGTCAAGGTCAATCTTGCCCTTTGCAGGCTTGCCCTCTTTTGTAAGGCCAGGCTTTGTTCCCTTAAGAACAAGGTCTATGATGTGGGCAACTTCCTTCATGTCGTTTTCGTTCATGCCGAGAGTTGTAAGGCCAGGGGTACCAACACGGATTCCGCTTGTCCACCAGGCGCCGTTTTTGTCGTAGGGGAGGGCGTTTGCATTTGCAGTTACTCCGCACTTGAACAAGGCTGCTTCTGCCTGCTTTCCTGTAAGTCCGTATGTTGTTACGTCTATGAGCATAAGGTGGTTTTCCGTTCCGCCTGTCTGGAGCTTCATTCCCAGAGCCATGCATTCCTTTGCAAGGGCAGCTGCATTTTTGACTACGTTGTGGGCATAATCCTGGAAGGCCTGTGTGTTGGCTTCTTTGAATGCTACGGCTTTTGCTGCCATTATGTGACCGAGCGGGCCACCAAGTACCATTGGGCAACCCTTGTTTACATAGTCCCTGAACTCTTCTTTGCAGAGGATCATTGCACCGCGTGGACCACGGAGTGTCTTGTGGGTTGTGGTTGTTACGATGTCTGCCCATTTTACCGGGTCATAGTCGCCTGTGAGAACCTTTCCTGCTACCAGTCCTGCAAAGTGTGCCATGTCTACCATAAGCACTGCTCCACACTTGTCTGCTATTGAGCGGAAGCGCTTGAAGTCTATGCGGCGTGGATATGCGGAGAATCCTGTTAAGAGGATTAGTGGCTTTACTTCCATGGCCTGCTTTTCGATTGCGTCGTAGTCAAGGAGGCCTGTCTCTTTGTCAACACCGTAGGGATGGCTTTCGAACATGCGGGCAGATACGTTCATGCGGTAACCGTGGGTAAGGTGTCCGCCACAGGAATAGTCAAGTCCCATGAGCCTCTGGTTTCCAAAGCGTTTTCTTAGCATGTCAAACTGTTCGTCGGTGAGTTCTGCAAGGGATTTTACGCCAAGCTCTTCGAGTGTTGGGGTTTCAACTTTTGCACTGAGGATTGCCCAGTATGCAACGAGGTTTGTGTCTGCTCCGGAGTGGGGCTGGACATAGGCGTAGTCTGCTCCGAAAAGCTTTTCTGCTTCGCGGGCGGCGGTGTTTTCCACAGCGTCAATGTTTACGCAGCCACCGTAATAGCGGTGTTCGGGGTAGCCTTCTGCGTACTTGTCCGTAAGAAGGTTGCCCATTGCGGCCTGTACGTTGAGTGAGCAGTAGTTTTCGCTTGCTACGAGCTTTAGGTGGCGTCTCTGGTTTTCCAGTTCGTTTACCACGGATGCGGCGATGTCTGGGGCTACTTCCTTTACCTGCTGAAGGTTTGCTACGTAAGAAATCATGGCCGGGTTGGGGTTGTTGTTGCATGCGGCCAAATAGTTTTGAATCGGTGTGGACATTTTTTTCTCCAGGGAATATGAATTTACCAAAGCATAGCATAAAGGTGCGGGAAATTCAATATAAAGGAAGGTGGATAAGTGTAAGTTGGGCTGGTTTATGTTTGCAGCTATCTTATGTTTGCCTCTAGGCTTTTATGCAGATTTCTTCCGAAAGTTCACGGACTTTTTCCAGGGGGAGGCTTGTTGCCTGGGCTATCTGCTCTAGGGTTAGGATATTCATCTTTA
>JAGCWT010000060.1 GCA_017961705.1 Treponema sp.
AATAAGTATTACTTCAACAGCTTCTCCAAGCGCCAATTTGCTTTTACCGGCATTCAGTTGATTTATACCTGATGAAAGCTGTCTTTTTCCGTCCTGCAACTTTTTATTAAAAAAAGTCTGAACAAACCAGTTGTCATATTTTTCCAGTTTTCTGCGTCCGGCTTCAACTTGTCTTTCACCGTCTGCAATTTTTCTTCTGCCATCTTTAAGCTTATTATCAAGGCTTATTAGCAAGAATATTAAAAGCAGAGAAATTACAAGCAATATCAATGTGAGTATCATTTTTATTTATTCCTTATATAATTTCTGAACTTTTTCCACCTCGGCCTTAACATCGTCTACCAGTTCCTTGGGGGAAAGGACTTTTACTGTGCGGCCCTGGCCCAGAATCCAGCGGAGGACTTCCTGCTTTTGGGTGGTTTGGAATTTTACGTAGACGCTGCCGTCTTTGCGTTCTTGGACAATTTGTTCGCTGTGCCAGATGCGGTTGGCGGTGTAGGTTCCGATTTCTTTGTCTACAAGGATTTCCACCGTCATGGGTTGGCGGTCGGAGAACCATACGCCCATTTCTGCGTCAAAGTAGTCGGTGGGTTTGAAGTCCGGGGGAATGCGGAAAGTCTTTTTTGTTAGGCAGAGCTTTTTCATTCTTCCCAATGAAAAGATGCGGATGTCGCCCTTGTCGTGGCAGAGGCCTATTACGTACCAGTTTCCCCTTTGGCATACGACGTGGTAGGGGTCAATTTCCCTTTGCATGAAGGTTGACTTTTGTAGCGGGCGGTATTCAAAGGAAAGTGTCCTGCAGGATTTTAAGGAGTCGAATACGATTGTAAAAAAGTTCTTGTTGATTAGTTCACCCCTGTCTGGTATGAAGGTTATGCGAGGATTCAGGAATGATGTATCCACCGTAATTTTTTCCGGCAGGCAGTTGGTTATTTTTTCGAATATGGAGCGGAGCTGGCTTTCTATTGGCGTATTCCTGTATTGTTCCAGCAGGGGATTTATGACTGCAATGGAAAAGGCCTCTCCTTCTGTAAGGGGAATGCTTTTGATGAAAAAATTCTTTTCGGTGTAGTGGTAGCCTTTGGGGCCTCCCTCGATTGGTGCACCCATGGTGTCTCGCATGTATTCAAGGTCGCGCATGATTGTACGCTGGCTGAATTCTGGCTTTCCGTTAGGGCCGCGGTTTCCCACACGCATGGAAAGCTCCTTTGCGGTATGCCATTCCCCGCTTTGAAGTATTTGGTCAATTTCCATTATGCGCCATGTGTTCATTTTTGTTTGCTTGGATTGCTTGGATTGCTTGGTCGTATCTTTGGGAGCTGTTTTTTTTGCCATCTGAAGCTGTCCTTTATTTTTGCTTTATCTATTACATCTACGATTGTATCACACAATAAGATTTTTGTCTTTGCTTTCTTTAGCACAAGAAAGCCTAGCCCCGATTGGAAGGGCGGCGCAGCCGGCCACCGCAACGAAGTGAGGAGGCTGGAGCGAAAGCGGAACCCTGGAAAGCGGGTAAAAAGTTCCATTCCCGGCATTTTTACCCGTAAGTTTTCTGGCGGAAACTTGCCGTACTCTTACCGCAAAGAAATGACGAGCCCTTTCTGCGCAGCTTGTAGATAAATCGGGGAAAAATGCTGTTGGCGGTTTAAGTCGGCAGTAAAAAAGGCAATATGCTCCAAAAGAAGAATATTATGGAAGGAAATTGGCAACTTAGGGCGATTTGGGCTTAATTGACCGTGCAAATGGGGGCTTTTTTGTTGAAAATATAGAGAATTGTCGCTATAATAATAGCATGATTCAAAATGATATGATACTTTCTGCATCCGGTTGGCGCAAGGTTTTTGCTAAGAGCGGCGGTGCGGAAGACAAAGATTCTGATATAGGAGAAACTAACCGCTTGCTTTGCGCTCTTATTGCAGAGACTTTTGCGGATTATGTTATTTCAAAGGTAAAAAATGATGAGCCTCACGTTGCTGTTGGCACGGATACCCGTCCTACCGGCAAGGAAATGGCTGATGTTATCATACGGGTATTCCTTCAGAAGCGGATTTACGTCCACTTTGTAGAGGTTGCGTCTGCTCCTGAAATTATGGCTTATTCAAAGGAGCTTGACGGTTTCCTTTACATTTCGGCCAGCCACAATCCAATCGGCTGGAACGGAATAAAATTTGGGCTTAACAAGGGCGGAGTTCTTGAGGGCAAGGAGACAAATGCACTTGCAGACATTTTCCGCAGTAAATGCGGGGCTTCTGATGCGGAGGAAAGGGCTAACCTTCTTATTGAGGGGGCAAACCTTCACCATCTTAAGCAGGTGTATGCAAATTCTTCTTTCCACAAGCTTCGTGCGGTTGAGGCTTACGACAAGTTTATCCGCGGGGTTATTACCGGCATCTTTAACAAGAAGGGCCAGGATGCTGTCTTTGAGGCAATCAAGGAAGGCCTTAGGGAAACTCCAGCTTCCATCGTATGCGACATGAACGGTTCAGCGCGCTCGGTTTCTATAGACAAGACTTTTATTCCCCAGTGCGGGCTTGATTTTTTGCCTTTCAACGACACGCCTGGGCTTATCATGCACGAGATTATTCCTGAGCCAGAGAATATGACGCGTCTTGCGGACGTAATAAATGACCTTCATGCTGACGGCAACAACAATATTCTTATTGGCTACATGCCTGACTGTGACGGTGACAGGGGCAACATTGTATTCTTTGATGAGGACGCACAGACTGCACGCCCAATTACTGCACAGGAGATTTTTGCACTTAGCGTTGCTTCTGAGCTTGCTTTTGAGGAATGGAAGAAGGAGACGCTTAACGAGCAGGGGCTTTTGTGGAGGACGCAGGCAACATTCGGGAAGCATGCGGTGGTCGTAAACGGTCCTACATCCATGCGCATTGACCAGATTTGCGAAAGCTTTGGCTACGAGATTTTCCGCGCGGAAGTTGGGGAAGCAAACGTTGTGAACCTGGCCCGCCAGAAGAGGGATGAAGGCTACGACGTGCGCATTCTTGGGGAAGGCAGCAACGGTGGGAACATTACATATCCATCCAGCGTACGTGACCCGGTGGCAACACTCTTTGCTGTGCTCAAGATGCTTACAATCCGTGACTACAGGCGCAGCGACGGCAAGTTCTGCAAGGGGCTTTTCCACATCTGGTGCGAGAAGGCCGGCATGTCCTACCGCTACAAGGACGACTTTATGCTTAGCGACGTGCTTTCCACCCTTCCCCGCTTTGCAACCACAGGCGTTAGCGAAAGCAGGGCAATTCTTGACGTTAAGACAGAGGACAAGTCTTTGCTTAAGAAACGCTTCCAGGCTGTCTTTACCGATGACTGGAGCAAGCATGCAGACGAGCTTAATGCCATTTACGGTTTTACGGGCTACGAGGCAGACCTTACCAACGGAACCAAGGAAGTTAAGAACGCTTCCGACTGGGCAAACGGCAACGGCGGCCTAAAAATACGCTTTTTGGACGAAGACGGAAACCCAAGGGCTTTTATCTGGATGAGGCCAAGCGGCACTGAACCTGTATTCCGCATAATGTGCGACGTTATGGGTGGGGATGAAGCTGCTGAGCGTTCACTTTTGCGTTGGGAGACTACGCTGCTAAAGAAAGCGGACGGAACTGAATAACTAAAAGGTGCAATTTTGAGTTTCCGTGTTACAGTATAAAAATTGGCGGAAGCGATTTTTGAACCGAAAAAAATTCTGCACACACGGTATAGCAAGTGCGTTTACCGTGCCCGAAGGGGGAAGCGCGGAAGCCTTTTTTCGGGGCAAAAACCGCTGGGAGCCAATTTTTCTGCTGCAAATATAAAACTCGAAGTTTGCCCTAAAAAACAAACAAATTAAGGGTAACATTTTAGGAGTAATAATATGGAAGAAAAAGAGATACTCGAAAGAGCGGCACAGTACATTGCAGAAGAAAAGGACGAAGCTTTCCGCAAGGAAGTTGAAGACCTTGTTGCAAAGAAAGATTCAAAGGAAGCAATGGCGGAACTTGAAGACCGCTTCTACCAGAGCCTTGAATTTGGCACAGGCGGCCTCCGCGGTGTAATGGGCGGCGGAACAAACCGCATGAACACTCTCAACATCTCAAAGGCAACCCAGGGTCTTGCAAACTACATAATCAAGGCTTTCCCAAAAGAGGCAAAAGAAGGCACTCTTAGCGCATGCATCGCCTACGACAGCCGCCACAACCACGACAAGTTCAGCGACATAACGGCACGCGTATT
>JAGCWT010000061.1 GCA_017961705.1 Treponema sp.
ATCCCAATCCTCTTGTCGGAGCCGTCATCGTAAAAGACGGAAAGGTTCTTGCAAAGGGCTACCACCACAAATACGGTGACCTTCACGCAGAACGCGACGCCTTAAAAAATGCGGCCGAATCAAATGCAGACGTAAAAGGCGCAACCATCTACGTAACGCTTGAACCCTGCTGCCACACAGGAAAGCAACCGCCCTGCACTACAGCCATAATTCAAAGCGGAATAAGCCGGGTTGTAACAGGAAGCAAAGACCCAAATCCACTTGTAAACGGAAAAGGAATTGAAGAGCTAAAAAAAGCCGGCATTCAAGTCCGCGAAAACGTCCTAAAAGACAAATGCGATGCCATCAATGAAATTTTCTTCTATTATCTACAGACAAAAAAGCCCTACGTCATTTTAAAATACGCCTGTACCGCAGACGGAAAAACTGCCCTTGATTCAGGAAAGCAGGAATGGATCAGCTCACACAAATCAAGGGAAAACGTTCACAGGACAAGGGCAAACGTAATGGCCGTAATGGTAGGCGTTAACACTGTACTGGCCGACAACCCAAAGCTAACTGTCCGCCTTAGCGACGGCATAAAGCACTTCCAGCCATTAAGGATTGTTGCAGACTCACACCTAAGGATTCCCCTTGATGCAGAGCTTGTTACAAGTGCAAAAGAAATTCCCGTCATCCTTTGCTGCGTAAAAGAACTAAACGCGGAAGAAGAAAAAAAGAAAGCCCTTCTCTTGGAAAAAGGCCTTCAAATCATACAGACAAGTCAAAACGAACACGGCCGCATAAACCTAGAAGAACTATTAGTCATACTGGGACAAAGAGGCATAGACAGCATACTTGTAGAAAGCGGAGGAACCTTAGCCGCAAACTTTTTGTTCCCGCCATGCGCACAAAAAATTCAATGCTACCTTTGCCCAAAAATTTTCGGACAAAGCAGGTACACACCGGTATCTGGCCTTGGGGCAAAAGACATTGGCGACACTGTAAAACTTTCGCGTCCGTCCGTCACATTTATTGAAGACGACCTATTGCTTGAATACAAGGTGCTATCAGCAAAGACTCAAGCCTCATCAGGGGAATAACAATGTTCACTGGACTGGTAGAAGCGCAGGGTAAAATCACAGGCACAGAAAAAAATTCCTCATCCTACCGAATAAGAATTGAATGCCCCTTTGCAGATGAACTGACACTTGGTGAAAGCGTTGCGGTAAACGGAATATGCCTTACGGTTAGCCAAAAAGACACAAGTTCATTTTTTGCAGACATAAGCCCGGAAACCCTAAGCAGAACATCCCTTTCGCAAGCCACGTCATGCCCGGTGAACCTTGAGCGGGCAATGAAGGCAGACGGGCGCTTTGGTGGGCACATCGTAAGCGGTCACATAGACGGTACTGCAAAATTCCTTGGTTCAAGAAAAGATGCCAATTCATTCATAATAAAAATACAGGCTCCAAAAAACATTGCCAAGTTCATCATAGAAAAAGGCTCAGCTTCAATCGATGGAATAAGCCTTACGGTTGCAAGCGTTGGACACAGCGCAAACGGCTGCGTTTTTACTGCGGCTGTAATTCCCCACACATGGGAAAACACAAACCTAAAACACAAGCGCCCTGGAAACCTCTTGAACATAGAATGCGATTTGGTCGGAAAATACATTGCTCATTTTGTAGACACAAAAAATGGAGAAGAATATGGAATACAATCCCTTTGGAAGTATTGAACAGGCACTGGAAGATCTTGCTGCCGGAAAAATGATAATCGTAACAGACGACGAAGACCGCGAGAACGAAGGGGACATAATCGTATCCTGCAAATTTGCAAGTCCCCAGACAGTGAACTTTATTGCAAAAAATGCCTGCGGACTAATCTGCATGCCGGTAAGCAAAAAGCTTGCACAAAAATTAAATTTTGACCCAATGACCGCAAACAATACGGACAACCACTGCACGGCTTTTACAATTTCCGTAGACCACGTTTCAAATTCAACAGGCATTTCCGCATTCGACAGGTCTGCAACAGCAATGGCGGTAGCAGAAGAGGCAACCCAACCTTCAGACTTTAGAAGACCTGGGCACATGTTCCCGCTTATTGCAAAGGAACACGGCGTTCTTGAAAGGGCTGGGCACACAGAAGCAACCGTTGACCTTTGCCGTCTTGCAGGCTTACCGGAAGCAGGCCTCTGCTGCGAAATAATGAGCCAAGACGGAACAATGGCAAGGCTTCCAGAACTTTGCGAACTTGCAAAAAAATGGGGAATGACCATTGTAAGTATCAAGCAGCTTATTGCATACAGAAAATCACATGAAAAGATAATCGAGCGCGTTGCAAAATCAAACCTTCCAACCAAGTACGGACTGTTCGAGCTTTACGGATTCAAGGACCTTGTAACTGGTGAACACCACGAGGCACTTGTAATGGGAAATGTACAGACAGAAGATGCCGTTCTTTGCAGGGTTCACAGTGAATGTCTTACAGGCGACACCTTTGGTTCATTAAAATGCGACTGTGGTCAGCAGCTTGACCTTGCGCTAAAAAAAATATCGGAAGAAGGAAGGGGCGTTCTTGTTTACCTTACCCAAGAGGGACGTGGCATTGGCATTCTTAACAAGATAAAGGCTTACGCCCTGCAGGACAAAGGCATGGACACAGTGGACGCAAACCTTGCTCTGGGCTTGCCGGAAGACGCACGTGACTACAACGTTGGCATTCAGATTCTAAAGGACCTTGGAATAAGCAAGATAAAGCTTATGACCAACAACCCAAAGAAAATATACGGCTTGAACAGCAAGAGCTGCGGCCTTGAAATTACAGAAAGAATTCCTCTTCAGATACAGGCGCAAAAATTCGATTCATTCTATCTGGAAACAAAAATGAAGAGGATGGGGCATTTACTAAACAACATATAGCAAAAGAAATTTTTAAGGAGAAAAACATGAATATTATTGAAGGAAAAATCGTTGCCAATGAAGGCGGCAAAAAAATCAGCGTGGCTATCGTAGCCTCCCGCTTTAATGAATTCATCACAACAAAGCTTGTTGGTGGAGCACATGACGCTCTGGTACGCCACGACATTGCAGAAGAAAACATTACCCTCTGCTGGGTTCCAGGAGCATTTGAAATTCCTCTTGCGGCAAAAAAACTTGCGGAAAGCAAAAAGTACGCTGCAATTATTTGTGTAGGAGCTGTAATCCGCGGTTCAACAAGCCACTACGACTATGTCTGTGCAGAAGTTTCAAAGGGTATTGCCCAGGTTAGCTTGCAGGCAGGCATTCCGGTAATGTTCGGAGTCCTTACCTGCGACACAATCGAACAGGCAGTGGAAAGGGCCGGAACAAAGGCTGGCAACAAGGGCTACGACTGTGCTCTTGGCGCAATAGAAATGATAAACATGCTTCATAAAATCAATTAGCAAAATTCATTATTATGAAAAGCAGCTGAAAATCAATTTTGGGTGCAACGGAAGAAAAAATTGTCTGAAAAGACGCTTTGCGCGGGGGAGCGACAGCGACCTTAATACCTTGTACGCGCAACCGTGGCTTTTCAGACAATTTTTTCTGGGAGTGGAGCCCAAAATTGATTTCCACCAGCATGCAAATATGCCAATTGACCATAAGCCGTCTACGTGCTAAATTGTTCTACATGGGATACAAAAACAGCAAGGCCGACGGTGACCCGGCTTATCTTACAGAAAACAGTTACAAAAACGATAACATACGCGCTGTAGACGCAAAGTTTGAAGCACAAAAAATTGCATTCGCACCGCTTTCATTCCAGGCAATAAAATCCATGCTTGATTTAGGCATCATGCAGTTAATAGAAGATGCCGGTGACGAAGGAATTTCTCCTGATGAACTTGCAGAAAAATCCGGTGTAAGCCTTTACGGTATAAACGTGCTTTGCGAAATGGCGCTTGGCATGAACGTAATAAAATTGTCAAAAGATTCTTCCGTTCAAAAAGAAAAATTCACCTTGGGAAAAATAGGCTGGATGCTTTTGGAAGACGAATGCACCAGGGCAAATTTCTATTTTACCGCAGACATTTGCTACCAGGGCGCATTCAGCATGACCCAATCAATAAAGAATTCAAAACCGGAAGGCCTAAAAGTTTTTGGCAGCCAGTGGACAACAATCTACGAAGCGCTTTCTTCACTTCCGCAAAAAGAAAAAAAGAGCTGGTTCACTTTTGACCACTTCTATTCCGACATAGCATTTCCACAGGCACTTTCCATTGTCTTTAAGAACAAGGTTCAAAGCTTGGTGGACATTGGCGGTAACACTGCAAAATGGGCAATCCTCTGCTGCAAGCACAACCCCGATGTAAAAGTTACAATCGTGGACTTGCCAGGACAAACGGCGGTCGCAGAAAAGAATGCGGCTGAACAGGGCTTTGCATCCAGAATAGGAACTTATTCAGGCAACGTCCTTAGGGAAGAAACCAAGCTTCCAACAAATCCTGATGCCTTTTGGATGAGCCAGTTCCTTGACTGCTTTTCGCTTCACCAGATTACAAAGATTTCCAAAAAGATTTGTGAGGCATCATCTGAATCCACTAAAACTTATGTCCTTGAACCTTTGTGGGACAAGCAAAAGTTTGCGGGCAACGCATACAGCCTACAAGCAACGTCGCTTTACTTTACCTGCATGGCAAACGGAAACAGCAAGATGTACCGCTCAAAAGAACTGATAGACGCAATAGAAGAAGGCGGACTAAAGCTTTCCAATGAATACGATGAACTTGGGGCAAACAGCTACACCCTCCTTGAATTTAGGAAGGCATGATGGAAAGGACAATCTATGCATCCTGTCCCGTATGCTGGGCACCCGGAATGCAGACGGAAGAAGACTGGAAAAATTTTGCGCAGGGCAAAAAAGATATTGAGCGCACCTCAGAAGCACCCAAGCTGGAATTTACCACTCCACTTTTTAGGAGAAGGCTTGGGCAGCTTTGCAGGATGACTGTTCAGGTTGTGCACGATTCAATAGAAAGATTTGGCTTAAAAGACCTTCCCATTCTCTTTACTTCTGTATACGGAGAAATAAACCGCGAATTTACGATTGACCGTTCAGTTATTACAGAAGGCTCTGTTATGCCGGCAGCATTTTCCCTTTCAACATTCAACGCACCAATTGCCTTGGCAACGCTCCAATGCGGAATAAAATCAGGATACGAAGTTGTCTTTCCTTCCAAGGGAAACTTTTCATACGCATTGCAAGCAGCAGAAGCATCTGTTTTTGGCGGAAAGAATGACAGGATTCTTTTTGTATACGGCGATGAACTTTTTCCAAAAGAGTACGATTCAATCAAAAGCGTAAAGGAAGGAAACATACACATTCCAAACATTCCCCTTGCCTTTGCCCTTGTTATAGGAAACAGCCCTCTGGAAAATTGTTCTGGAGCAAAATTCAATTCAGCAGATTTTACATCAAAAAGCACTCCGATTGATTTTTTAAAAATGCTTCTTAATGCAAACAGGTGATTTCTTCTATGAAAAGCAAGAAAAAAATGAGTCAGGAAGAAATAGATGAAATCAAAGAGCGCTACTCACACGACGACCTGCCGCCTGTAAAAAACTGGCCGCTTTACATTTACTACAACCTGCTTAGGATTTTTAGCTTTATTCTAGTGGGAAGCGGAGCAATCCTTATAGCCTTGCTTGTTGAACCAATACTGATTCTTGGCGGAAAGAAAAAATTCAAAACAAGGTCAAGAAAAGTAATCTCTGCCACATTCAATTTTTTTATAAACCTCGTAAGTATTTTGGGAGGCAGCAAGTATAAATTCCACGGAAAGGAAAAACTGAAAAATGCTGAAGGAAAAATTATTGTAGCAAACCATCCCTCCTACATTGACGTTGTATATCTTATAGCATGCATAAAAAATGCAGACTGCATAATCCGCGGAACCTTGGCAAAGTCTGTTTTTGCCGGGGTGGCAAGGCCGCTTTACATAATGAACACAGTGGGAAACCAGGAAATGCTTGACCTTTCAAAAAAATCTTTGGAAGAAGGGGCAAACATCATCATCTTCCCGGAAGGAACACGCACACCAAGGCACGGAACAAACCAGTTCAAGAGGGGTGCGGCCCGCATTGCCCTAAACGCAAACTGTTCAATAATTCCTGTTTACATAGGCGGAAGCGACAAGTACGGTCTTGGCAAACACGACCCTGCATTTTCTTACCTTCACCAAGGGCACTACATCTTTGACATACATGTTCTGGACGAAATAAAAATAGAAGATTACAAAGACATGGAAGCCCAGATTGCAGCCCGAAGGATTACGGAAAGAATTCACAAGGAAATTGCAGACACAGCCATGACCGTTGACGGAAGGATTGTTTAGCAATGAAAAAACTGGCATTCATTTTTATTTTTTTGGGATTAAGCTTTATTTCTTTTGCAAAAGACAAAACAAAAAATCATGGTGCACAAAAACACAGCGTCTATATTTGGAAAGGAATAAAATCCATGCGGGGGGAAAGGGTTCTTATGGAAGTGAACATTCCCGAAAACCCAAAGGGATGTGCCGTAATAATCTGCCCCGGTGGAAGCTACCATCATCTTGGCATTTTTAACGAGGGAAGGACAAGCGCAAAGTGGTTCAATTCCAATGGGGTTACCACATGCCTTTTATGGTACCGCGTGGCAAAAAACAACTACCACTACCCCGCACAAATGCAGGACATTCAAAGGGCAATTCAGCTTGTTAGGGAAGACCCGTATTTTTACAAGGCTTACAAGGTTGGCGTAATAGGATTTTCTGCAGGTGGACACCTTGCGGCTTGGAGCGGAATGTTCGGAGGAAGGACAAACGAGCTTAAAAAAATCGGAATAGAAACAAGTGCAAACCTTACGCCTGACTTTGTTATTCCTGTATACCCGGTTGTTTCCATGCAGGATGACATTGGCCACAAGTGGAGCAGGAAAAGCCTTCTTGGAAAAAATCCTTCCCAGCAAAAAAAAGATTTGTTTTCCCTGGAGCTTCAAGTTCCAAAGGACATGCCGCCCACATATCTTGTTGCCTGCAAGGATGACCCTGTTGTTCTTTTTGAAAACAGCGTAAGGCTTAGCAAGGCACTGGAAGAAGCTGGTGCAGACTTTGTCTTTAAGCAATATCCCGAAGGTGGCCACGGCTTTGGAATGGTGAAGAACAAGTTCCTAAAAAAATACCGCTGGAACGAGGAACTAAAGGAATGGCTTGTGGCCAAAGGCTTTATGTAAAAACCTAAAGCCTTACTGGAACTCCGCTCTTGTCCAATTCTGTTTTTATGCTTCCCACTGTGTATTCACCTGAATGAACCATGCTTGCAATAAGGGCAGCATCGGCATTTCCTTGAGTAAGAACTTTTTCCAAGTGCTCAACTTTTCCGCCGCCACCGCTTGCTATTACAGGAACAGGAACATTGTCCGCAATCAGTTTTGTAAGCTCAATGTCGTAGCCGTTTCTTGTTCCGTCTGCATCCATTGAATTCAAAACGATTTCGCCAGCACCAAGTTCAACGCCACGCTTTGCCCATTCAAGGGCATCAAGACCTGTGTCTACGCGGCCACCGTTTATTGTAGTGCCAAAACCGCTCGGCTTTGAAGGATCTCTTCTAACATCCATGCCAAGGACAATGCACTGGTTTCCAAAAATCCTTGCGCCCTCGCTTATAAGTTCAGGATGCTTTACGGCCTGGGAATTAAGCGAAACCTTTTCCGCACCGGCAAGGATTGTTGAACGGATGTCGTCCAAAGTTCCTATTCCTCCGCCAACGCAGAAGGGAATAAATATTTTTGATGCCACGCGGGAAATAAGGTCAAGGATTGGGCCCCTTCCCCTTGCGCTTGCCATTATGTCGTAGAAGACAAGTTCGTCTACGCCCTGGCTGTAGTATTCAGCGGCCATGTCTACAGGATCGCCTATGTCTATGTTGTTCTGAAATTTTACGCCTTTTGTAGTACGGCCATCTTTTACGTCAAGGCAGATGATGATTCTTTTTTTTAGCATTGGGCACCTCCCTTTGAATCTGCAGCCAAGTCGGACAAAACATAATTGCGCAAAATGGCAAGTCCCGGTTTTCCAGATTTTTCCGGGTGGAACTGGCAGGCAGAAATATTGTCCTGCTCCACGATTGCGGGAACCATGGTACCGTAGTGGGCATATCCCTTTATAACTTCGGGAGAGTCAGGCTGGATTACATAGGAATGCACAAAGTAAAAATCGGTCTTGTCGGCAACGCCTTCTACGAGTTTTGTGCCACCGTTGCAGAAGGTTACGTCGTTCCAACCCATGTGGGGAACTTTTAGCGCATTGTGCAAGAGTGCAGATTCCCTGCATTCAGCTTCGTTCGGGCCGCGCTCCTTCCAGAGGTTTTCAAAGTGGCGGATTACTCCGGGAACAAGCCCCAGGCATTTTGTGTTGCTTTCTTCTGATTCATCAAAAATTATCTGGGCACCAAGACAAATTCCAAGAAGCTTCTTTTTGCTTTTTGCCCAGTCTTTAAGGAATGAATCGAATCCAGTTTCCCTTAGCTGCTGCATGGCATAAGCCGCTTCGCCTACACCGGGGAAAATAATCCTGTCTACATTTTCCAAATCCTTAGGATTTTTTGAAAGGACATACGGAGCCTTTAAATATGCAAGAGCCCGCTCAACACTTTTTATGTTTCCGGCATTATAATCTACAATTCCAGTCATACTGCAATTTTACCGACAGAGAGATAGGGTGTCAACTGCAAACATGGAAGTCAGTTTCGG
>JAGCWT010000062.1 GCA_017961705.1 Treponema sp.
ATATTATACTTAGAACCGGAAGTAAGTTCGAGGTGCGACCATTCCGCAAGCCTTCAACAAAAGAACTTGCAGAATGTGCAATAAATCAAAAAGAGGAATCAGGAGCGGCTTAACCTATTGACAAAAAACATAGGAAGCTCAGGGAGCGGATTGCTTGTGTTAGCGAAAAACTTCACCCCAACGGAGAACTGGCACTTCTTTAGCATACAAGCCCCTTCGAGAGCCTCAGGGAGCGGATTGGTTGTGTTAGCAAAAAAAACTTACCCCAACAACGAACCGGCACTTCTTTAGCAAACAAGCCCCTTCGAGAGCCTCAGAGAGCGGATTGCTGGTGGTAGCAAAAAAAACTTACCCCAACAACGAACCGGCACCTCTTTTGCATACAAGCCCCTTCGAGAGCCTCAGGGAGCGGTTGCTTGTGTTAGCCAACCACCACACCAACCTACGCCGCCATGGAGCCCCGGCAGTACCGCGCAAGCGGTATGAGCCGAATAGGCGAAGGGCGGAACGGCGGTGGCGCAAAAGCATGGTCGGTCGAATTAGCCAAGGAGTAAAATGGTAGAACAAACAAAAGCATCGTCCATAAAAGTTCCGTCCAGAGAGACTAAAAATTCCCCAGACAGAGGGCAATTCTAGTGCTTGGCATCGGCAATTATTGGCAGGAAGATTTTTTCGGTGGCACTTTCAATTTCCGTAAGGGCGGCTTCGGTCTGGTGGTGGGCGTAGTGGTCAAGCATGGCCTGGGTTTTGTGTCCGGTTACAAACTGAAGCTTCCTGCCGTCCACAAAATCTGCCATGTTTGCGGCAAAAAAATGCCTCCAGCAGTGGAAGGTAATTTTGTCCCATTCGGGAATGTGCAGAATGTTCAGCTGGCGGTGAAGCGCCTCGTTCCAGTAGTGGGCCTGTTGCGGAACCGTGCGCTTGTAGCCCCAAAAAAGAAAGTTTTCCTTGCACTGTCCGTATGGGTTTTGCCTTGCCTGCTGGCGGATTAGTTCGTAGAGCTGAAGGGGAATTTTTATTTCGCGCTCGGAACCGTTTTTTGGGCATTTTAGGCCTTCCATCCGCGCCCAGTTGTGGCGGACCAAAATGCGGTCTTTTTCTATGTCGCCAAGCTGAAGGGCTTGAATTTCTCCGCATCTCATTCCGGTGCACATGGAAATCAAATTTGCCAGTTTGCAGTTGGGGCTTTCCCATTCAGTGCTAAAAAGGCGCCTTGCCTGTTCCATGGTGGGAATTATGCGCTTTTTGTGGGTAACCCGGCAGTACATGATTGAACTAAAGCAGTCGCGCTTGGTAAGTCCGTTTCTGTATGCCCATTTTAGGGGGCCTGTTGCGGCACGGACAATCTGATTCACTGATTCGCTGCTCAGCATCCGGTTTTTGTAGGAGGGGTACAAAATAAGCTGCCGCATCACATATTTTATGTCGTCTTTTGTTATGGAATTTAGCGGTCTTTGCCCCAGACGTGGAATCCAATAGAGCTGAACCCGTCTTTTCATTATGCTGGCGTAGCGCCGGTGAATTACCTGCCCGGTAAGATTTTTTTCTTTTATGTAGGGGGAGCGGTCAAAGTCCCAGAAGCGTTCAAGAAAATGTGCAAAACTTTCGGCAGTTGTCTTTCTTGTGCCATCCGCAGTGTATGCGCTTTCTGCAGAGATTATGTATCTTTTTGCCCTTAGCGCATTTATTATCTGATTCACGTCCTCTGAATTCAAATCGGTAAAGAGAATGCTTCGGGCTATTCTGTTGAATTGTTTTTCTTGCATGGCAACCTTCCTGTTTTAAGTAAATTTAAATTGAATAGTATAAATTTCGACTATTTGCAGTAGGTTTTATAGGCAGCCGGTAGATTCCGATTTTTGGACGGTGTTTTTCTGGACGATGCTTTTATGGACGACGCTTTTGTTTGTTCTACCATCTGTGGATTGGCTTAATTCGACCGGACATGCCTTTGCGCCACCGCCGTTCCGGGGTTCCGGCCTACGCCTCCATTGCTAGCGCAACCCGCCTGCGGCGGGCCCCTCCAT
>JAGCWT010000063.1 GCA_017961705.1 Treponema sp.
AAAAAAAAGGGGTTCTTAGGCATATCGCGAAACGTTGAAAAAACATTTATCCAACAATAAAACTAGGGTTCTTAGGGGCTAGCCCCTAAGCCGTGCCTGCCCAGAAAAAATCCCTCCATGGATTTTTTCTGGGATTGCAGAATTGCAGAGCAATTCTGCATGCTGTAAAAACGCGCATCCATGCGCTTTTAAACGATGGCAAGCAAGAAAAGTAGAAAATGCATTATCTCTGCCAACAAAAAAAATATTTGTAAAATTATAAGGTTGGGTTCTTAGGGCGATAGCCCTAAGCCGTGCCGGAAAAGGGTGGGGTTTAAGGGGCGGGAAACCCCTCGCTTCGGAGTAGGGGGGTGTCCCGCCCCTTAGTTCTGGGGCCCAAGGCCCCCCTTGGGAAAAAATCTAAACTTGAAACTTTATTGTCTTAGGTATATGCTATAGCCATGAAAAAGACATTAGACCAAATACTTGCAGGAATAAAAAATCCTGAACTTGAATATACTTTTACTGATGAAAGCGGAACTCCTTCCGACCAGGCCGCATATCTAACAAATGCAAAGAATTGCGTTATAGAAAACCTTGAATTTGACAGCCGGTCGGTAAAAGAAAACACCCTCTTTTTTGCGCTTCCGGGAACCCACACAACAGGCAATAAATTCATTTGCAAGGCAATAGAAAACGGTGCTTGCGCTGTAGTCTACCAGGATGAATTTTCCGCAGAAGAAAAAGAGTCAATTGCATCTTCTGTAAAAAATGCACGGGCAGGCAAAGAAAAGGTGGCTTTTATAAAAGTGCCTTCAAGCCGCTTTGCAATGTCCCCCATAAGCGCATCTTTTTATGACGACCCTTCTTCCCACCTTGTAATTTACGGCGTAACGGGAACAGAGGGCAAGTCTTCCACAGTTTCCTTTATTTGGCAGCTTTTGCGCCTTAGCGGAATTAAGGCCGGCTTTATAAGCACAGTACAGTATTCACTGGGTGGAGAAGCGGTTAACAATCCCCAGCACCAGACAACGCCAGAGGCACCAATTGTTCAGCGGGAACTTTACGAAATGCTTAATAACGGTTGCACCCATGCCGTAGTTGAATCTTCCAGCCACGGCTTAAGCACAAAGACAAACCGTTTGGGCGACGTAAAATTTGACTGCGCACTATTCATGAACGTAACGCTTGAACACCTGGAATTCCACGGTACTTACGAGCAGTACAAGAGCGACAAGGCAAACCTATTCCGCGCTTTGGACAAGGTCAGCCACACAAAAATAATCGCCGGAAAAGAAACAAAGGTTCCGTCTTTTGGCATTGTAAACTTGGAAGACCCAGCCGCATCTTATTTTGCATCCGCCACATCCAAGAAGGTTGTTGGATTTACAACGGAAGGCATGGCTGGAAAGCAGGCTGCAGAAGAAATAAAGGCTGCACCATTACCGCCTGTGCCCCAGAATATGGCCTATATCTCCAGCCGTAACATAGCAAGTGCCCGCTACGGAATAACATTCAGCATGAACCGCTTTGATTCCACGGTTCCACAAGACGAGCGCATAATACACGTAAAGGCTCCTCTTCCGGGTGCATTCAACGCCTACAACATAACTGCCGCCCTTATTGCGGTAAGCGGAACCACGCTGATTCCTCTTGCAAAGCTTGCAGAACTTACGCAAAAGCTTCTTCCGGTAACAGGCCGCATGACCGTTATAGACTGTGGGCAACCCTTTGAAGTAATCGTTGACTATGCCCACACTCCGTCTTCTTTTGAAACCATTTTCCCTCCGCTAAAAAAGCGCTGCTCTGGAAACATAATCTGCGTCTTTGGTTCGGGAGGGGAGCGCGACACAAAAAAGCGTCCTCTGCAGGGTGCGGTTGCAGCCCGCTTCTGTTCAACAGAAATTCTTACGGACGAAGACCCCCGCTTTGAAGACAGCATGAAAATTCTTGATGACATAGCCCAGGGTGCAGTAAAAGAGGGCAAGGTTAAGGGCAAAGATTTGCTTCTTATTCCAGACCGCCGTCAGGCTATCCGCAAGGCCTTTTCTCTGGCAGAAAAAGACGACATTGTTCTCCTGCTTGGAAAAAGCCACGAAAACAGTATAATCTACCGCGACAAGGCAACCCCTTACGACGAAATTGCAGAAGCAAAAGCCGCCCTTGTGGAAATGGGATTTTCGCCAGCTGCAAGTTGACAATTTATCTGGACTGCCTTTGAGCCTCTGGACGGAAGGTTTTGCACAGACTACAAAGCAGTCCAGGGTGCTATGTGGATGCAGCATTGGTACACAAGGTTTGGAAACTAATGAAAAAAAAAGCTTATAAAGTTTTATTATTTTTTTTACTAGGTTTGTTTGCTTCCGTACTTACTACATTCATAATGTATAAAGAATATGATTTATATATTTGGATAAGCTCATTATTATTTATTCCATATGTCTATGTAATAAGTACAGCATTTTGGTTAGTAGAAGCGTTTCGTAAAACTAAAATGAAAGGAATTGCATAAAAGATTGAAAGTAGAGGAAAAAAGAATAAAAAACACAACACAGTTTTCAATGCCGAAAGTGGGTCGAGCCTGCTGCGGTTTAAAACAATGTTATGTGGACGGCCGCACTGGGG
>JAGCWT010000064.1 GCA_017961705.1 Treponema sp.
AAAGACTAGAAAAAAAATGGAATTTAGATATAGGCGTTTTTATGTCGATAAAAAAGAAACCGATGGAGGAAAAAATGAAATTTTCATTAGTGTCAAAGATAGCAGTTTTGGGAATGGCATCAGTGTTTTTTGCAGCTTGTTCACCTTCATACAATTCAATTAAAAGAATGCAGAAGATGGAGGAAGGTGTTGCCCATCCCAATACAAAGGAAGAGCTTAAGGAAGCCCTTAGCAAGTACGAAAGGCGTGCTCTTGACCTTGTTACCACCGAAGCCCAGGAAGGAATTTGGTACAAGATGCTTGGAACCCGCTACCTTGACGAAAAGATGTACGGACAAGCTATGGAGTCTTTTAAGAAGGCCCTTACTTTTTATCCAGACAACGCAAACCTTTACTATTATATTGCAGTCTGTGCCGTTTACGTTGCCCACGGACAGGCATTTGACCTTGCCAACGTTGCCGGAACGATTGATGCAGAAAAAAAAGAGGAATACCTTCGCATGAGCGAAGCCGCATACACCCAGGCTTTGAACATAAACCCGGACTATTACCGCGCTTTGTACGGAATTGGCGTTCTTTACACTTTTGAGCTTACGGAAGACAGCGCCAAGGCCATTCCCTACATGGAGCGTTTCCTCCAGACCCAGACCAAGGACACCAACGGAATGTTCGTTCTTGCAAGGGCCTACTACCTTAACGCTGAATACGACAAGGCTATTGCCCTCTACGACAAGATTATAGAGCTTGCACCAAGCAAAGAGAAGGTTGCAGACGCGCAGAACAACAAAAAGATTGTGCTTGACGCTCAGTATGCAAATAATTAACTTTAATAGGTGGATGTTTTAAATCTTGCAATAGCTTCTATTGATTTCCTTACGCTAAGGGAAAAAATTCTTTTAAGAAAGAATATTGACACGTTGGAGCACCTTGCGATAATGTCTATAGGAGAGCTTTCTTCTATAATAGGCAGGGCTGTTCGCTCTGAATGGAAGGGAAAGTGGACGGCAGCACTTGCTGAGCGTAGTCTTAAAATAATGGATGCGCTTGGGATTGCTTGCCTTGTCTACGGGGAAAAGGACTATCCGCCGCTTTTGGCAGAAACATTTGACCCTCCCTACGTTTTGTTTTACCGCGGAAACTTGTCCGTGTTAAAGGATCCCTGTCTTTCCGTTGTGGGAACAAGGCGTGTTTGCCAGGAAAGTGCAGAGGCCGCATTTGTTTTTGCAAAGCAGGCTTGCAAGGCTGGCTGGACTGTTGTGAGCGGTCTTGCAGACGGAATTGATTCCTTTGCCCACAGGGGTGCCGTTTCTTTGCTGGATGAAGGTGAGCTTGGACTTGCCCGTACCGTTGCGGTGCTTCCCTGCGGAATAGACACTGTAGTTCCGGGTGCAAACAAAAGGCTTGCCGCTTCCATTCTAAAGGATGGCGGTTGCATTGTAAGCGAATACGCTCCCGGAGTTCCTGCGGAAAAGTGGCGCTTTGTGCAGAGAAACAGGATAATTGCTGCCCTTTGCCAAGGAACGCTTGTGGTTCAGGCGCCTGTTAACAGCGGGGCTCTGATTACAGCAGACTTTGCCCTTGAATACGGAAGGGAGGTTGTCTTTCACAAGAGCTGCTTTTGCCCGGATGCGGTGCGCATAAGTGAGGCGGCAAAGAAATCCCTGCTTAGCCGTGGGGGAGGGGCTTCACCTGCAAAGACTGCCAGAACATGCGCTTCTTATGTAGAAGACGGAGCTTGCGTGGTTCAGAATTTTGAAGAATTCGTAAAGGTCTTGGGGTCAGAACCCGGATCTAATACTATAAATAAAGAACAGCTTGAACTTTTTTAGCAAGGGCTGGTTTTGAGGTGTACAAATGGCTGTGAAAGCTGCTAAGAAAAAGTCAAAGAAAACGCTTGTCATAGTGGAGTCTCCCGCTAAGGCAAAGACCATAGAGCATTACCTTGGGCCGTCCTATACGGTAAAGGCTTCGATGGGGCATTTGATTGACCTGCCAAAAAGCCGCCTTGCAATAGACATAGCAAACGATTTCCAGCCCGAATACATAACGGTGCGCGGAAGGGCAAAGCTTCTTAAGGAACTCCAGAAAGACGCAAAGAATTCCGACGAAGTTCTCCTTGCATCTGATAACGACCGCGAAGGGGAAGCCATAGCCTGGCACCTTTACAATTCACTTGCGGAAAAAACATCCGCACCAATCAAGCGCATAGTCTTTAACGAAATTACGCCTGTTGCCATAAAGGAAGCGGTAAAGCATCCCGGCACAATCGACGAGGCAAAGGTTAACGCCCAAAAGGCCCGCCGCGTACTTGACCGCCTTGTTGGCTACAACCTAAGCCCCCTTCTTTGGAAAAAGGTAAAGAACGGACTAAGTGCAGGCCGTGTTCAGTCGGTAGCCCTCCGCCTTATTTGCGACCGCGAAGAAGAAGTTTCAAATTTCATCCCGGAAGAGTACTGGACTCTTGACGCAGACTTCTTAAAGGGAAAGACAAAGTTTACAGCCCAGCTTGTTCAGTACAAGGGTTCAAAGCCGGAGCTTAAGAGCGAAAAAGAAGTTCAGAGCATAATAAGCGTAATCCAAAACAGCGACTGCCTTGTTTCCGACATAAAGGAAAGCGAAAAGACCGTTAGGCCAAAGGCTCCATTTACCACAAGCAAAATGCAGCAGGCAGCGGCAAACCGCCTGGGCTTTACTTCTAGAAAGACAATGCAGGTTGCCCAGCAGCTTTACGAAGGCATTCAGATTGGCTCAACCCGCGTTGGTCTTATTACCTACATGCGTACAGACTCTGTCCGCATTTCTCAGACAGCAATTGACGACGTTCGCGACTGGATTGGAAAGAATTTCCCCGCAGAACTGCCGCCAGAAAAAATTGAATACTCTGTAGGAAAGGGTGCCCAGGATGCCCACGAAGCAATCCGCCCCACCTACGTAAAATACACGCCGGAAAGCGTAAAGGAATACCTTACCCATGACCAGCTGCGCCTCTATTCAATAATCTGGGAACGCTTTGTCTCAAGCCAGATGAACAACGCAAAGTCCAAGACAACAAGCGTAGACATTACTGCCGGTGATGCACTCTTCCGCGTAAGTGCAAGCCGCCTTAGCGAAAAAGGTTTCTACAACGTAATAAAGACTCTTTCATCAAAAGAAGAAGTTACTGGAAACCTTCCTTCCCTAAAAGTTGGCGAAAAACTTGCCACGCAAAAATTCTACCCGGAGCAGCACTTTACCCAGGGACCTGCCCGCTACACAGACGCTTCTATCGTAAAGACCTTGGAAGAAAAGGGAATAGGCCGCCCTTCAACATACGCGCCTATCATCTCCGTACTCCTTGACCGCTATTACGTAACCCGCATAAACAAGCAACTTGTTCCAACCCAGCTTGGAAAAATAATCTGCCGCATACTGGTTGAATCCTTCCCGGAAGTTATAAACGAAAAATTCACTTCGGACGTAGAAAACGACTTGGACAAAGTAGAGCAGAACACCCTGGTCTGGAACAACATGATTGGTGGCTTTTTCCAGCCCTTCAAAAACCGTGTGGACCAGGTAATGGAAAACCAGGAAAGCCTTAAAGGTTCCTTGGACGAAACAACCGACCGCATCTGCGAAAAATGCGGAAAGCCCATGGTAAAAAAACTTGGACGCTTCGGCTACTTCTTGGCTTGCTCAGGATTCCCCGAATGCCACAACACAAAAAGCATACCGCTTGCAAAGTGCCCAATGCCGGGCTGCACCGGAGACATCGTTGCCAGAAAGACAAAGGGACGCGGAAAAGAATTCTACGGCTGCACAAATTACCCCAAATGCGGATTCATTACGCATTTTAAGCCAATCGACGTTTACTGCCCCAAGTGCAAGTGGCCTCTGGTAGAAAAGTTCGACAAAAAGAACGGAAGCTACAAGAGCTGCATCAATCCTGAATGCGATTACCTGCACTCTCCGGACGAAGCAGTTGCCGCAGAAGCCGCCGGTGAATTTGCCCGCGCCAACGAAGAAGACAAAAAGAACGGCCGCTAGTTCATCGAATAACTCTAACCGTCATGTAGAACAGTCATGTCCACTGTCATGCTGAACTCGTTTCAGCATCTATGAATGTTATCTGTTGTCCGGCATACTATTTTTTGTAAATATCTTTATTTTTCTCTTGCGGCACTTTTTTCTTTTTACAAATGCTTAAAAAAAGAAAGTCTTGCCATTTTTCCATAACACATAGCGCCAAGGAGGGCGCGTCAATTCTTTGCATAGAGAGCTTGCTGCTTTTCGTTAGAAAATCCGTCTTTAAAAATGGCAAGGAGGCCATTTTGTAGGGGCTTTCCGGGGTTCCGGCCTTCGCCTCCATTGCCTTGCGGCAACGCTACGCGCCCCTCCAATCCCTGCCGTGGTTTTTTATGCAAACCTTTCTTTTCTACTTTTAAAGCTCCCCAACATGCCTAATAAGCTCAAGTGGCGTAAGTGCATAGTCGCATGGTGCAAGCCGTGAAGCCAGTGCGTGGGCAAGGGATGCGTTTACCGCACTTTCTTTTGCGCTCCATCCCTGTGCCAAAAGTGAAGCCACAAGCCCAGAAAGAACGTCTCCGCTTCCACCCTTTGCAAGTGCCTGTGTACCGTAAGGGTTTGCATACACTCTAATATCTTCATCTTCCTTTGCCGCAATAAGAACCACAGCCCCCTTAAGCAAAAGGACTGCCCCGGGAAAGCTAGCGCAGAATTTTTTTGCAAGCTCAAAGGCATTTGCACAAACTTCCCCAGTTGAATATTTCCCAAGACCGCAGTTTTCAAGCAGCACAGAAAATTCCTTGGGGTGGGGGGTAAGAACTAGGCTGGCATTTTTTCCAGAAGCACTCCTTTTTTCCAGAAAGGATTTTATCCTTGGTGAATAAAAAATGTCCGCATCAAGCAGGCAGGGAATATCCTCATTTTTTTCAAGAAAGTCAAGGTAAGCCGCACTGTCTTCTTCTTTTCTTCCAAGCCCCATTCCAAGACCCACAGCACTTGTGTTTGCAGGAAAGTCGTCAGATGCCATAAGCTCGCAGGGAATGTTTTTTTTGTCTGCATCCTTTGCCACAAGGGTAACAAGCCCAGAACCAAAGCGCAGTGCCGCATTTGATGCAATAAGGGCTGCCCCTGTCTTTTCCCCTGCAACTATGGCAGTGTGGCCAAAAGTTCCCTTGTTCACGTTCTGCTTTTTTCTGTGGGGAAGGGTAAGGTCTTTTTCTTCAAGAAGCATGGCACACTCTTCTGCTCCGCCTTCAAACAATTCCCGGTCAATGCCAAGGTCTGCCACTAAAATTTTCCCGCAAGCATCCTTTGCCGTGCTGCTAAAAAGGGCAAGCTTTAAAGCCCCCATCGTTACGGTAAGATCTGCCGCAAAAAAATCATCCGCCGCATTCCCGTAAGAGTCAAGCCCGGACGGTATGTCGCAGGCAAGCTTTTTGCATTCAAGCGCATTCAGCTTTTTCATCAGGCATTTTATTCCATCCGCAAATTCACCATGGAATCCGCTTCCAAACACGCAGTCCACCACGCAGTCAAAGTCCCTGCCATTTTCATCCAAGAAATTTTCCGCATCCTTTGCCTTAACAACATTCACCCCGCATTTGAGTGCCCGCTCCTTTTGCAAAAGACAAGCCGGACTTTTTGCCTCCAAGGCTTCAAGAACCGTAAGCTTTTTACCTGCCGAACAAATCCTTCTTGCAAGAGCCCAGCCGTCCCCTCCGTTGTTTCCAGAACCAGTTGCTATAAGAATTGCCTCATCTTTTTTTAGCTCCTTTTCCAAAGCCATGGCCGCGTTTTCCATCATTATGTCTTCCGTAAGGCCAAAAGCATCCCTGGCCGCCTTATCCAATATCCGTGAATCAAAAAAAATCTTCTGCATAAAATTTATTATAAAAAAAATAGGCTAGACTTTCAATTTCATGTTGGCATTTGTGAACGGTAAAAAATCAGTGAGAAAACTCACTGAAATTCAGTGGGTAAAACTCACTTTCTTTTGTCTCCCAAAAAGTTTAGATTGTAATCAGTCTTTTTGTAATCTGTCTGCTAGGAGGAATAGGCTTTGCTCATGAAGGTAAAAAATTCATTAATCCTAATTGTGGCTCTCGTTCTCTTCTTTGCCATCAACGCATGTGGCATTGGAATTGTACACGGCTTTTGAGGGGAAGTGATGCTTTGCGGGCACATGATACTAAGTTGTGCTTTTGTTTTTTTCTGCAAGAAAGTCCAGTTGCATCTCTGCCTAAGTTTAATTGTATACAGTACTAGCTTATAGTTGCAATTACACCTTGCAAAACATTTTTCAAAATAGATGAATCTAACTTTTTTACTTTTTCAGAAAGACGGTTCCTGTCAACATGGACTATTAAATGTGGCTGTGTTACGGAATCTTTTGAGAGTCCTGTAATCTCCTTTTCCAAGAGAATGTTATTTGGAATGTCTGCATAAGTTGTATTTGTTGTTAGTGGTAAAACAACAACGGTTTTTAGCTTGCTGCCGTTAAGGACATCATTTTGTAGAATAATTGCAGGTCTTCTAAAACCGACTTCGCTTCCGAGCGGAACTCCAAAATCAATCTACCATATTTCACCACGAATCATTTTTTAATGCCTCCCTTACATTTTCCAGTCCTGCATCGCAATACTCCATTTGTTCTGCTTCTGGAATTTTGTCAAGGACGGCATTTATTTTTTCAATCTCATGCTCTGTATTCTCATTTGGAATATTTTCCTGTCGCTTCTGCAACAAATTTGATAAAAAATCAAGAATTGCAAGCTGTTCTGTATAGGATAGAAGTGTCAGTTGATTTTCAAAATTTCGTAGTTCCCATGCGCTCATAGTTAATGCCCCCTTCAAAGCATATAATAACACATTTTCAAAATTTTTGCATCATGGGAATGCTCTTTTCCAAAAAAATCAGTGAGAAAACTCACTGAAATTCAGTGGGTAAAACTCACTGGAATTATTTTCTTACGCATGCCTATAATGAGTCTAACATTCCTTCATGGGAGTGAAATAAAAACATAAAGCCAATGTGCTTAACGAGGAGAAAAAAAATGAGAGGTTCTGGTCGCGCTTCAGTAGCAAAGAATTGTAATTGTGTAAAATGTGGAAAGTTTATCGAGAAAAATGCGTATGCTTATTTCATCTATAAAGATGAAACAAGGAAACAAAAAATCGCAGGTCCATTTTGTTCAGAGGACTGTGCCCCTGATGTAGAATCTGAAGAAATCGAAAAACTTGAGAAAGCAAATTCTGGCGCTCCAATTCCTCTAAGAATTCTTGCAACAATTTGGTACATAGTTATCGGAGGAATTTTTGGTGGTTTCTTTGCTTCCCTTATGTTTAAAGAGGCAGAAGCTATACATGGCGGATTCTTGGGAAAGATATGCGCCTTCCTTTTCTGTGAAAAACAGTCATATTTGCATATTTGGAATTTTAATTACAAATAAAGGGAATCCTGTATGAAGAAACTTATTTTACCTGTAATTGCTTTGTGTCTTGCTCTGTCTGTGTTTGCTCAGAAATCAGGGCGAGTTATTGTTCCTGAATCGTATTTTGACTATAAGTTTAACGATGATAATACAGAGGTTATAATTATCCGCTTCAAGTATGACAGATATGATGACAAAAAGAAATACGACGGCAAGGTAATAGAAGTCCCGGCCAAGATCGAAGGCCGTCCTGTGACAAAAATCGCTAAACCCGATGATTTTGCAGCCTTTGCTATTAAAGGGGATGGTACGGCTGGCCTCTGGATTCCTGACAGCGTTAAAGAAATTGCTCCATACGCATTTGACTCTTCAAATTTCCCTTCCATCAGACTTCCGGAAGGCTTAAAGACTATTTCGGTTGGAATGTTCTCATGTTGTAAAGCCAAGTCTGTAACAATTCCATCTTCCGTAACACGAATAGAACACGATGCATTTAGTGAAAGCCAGATTGAATCCATTTCGATTCCCAAGGGATGCACCATCGAAGGTGGTAGCACGGACTCTATGTCGGCTTTTCAGAATTGTCCCAAGCTAAAAACTGTTACATTCCCCAGTGGCCGCGTATATTTTGCTGGTAAAGCTATAGATCCGAATAATCCGGAGGGCAATTGGTGGCGCTCTGGTGAAGGAATTTTCAGAAACTGCGACAGCCTTACAAATGTCGTTATCCCAAAAGGCTTTGAGGCTTTATACATTTCTGACAATGATTTTGCAAACCATACTCTGGCAGATTATTTCTCTGGAAGACAGATAAAGCTTGCTACATTAAGACCCGTAAAGGTTCGTAATGCCGCTGTGGTTGAAGAATCTGAATATCTGGTAGAATATAATAAGGCCATGAATGCCAGTGACTGGGAAAAAGCTAAGGGGTGTGCAGCGGAATACTACAATAACTATTCATACAAAAGCGATGACTGGTTGGCAAGGTTCAATACGGCTGCTGCCAATTTTGAGAAAAAATATCTTGATGACTATAAAAAAGCCTCCGATTCTAAAGACTTTTCAAAGGCTCTTGACGTGGCAAGTGAATACATTGGTAAGTGTTCTTATAATAGAAGCCAATGGGAAAAAAGACAGATTGAAGCTAAAGAAGAGTGGTGCTTTTCTATGTATAGCAATTCTTTGTCCGGGAATGAATATAGCGATGCAAAGTCATTCGCTGCTATAGGCAAAAAAGAATCGGGATTTACAAAGTATGACTGGGGAACACTGTATTGCAATGCCGAAGAAAAACGATATCTTGAAAAATACAACGAAGCTGTAAAGACCAATAACAGGCAGAACGTTAAAAAAGTTGTTGATAATTTCCAAAATGTGATTTCTAAGGATGTGAATTTATCCTCCCTAAAAGACAAGTGGGATAGTATGCTTATGGATTTTGACTGTACGCTATACCTTCCTGCCTACTTGGAAAAACTGGAGAAAAAAGGAAGCGTAGTAAGGGACGATTCAAATATTCAGTTTAAAATACCTCTGTCTTCCGATGTGTATAAAAATCTGAATTTCATATTCAAAGATCCAGAAGGAAATGCACTGTGGGAGCTTTACTATGGCAGCTTCCTAAAGATTGTAGAAGCAAAAACTGGAACAAAGTACAATATGAATGGAAGCACTAGTAGTTCTGCATATCTTAGCCGCCGCGTAACAAAAGATGAATCAAGTTCGTATAATAAGGCACGGAATGATGCTGTAAAGCTGTTCATTGATGAGGCTGAAAAAAATGCCAAGGTGGAGGATGACGGTTCAAAACAGTTGTTCAAGATTTATTTGTCTGGTACTGCCTACAATTACAATAGCAGTACATTTACTGTAAAGAATTCTTCTGGCAAAGTTTATACAATGAACGACAAAGATTTCCTTGCCTGCGTAAAGGAAGTCTGTGGAATTGAATATAAATTGTATGCCACATCCAAAAATCCCTACCTTTTCGCAAATACAAAAGATATGCTGCAGTCTAAATGCAATTTTGCATTGCAAAGCGGCAACCTCCATACAAATCTTGCATGCAAACTAAAGGATGGTTGGACTGGAGACGTAGAGTTTGAAGAGTCAAATGGAATTGTATCTGTAAAATCCTTTAGGGCAAAAAAATCCGTATGCAAAGACAACGGACTTAAGAAGAATGATGTAATCAAAAAGATTGTGGCGAGCAAGGAGAATGGAGCTGAGATTGAACTAGGCTGCAATGATTTGCTTAAGGTTCCGTCTCCTTGTACCGTGACATTTACAGTTGAACGTGGAAAAGGCAAAAAGGCAAAGACCTTTGTCGTAAGAGTTCCTGTTGAATGGGACATGGAAGAAATGAAAACCGTAAAGGACATAGTTGATTTAAAATGCATCTTGGCATTCCACAGCGGAAATCTTCATACAAATCTTGCAGGCCTTGTAGATAAACAGTGGGTATGCGTTGCTGAGTTTGAAGAATCCAAAGATGCGGCAACAATAAAATCCTTTAAGGTTAAAAAATCAGCTATGGGAAAAAGCGGTCTAAAGACAAAGGATGCAATCAAATCGATTGTAATGACCAATGAAGCGGGAAAAGAAACCAAGATTGGCGCAGGCGATTTGCTAACAATCCCGGCACCAGCTACATTGACATTTACGGTTGAACGTGGAAGCGGTAAAAAGATACAGCTTCTTACAATAAACGTTCCTATTGAATGGAACTCGGACGAGTTTAAAAACATCTGGTAAAACCAGGTTGGCGAACTTATACGCAAAGGAGTATTTTATGAAAATCACAGGCTTTGGAAAAGTTGCCGCTGCACTTGCGGTGGTGCTTGTAAGCGTGACCTTGCTTTCTTGCGGCAAAGGCAAAAAGGCAGACAAGACAAAGGTTTCTGCCCAGGAGACAAAGGACGGCGAAAAGGAAGAGGTTGTTGAAATTCAGATTGTGGATACAAAAGACGCAAATGCCGCTTCTGACTTTATCTATGAAACAACCGTTGACGGTTCCGCTGTTGTTATCCAGAAATATATTGGCTCCCGCGGAAACGTTATTGTTCCGGAAGAAATTGAAGGCTACAAAGTAACAACAATCGGTGAAAGTTCATTTTCAGGAGTCAAGAACATTGCATCCGTTGTGCTTCCTTCATCCGTTACTACAATAAGGGCATCTGCATTCAATGGCAGTTCACTCAAAGAAGTTACCTTGCCTTCTTCCGTTACAACAATAGAAGCATCTGCTTTTAAAGATACTTATCTTACCAGCGTAAAACTTCCGCAGGGACTTACAAGCGTTTCCAAAAGCTGCTTTAGCGGAACAAGACTTACTAGTGTTGAACTTCACGAAGGCATTACTTCTGTAGGTGATTACGCATTTTCCAGCTGCAACATCACAAACTTCAATATTCCTGCAAGCCTAAAAAATGCAGGCTACCACGCATTTGCAAGCAACCCGCTCAAGGACGTTGAAATTGCAAGCCGCGATACACCTGTGGTATACGGCAACGGTGCATTTTCATCTTGCAACTCTTGGGGAACCATGACAGTTGCCCTCCGCAAAAAGCTGAACGAATCTGGCTACAAGGGCAATTATTACGAAAAAGATATTTCTTGCTGCAAGAATGCCAAATAATAGTATTTAAAAAAAACTTCTTGCCCCCGGAAAGTTGCTTTTCTGGGGGTCGTTTTGTTGTAGCGCTTATATATTTTTTTGCTAGAATGTGTTAGAATGAATAAAACAATGGAGATAAAAAATGGAAGAAAAGACAAAGATCTTTTTTAAAATTGCTCTTGTGGTTATTATAGCAGGCCTTCTTGATTTTTTGACGGAGACGCTTTTCCAGGACGTTCTGCACGTGCCGTTTTTCTTTGATATGACTTTTGCAATGGCAGTTCTTTTTGTCTATGGCCCCATAGCATCCCTGTTCGTCTATATTTTGAATGTTTCGATTGTCTGCATAAAGATGAAAACCGTTTACGGTTCCACAGATTTTGTCTACCTCTATTCACTTTCCGCACTTGCAATCATCCTTGTAACCTGGCTCTTTGTGCGCAAGAAGGACAAGCTTAAAAAGAGCGTCAACTTTACCTTCCTTTACATACTTACGGCAAGCGTCTGTGCGGCCCTTTGCAGCTGCGTAATCTCTGGACTCATTAATTTCTTTGCCTACAACATGAACGCAAGAAGCCTTGATGTGGAAAAAATAATTTTTGCTTTTACCGGAGACCAGTTTGGCGTGCTTGCTTCAAGCATCCTTGGCCGCATTCCAATTACTGTTCTGGACAGGATAATCACCACTTTTGCCGGATTCGGATTTTCAATCTTGTATACTAAACATCTGTCTAGGGGGGGCAGCGATAAGGCTGGCGGTTACAACGAATGAGCATGAAAAAATTACCCTTATTCCTTATGGCAAGTCTTTTGATTCTCTCCCTTGCATCCTGTGGCAAGAAAAATGCATCAGGAATCCACGACTCAAAGACTCTCTATCTTGAATGGAAAAAATTCAACGAAAAAAAAGATGCTGATTCATGCAGGAGCTTCATTGTCGAGCTTGAAAAATTTGAGCCTGAATCATTCGACGCATATCCAGAGCTTCATGCCCAGACAAATGAGCAGATTGAAATTTGCCGTGATGCATCAGAAAAAATCCTTTCGATGATTGAATCGGGTGAAAGTAATGACCTTTTGATTTACGACGAGGGGCGCAAAATAAACCTGAGCATGCTTTCCTATCTTTACAACCAGAATTACGTGCTTGAAGAAACCCACCAAAAGATTTTTGACTATTTTGTGTGGCTTCTTGCCGCTATTATTATAACCAGCGTTATCCTTATTTTTCTTAATGCCCGTGAAGTAAAAAAGCGCGACAAAATTATCTACAACTCGGAGCAGTTTTTGCGCCATTCAATAGAAGTGCAGGAAGCAGAACGAAAGCGCATCTCGCAGGAACTTCACGACACTGTTGCCCAGAGTATGCGCTACGTTTCTTTGCTTGCGGAAAACCTTTCGGACACGGCAGCCGCAGAAAAAATTATCAGTACCCAGAACCAGAACATAGAAGACATCCGTAAGCTATGCTACAACCTTACTCCTCCCGCAATATCCGCTGACGACATGATTGGTGCGCTTGAACTTTTGGCCGGAAAGATTTTTAACGGCACTGGCGATAATTTTGACCTCCGCATAGTTGCAGAGGACACTGTTGATTTTTCTGTCTGGAGCGACGTACAGCTTATGAGCATTTACCGCATAATACAGGAAGCTTTTCAGAACATACAAAAGCATGCCCACGCAAGCGAGGTTACTGTTTTGTTCAGAAAGGATACGGACGGCAAGCTAAAAATCATCATATCAGATGACGGCGTTGGAATGAGCGAAGAAATGGTTGAACAGATTAACGGCGGAATTTTTTCTAACATAAAAGATTTGCATTTTGGAATAAGGAACATTGTGGAACGGGTTCAGCTTTTGGGTGGCAGTGTTGTTTACCGCTCGGAAGCAGACTGTGGCACACAGATAAAGGTGGTGTTGTAATGCGTAAGACATTTTATATTATTGATGACCACGAGATGCTTCGGTCTGGAACAAGGAACTGGATTATGGCTCAGTCTGATTGGGTTTGCCTGGGAGACTCTGGAACCCATGAGCAGGCCTACCAGGATTTTGAGCGTATGCAAAAAGAGGGGATGCTACCTTCTGTCCTTATCTGCGACCTGAACTTTTACGGAGAGAACACCGGCTTTGACTTTATTCAAAAAATCCATTCGCTTTACCCGGACGTTAGGGTAATTGTGTACAGCATGTTCTTTGCGGCAGGCATGGTGCAGAATGCCATGGACAGCGGTGCAAGCGGCTATATTTCAAAGAATGCCAGTTCCGAGGAACTCCTTGACTGCATGGAAAAAATAAACGGTGGCGGTGAATTCATCCAGGCGGAACTTCAGACCAACCTTATAAAATACAACAAGATTACCGATGCCCTTACCCGCCGCGAAAAAGAAGTGATGGACCTTCTCCTGCAGCGCCTTTCCAACGATGAAATTGCAAACCGCCTGAACATAAAAAAGCGCGCCGTAGAAAACTACATCTCCATCATCTACGAAAAGACCGGCGTTGGCGACCGCGGCGAACTTGTCCTGCGCTACGGCCAGTAATGATTTTTTTTGTGTTTTTGACAAAAACGCCAAAATTTACCTTGTTTTTTTGACAGTTTAAAAACTCAGTTTTCTAGTGCCGGAACTGACTAATAAATTCGGCACCTACGGTCATTGAGCTTCCTATGTTTTTTGTCAATAGGTTAAGCCGCTCCTGATTCCTCTTTTTGATTTATTGCACATTCTGCAAGTTCTTTTGTTGAAGGCTTGCGGAATGGTCGCACCTCGAACTTACTTCCGGTTCTAAGTATAATAT